>JARXAH010000040.1 GCA_029865945.1 Bacteriovoracaceae bacterium | reverse complement strand
GCAAATCAAAATCCGAAGCTATTTATTCACTGGGAGAAAGGTATAGGGAAATCGTTTGTTTAATGGGAGCGGTATGAGCTGAGAAGTTCCTGTACCGTTCTATGAGAGGCCAAGAGCGAAACCTTTTGGCCGACTCGCCCTGTAAGCAAAGTAGCTTGTTAAGTTTTTCTAGTAAAATTCATTATTTCTATTGTATGATGAATTTAAATGAGTTTACTTAATCCAAATTTAGAAGCTTTTCTTGCTATTTGTGAAGCCAAGACAGTTCACGCAGCCGCTGCCAAGATTCATCTGACACGGACGGGAGTGACGCAAAGAATTCGGTCCTTGGAGTCTGGTCTAGGGGTTACGCTATTTATTAGAACAAGAAAGGGAATGCTACTAACGAAGGAAGGTGATCAGCTTTATCGCTATTGCCTCAGGGCAAAACAGCTAGAATCTGAAACAATGGCCAATTTGCGTGGTCTTGAAAACGCCAATCAAATTGTTTTATCAATTACAGGCCCTACCTCTTTGATGAACTCACGAATCATTCCCTCGATTCTTCAGTATGCAAAATTTTATCCTAAGATGTTATTTAATTTTAAAATCCAAGATGAACATGAATGGATTTCTGATCTTAAAAAAGGCAAAACAGATATTGCAATTGTGCCATCAAATTTTGTTCCCAAAGAATTTGAAAATAAACCTCTAAAGCCAGAAAGATATGTTCTTGTTGGCCCGCATAAATGGCATAAAAAGGATTTGAAAAATATTCTCTCTTCCTATCCCATTATAGATTTTGATGAAACAGATTTAACATCATTTAATTATTTAAAAAAATTTAATCTCATAAACTTAACCAACAAATTAAGGCATTTTGTAAACAATAATGAGTCACTAGTGCAAATGATTGAATTAGGTTTAGGGTATGGAGTTTTAACTGAAGAAATCGCAAATAGTTTTTTGAAGAATAAAAAAATTGTTCTCTTAAATGAAGGAAAGTACTTAGAAAATAAATTGTCAGCTGTTTGGTATCGACGAACAGAACCCTTTAAGTATTGGACTGCTTTGTTGGATAGTATCAACTAAGAAAACTGATGGGACTTAAAAATGTGTTTTGATAAATTTTATAACTTGGAATTGAAATTTTATCTCTAGTGAAATAAAGTTAAGTCCAGAAAAATCTTTTGCATTTAAGCAAGATCTCCCAGGTCTTATCCAGCAATCTTATGAACATATTGTTAGGATGCAATTATAAATTCGCTGTACTTTGCCTTTGGAAGAGCAGCTTTTCTCACACCACTTTCCTTGAGTTCAATTAGGCCATATTCAACTAAAATTTTAACATCTGTGTAAACAATTTTAAAATCTCGCTCCACCATGCGAGAGACTTCTTGGATGGAATTTGGCTTTTGGTTTTTTATCACCGATAAAAGCTCTAAGCGGGCCCCAGTAATGACTTTGCCTAAAATTTCAAATGAGGGAAAACTAATAATCGTATAACCTTTATATTTGGTTTTACTTGGTCGCTTCAGAACCGAAGCGAAGCGTGCAAATGCTTCCTTGGTAGGTTCTACAACTAAGAATGCTCTATTCATTTTCATAAACAAATCCCTTGTTCTCTAGTAGGACATTTATATCCACCATGAGTTCATCAACGCCAAGGTGTGGTATCCAATTTTTGTCTTTCAAATATGAAGATGTGGTCCTTTGGGTTTGTGGTTATCAAATCCAAAAACAGTTTCTCCGCTCTCAGATAGCCATGCCCTATACTTAATACCCTTGTGGTTAGTCTTTTGAGCGAGCAATCCGATAGACTGCCATTTCAAAATTGGCCCTACGTTTCCCATCATTGTGGGCCAGTCTAATTTTTTGGTGAAAGATAATTTCTTCAACCATTCTGATGGTGTTTATACCATTAGGATGATGATTTTATCTTTGGAAAATGATGATGGGTGAAAATTTTTCGGTTAGTCTGTAAAACTTAAGGCAGTTCGTTTCATACGTTAACAGTCTTAACCGTAATTTTTTTTACTTTTTTTATACTAACGATGGCATTCATTTTTAATGTGTCTGGACATATCTCTAACCCGTTTGGCCACGCGAGTGCTCCCGATTCAATGAAGGCCTGAGAAAATAAATTGCCTTTAATGATTTCAGCAGCAAGATTTTTTGGTTTTTTGAAAATAAAGCTTAAATCGACTAAGATCGTTTTTTTATCAGCATATAAAAGTTTGGCAATAAAAGTATCATCGTTCAAAGAAAGAATTTTTATAATTTTATTTCCGAGTTTTATTTTTTTACTCCAAGCCTTTTATTTTTTTTGGCGTTTTTATTGCAGAAGCTTGTTCCCATGTTCGAGTTAGTTCCGGAATGTGCAGTGATCTCCATTCTTTCACGAGAGATAAAGCTTTGTTTGGAAATCGTCCTGCTAACACTTTTCGGGATTTAATTCCAATAATAATTTCCTATTCTCCGTAGACAGCGGGAAAATGGGGTGGCCCACTTTCTGGCCATAGAACCGATCAACCTAAGCTTTAATCAGCCCATTTTAGCAAAATCACAGCTCACTTCTAACGAAGATAACCCTTAAAACTAAAAGACAAAATTCGATTCAATAAGGAGATATTAGCTGAGAATGCGAGGGAGTGTTTAGAGGTTAAAAAGCTCTCATTTAGCGACACTGTTTTGTACCTGGGTGTGTCACCAACAACCCTTCGCCCCGGGGGGGATGTCGAACCTTGAAAATTGGCCGTTACCGTGATGATGTCCTTTCAACCTACCTTCTAAATTCCAGGCAGGTACCCTATGGATGGAATTCAGTTCTAGGTGTCATGGAAAAGAATATGGGTTAGTGGAGGAATGTAGAGCTGATGTCTGAGTTACGTGGCCAGGGAAAAAATTTTCATTTTATCGTGAAGGAATTGGATCTCAGGCAAATTAAAACAAAGAGCAATGGAAGGTGGTTTGCAAAGACTATTTCACAGATTTTAAAGTTCAATGAAAAATTTCTGAGTAAAAAGATTAGGTGAATTTTGTAGAAAAGGGTAGGTTACTGGGTAAATTCAGACAATAATACAATATTATGACGAAATTTGGACATAGCTTGGGTTTATGGTAGGATTAAGACTGAAAAGATACATTATGACGGAATTTAGACATGGATGAGAAAATAAAAAAAATATTGAATAAGCAAAAGGTAATAAGCTTAGCTGACGCCACGAAGGTTTTGGGAAATAGTAAGAAGGTTTATCGATTAGTTGAGGCCCAAATGCTAAAGCAAGTTCATCCCAAAGGTATGGGGCTTTTTACACTTCTAGATATTGAAGAGGGAGAAGCTCAATTTGCCGCAGTAACAAAATATTTTCCCCAATGTGTGATTTCAGGAATTACGGCGCTTTCTTTGTACAGACTAGGAGATGATTTTATTCGAGAAATTCATGTCGATATTCCTAATAGCACGAATATTACAAATACCTTGATCAGGGCCCATAGAGTACATCCCAAAAAAATTTTTGATGTGGAATTGAGGGCCTTTCCCAATGTACCCATTAAAATAAAAATTTATTCTCCTGAAAGAACGCTATTTGAAGCATATAAGCAAGGAGATTCTAGTGAAACGTATTATAAGGCCATAAAAAAATATCGTCGATTTTTTTTGGATAAAAAAAAGCCGGCCGTTCAATATGAAAAGATTAGAAGAGTTGATGAGATCTTAGGGGTAAGAATTTTAAGAGACATCATCATGGAGGATGTCCATGGATGAAAAAACTTTCAAACAGAAGTTTATTTCATGGGCATCAAAAAACGAACAACACGGGGCAGTTGCTTTTCAGAAGTTTGTTATGCTTACTTTTTTGGAAGCTATGGGAAATATAAGTAGTGACTTTATTTTTAAAGGTGGAAATTTACTTTGGCACTATATAAAAACACCAAGGCAAACAATCGATTTAGATTTTTCTACTCTTCATCTAAAGTCTCATAAAGAAGTTCGTGAATCCTTAAATAAAGCATTAAATTATTTTCCCAATATTAAATTTTCGATAAAAGATTTTTCAGAAGTTGAACAGGAAGGAGAATTTGGGGCAAATGTTATTATTGCTTATAAAACAAACTCAGGGCAGTCAAACTAGTTTAGTATTGATATTGTTTATGCAATACCAACTGATATTTCAAAAGTTAAGTCAACGCTAAGTAATGCCGTTTATACATCCGCTAGTATTGAAAATATTATTTCAGATAAAGTTGCGGCCTCTCACCGATTTGGTTCAGGAAATAGTAGGATGAAGGATTATGATGATCTGTTCAGAATAAAAAAATCTAAAATAGCTATTGATCGAAGTATCTTGAAAAGACTTTTTGAAAGTAAGGGGCTGGATTTCGATTTAAAGAAGTCATGGATCAGTGAAGAGATGAATAAGCGATGGCAAAAGCACATTAAAAATTATCATGATTTGCCCTCAAATCTTGAGGAGGTTTTTGAAGAAATTAATGATTGGCTTTTATCTTTAAAAAAAAGCAAGACTAGAGAATAATTTTGATAAGCTATGTAATAGAAAATTATACGGAAATTCTATTATGAATAAAATGTGTAGTTATAAAAATTTACCTGGCAAGATATGGAAAGCGATTTTCCTATATGTATGTCTTACGTCTAAAAATGCTTTGTCGATTGAATGCAAATAGTGGCAAAGTAAAATTGCATCACAACATGTTAAAGAGCATACGAGAAATGGTTCACAGGTAAAGGATCATATTAGGCGTGAACACTGTCGGGAAAAATGGCCAGGAGCAGATAAATTTGCACCCAGTTTGCTAAATCAGAGACCACCAGGGTGGCCGCAAAAAGAAAAAATATTAAATTGGAGTGAAAAGGATGCTCAGGAATTTACTTCACTTGTAAGTGAAATGCCTATTTGGTTTGAACTGTTTCATTATAAAATTTACCGCGCATCAAGCTCTGTATTTGATGGTAACCCCGCTACTTCAAATCCTAAGGATGGTTATGTTGTTTTATATAGTGAAGCAAGTTTGGTTTTCAAGAAGGAGAACGAGTGTCGAAGCGCCGAGACGTGCTCCTGCACGTCGCAGGCGATGAGATCCGAAGTTCGACACGCTTGAAAATCAAAATCGCTTCACTATATGACCAGTTCTTTAAGGCCACCAATAAAAAAGAAATCATTGCGCACGAATTTTCACATTTGCATTACGAAAAATGGAACAAAAAAGACTTGGAAGAATTTGCTAGGCTTTCTGGTTGGACCTACAAACGTGAAAATGAAAAAATTGTTGATTTCCCTCCAGAAAAACTAATCCAAGCGGATTCGGACTTAGATAAGGAAGAGGATTTTTCCAACTATTTTGGGCTCTTTATGACAACGCCAGAAGTTGTAAAAAATCATAATCCTAAAGTTTATGAATTTTTTAATAAAAGGTTTAAAAAATGAAACATATTTTACTGGTGTTATTTCTAATGTCATGTGTATCTAGTCGTTCTTCATTAAAAGAAGAAAGATTTCTTTTTCTTGATCGAGCTTATATGCAAAATTATCATAAAGAAGATGTTGAGAAAGAGTTTGGTGCGGCGGATGAAATTGCGGGTAATGGCATCATATACAATTTTCAAGAATTCAAATATCCACAAATTGGGGTATTTTTTGATGCTAATCATAAGATAAAAACATCCTTTTATCTTGCGGAAGAAAAAGAATTAAATTTAATTAAGAAAAGTATTCCGTGCAACTGGATTGAGGTAGAGTTTGTGTTAAAGCGTAGTCATTATTTTAAAAAAGTTAGACGCGGAGAATGTAAAGAGCACGATATTAAATTTCAATTCATGGAAAAATCGAACAATTATGAATTTCGATGGGGGAAGAACCAATAAATGGGTTGTGTATCTTGGAAGAAAGGTTTGATAAGTAAAAAATGGGGTGACCGATGGGGCTCGAACCCACGACAACCTGAACCACAATCAGGTGCTCTACCAACTGAACTACGGCCACCATAAAATGTAATTGGACTACTCACTCGAAGACTAATGACTTTCCATGAATTAGTCAATTGGGAGTAACCCAATTCCTTCAGACTAGGGAAGATTTTCTTGAATGATCCTCATAAAAACAATGAAAAATGCTGAAGCTTAGACCATAATCAAAAGATCCCCTCATTTTTAAGTAGGAGTAACTCATGCCTTCTTCATTCTTGAATTTATTTGTTCGAATCCTATTTTATTCTTCTTGGATGATCTCCACCTTAGCATCATCCTATGCAACATCCACTCTCGGCCTTTCTGCACTCCCTAAAAAGTCGGACGGAGTCGGTAAGCAGTATGTAAGTGGTGAGCTGGGTATCGATCTCTCGCCCGATTCTGGAATCGGTTTTGGTGGTCGCTATTCCAATCAATTTGATGAAAATTCGCTTTTTGACTTTGGTCTTTCCGCAGGTTCGGGGGAGCGTGACGTCAACCTCATTTTTGGTGGAACTTGGGAACTATTTCCAGATTATGGAAATCAGCCGGCCTTTAACGTGAAAGGTTTTTATGAAATTTCGCGCATGTCGAAAGAAAATTATAATATTCTTGGAATCTCGCCCATTTTTTCTAAGGGTGTGCAGGCCTATCAAATGGAAGTCTACCCTTTCATTGGCCTCCCATTTCGCTACATCGTGGGCGATAAAAATTCTAAAGGGGGACGGTTTTCAGATGCGCTTACCTTGGGAACGATTATTCCTTTCAAAGAAAAATGGCACAACTTAATTTTCAATTTTGAAGCGCAATTTAATTTAAAGCGCAGCTTCACGGGATTTGTGCTTGGATTATCGAAAGATTTCTAATGATGATTTTGTCGGATTTTGATGGCACCCTCACATGGAAAGGGGCCATCAACGAATATTTTTTTCAATTTTTGCAAATCGTTAATAAATCTCCCAAGGCAAAGCTGGTCATTGTCACCGGGCGAAGTTGTGCTTGGGGAATTTTTTTACTCACTCATTTTCCTGATATCCATGCGGTGATTGCAGAAGGTGGCCCCATTATTTTGAAGCGCTTACCAAAAAGTGAATTAATTGAGAGGCGAAACCTTTGCTCGCTTGAGCAAGAGCAAAAATTAGGCGACTTAAAATCACATTTAATTTCTGAGTTTCCTTCTGTCATTCATGCGATTGATAACACAGGTAGAATGACTGACCATGCGCTTGAACTGGAATCGCTGCGAGATCCTTCTTTAATGAAGTCCCTAAAAAATAAATTAAGGGAGTGGGGTGCTAGCTTTTCCCAATCGAATATCCATCTCAATCTCAATTTTCATAAAGTTAATAAAATTGAGGGAGTGAAAAGTTGGTGTGAGTGGGAGGGGATTTCGTTTGAAGACCTAAAGACAAATGCCATTTATTTTGGCGACTCACTCAATGATCAAAGTATGTTTAAGGAGATTAAGAATTCCGTAGGGGTTTCCAATATTCGGCCGCTCTTAAGTGAGATGCAGCATCATCCGGCCACAATATTAGACGGCGAAGAGCAATCGGAAATCAAAGGCGTTCTTTATTTTCTAAGAAAAAATTTTCCACAGAGTTTTTAAGCGTTTCAAAACTTATACTTATATTTTTTTCGCTGAGCCATATTACTAAATCTTTTGATGGCGGCGCAAAAAGCGTTTTTCCTTGAATCATCAATTTTGAAACGAGAGGGTCAAAGCCAATATAAATCCCCAAGGCGTGGAGCGCTTGCCTCGGAATTTGCAGTCGATCAAAATCTTCTTTGGTTGCGGTACGTTCTTTGAGTCTGAAAAAAACGTCACTATCACCACTGTAAAGCTTATCCCCTATGAGCGGTAGTCCGTGATAGGCGGCGTGGACGCGGATTTGGTGCTGCCTTCCGGTTTTGGGAAAGGCGAGTCCGATGGTGATTTTTTCATCTTGAAATAAAATTTTAAAAAAGGTGAGTGAAGCTTTTCCTCTGATATCGTCTTTAGGAAAACATTCCATGATAAGATGTTTTTCATAATTGGGGCGTGGCCCAATCGATTCTTCTGCGAAAAAGACTTCGCCGGTTGCATAATTTTTCTTTGTGCTTGCCACAAAAAAATAGGCCTTCTTGATGAGACGCTCTTCAAATAAATTACTTAAGATGTGGGAGTTTCTTGCATTTTTTCCAAGTAGTAAAATTCCAGACGTTTCACGATCGATACGATGTAGGGAATTCACTTGATATCCAAGGCTCCTTTCAGCGATCACGGTTGCACAATGAAACACATGTCTTCCTGCTGGGTGAGTAATCATAAACGGCGGTTTATTGACGGCGAGCACATCTTCATCTTCATAAATCACGGGCAACTCATAATCTAAATCCACGGGAGATCCGCGCCAATATTCTTGGTCGCTCGGATCAAACGGACAAATAACTTGCACACGGTCGCCGCGAAGTAATCTCAAAGATGGGCGCAGATCTAAGGTTAAGGAGCGTGCGTTTCCAATAAAAGTAATTTCTTTAAGGGAAATTTTTTTTTGAATAAATTGTCTACTAAAACTAGGAAAGTGGAGTTGCACAAATTTATCGAGCCTTAGGCCCACGTACTCAGGAGTGACTTCACATAAAAGGCGGTAATATTCTGGAGTAAAATCTTTTTCGATAACACCGTTCATATTATCATTTTCACTCTGGCGAATGTTTTTTAAAAATCATATGAATAAAACCGCCGGCGACAACTCCCCAAAAAGCGCTGCCAACCCCAAAAAGAGATAAACCAGAAGCGGTAACGATAAAGCAAAGAAACGCTGACTCTCTTTCTGAATCATGATTGAGCGCTGCGTGAAGTGAACTGGACGTAGTGCCTAGGAGTGCAAGTCCCACTAACGTTAAAATCATTTGATGGGGAAGGGCCGCGAAGAGTGATGTCATCGTGCCTGCAAAAATTCCAATGAAAAGATAAAAAAATCCAGACACAAGACCAACGATGTACCGCTTATTTTTATTTTCATGGGCCTCTGGCCCAAGACCAATGGCCGCCGTAATGGCCGCAAGGTTGATAGAGAATCCGCCAAAAGGAGCCACCAACAAATTAGTAAACCCCGTCCAAGAAATGAGAGATGTGGTGTGAGTGGCAAAGCCATGACTTCTAAAAGCAGCAATGCCAGGTAAATTTTGTGAAGTCATGGTGACGATAAAAAGAGGAATACCAATACTAAAAATGGCCTTCATGGAAAATTCTGGGCGCGTAAAATGCCAATGAGTGAAACTTACCTGGAAACTTTCAAAAGGAATTTTTCCCATGAGGGTACTCACGAAAAGGCCAACGGCGAGAACGCCAACGATGGCGTAGCGTGCTTTAAATTTTTTTACGAAAAAATAGGCCACTATCATAGATACACTAATCCATGGGCCCTCTTTTAGTGTGCTAAAAATATCAATACAAAATTTAAAAAGCACGCCTGCGAGCAATGCGTTGGCAAGAGTCAGGGGAATTTTATTCATGAGTTTGGAAAAGATCCCAGTGATGCCCACTAAGAAAATACAAGACGCAGAAAAGATAAATGCTCCGATTACCTCTCCCATCGAAACTCCCTCAACTCCACCCACTAATAGCGCAGCGCTCGCAGTTGACCAGGCAATGAGGATGGGAATCTTATATTTCCAGGAGAGAAAAATTCCAAGGATACCCATCGCCATACAAAGTGATCCGAGCCATGAGCTTGCTTCGAGGGGAGTGGCGCCAAAAGCTTGCGCGGATTTAAAGACCAGAACCCCAGAGCTCGTGATGCCAACAACAACGACGATGATTCCAGCAACGAAGGCAGAAAAAGAAAAATCATTCTTGAAACGTTGAATTAAAGTAATGGAAACTCCAAAGTGAAAATCAAAATAAAATGAAATTGAAAATGAATTTCACTTAATTACTTCAATATCTCTTAGAAATCAAATTTCTTAATAATTTTAATGCCCCTTTTTCGGAATAATGATATTTGGTTTTTAAGTTTTCCATCATGGTGTGAAATTTTTGTGAAACTTCCTTGTTAAGACGATGTCCTTGCTCTAAGTAATCACCCGACTGCTTCATTTCATCTAAGATGACCACTAATTGCTTGGTCAGTTGGTTAATGACTTTCTTTTGCTCGGCCCTAAAAGATTCTTGAAGTAGTTTTACAATATCAGGGAAAATTTCACTGTAAACGATTTTTTTCCCTGGATAATCGAGTGAGTAAGCACCGACTCGCGAGATCATGTGGGAGCGGAAATCGGTGGATTTTTCTTTTAGCGTTAAGTTGGACTCAAATTCAGTAATAAAATAGGTATCACTCACTTCAAATTTTCCCGTAATGTGATTTTTTATTTTTTCGCCCTTAATCATGGCGGTGATGTGAAGAATATATTTTTCTAAGTATTCCTCGTAAGATCGGTTATCGATGAGCCCAATGGATTCTCTAATTTCTCCATCATAAAGATCAAGTAAATATTCTTGGAGAATGTCTAAGAATTTTGCATAATTATGGTAATCGCCTTGAGAGGAAATATTTAAAAAATCAAATTCATTTTTTCTATCCTGCAATTCTCGCAAATTCTCAATAATATCCATCGCGTCGATGTGATCATTTTGACCGGCCATTTCATAGATGTATTGCTTGATTTCTCGAGGAGAAATACCAAATTTACCTTCGTATAGCGGATCGTTTTCAAATTCTTGAAGAACTTCATGACGGCCATTTCTTAAAATTTGCTTTTCTTTGGTGTCGAGAGATTCAGGCGTTGTACCTTTGGCGATAAAGAGGCATTTTTCTAGTGGATTCAATTTTGAAACGATTTCGCCGAGCGCTTTGTCAGAGTAATTAGTAATCATCGGACGTCTAAGTCTCGTCATTACGCTCCAAAGGCAAAGAAGCTCAAGTGCGTGAGGCTCATAGCGACACCTAGGAGAAATGATGGAAAGTTGTTCTTCATAGATTTGCAGTTCTTTTAAATAATCATTTAAATAAGGGGTGCGTATAAAATGGAAGCGGCCTTTAAAGGAATTAAAATCAGGATGTTGTTTGAACGCCGAAAAGTGGAGCTCGTTGGAAGTTCCAATAAAGAAAATGTCGAGTTCCATTAAGATTCCATGGAGGTTTACGGTCTTGGATTCCATAGTGGTAAGTAAATATTTAAACGTATCTAGTGGCCGTTTAAAGAGATCAGAGAATTCTAAAATTCCCCGGTTGGCCAAAATAACTTCACCATTGAGAGCAAATAAATTGAGCGATTGTAAACTGGGAGGAAGAGTGGATAGTCTTCGGTCCATGGTTATTTGTTGCAGCTGAGCATCCACATGAAGTTGCGGTTCAATGGTGACGGCGCTTGAAGAATAGCGACGATTAATAAAAAATCGCTCGACACGAATGTGTTTGAGAACTTGCAAAAAATCACCTTGATAGTTTTTAAGGAGCGCATCAAAAATACTTTTATTTCTCTGGGAAAGATCACCGTGATAGAGAAATGTTTTCTTTATATTCTCTAGGTGCTTGGGGTGATCGGCCAATTGCTGATCAATCAATCTTCTTCTTTGCTCAATCGGAATGAGTAAAAGCGGATGATCTTTTAGCTCGGAAGTTAAAATGGCCGTTATTTCTTGATCATCAAGGTGGGCGTACGTTTCATTTTTGTAAGTTTTTTCTATTTTTTGAAATCCTACTGATCCTTTAGTGATGCTATCGATAGGGAAAATCCAACTAAAGGTGTAAAGTGCACCATCGGTCGTATTAGAGTAGTCTTGGGCGGCCAACATAATTTTTTTTACCAAACTAGATTTCGCTGAACCATTTGGGCCAATCAGAAGAAGCAGCTTGCTGTTGAATCCTTCTTCAGAGAAATTTTTAAGTTGATCATAAATTTTTTGTTGAATATTGGCGTGGCCTCTGATGGGTGGAGAGCTGGCCCATTCTTTTTGAAATAATTTAAACTGACCGTCCTCACTTTTGCCAAAATAATCAAAGAGATCGGTAAAATATTTTGACGATGACCTCAATTGGGAGAGAGAATTTTTTTCTAATAGCTGCATGAATTCATCAAAAGAAAAAATTTGCTCAAATTTCTTTTTTTCTTCTTTTAGTTCTTTCATCCACTCCATTGGCAACTCCTCCCTAGTCTTGTTAATCTGTAATTCAGCATTCTGTATCTACCGAGGCAGATACTTAAGATACTAATAGTATAAGTGAGGTACAACATTATGGCCCGATGGTTTGTGTGGGTGGCCATGATCTCTTCTGTCGCAGTCATCACGCTCGTTGTTTATTTTTCTATTCCTGTTCCCCATTTAATGGTGAAGCGCCCATCCTCTGAAAAGTTGACAAAAATAATCCTGCTTAGTGTAAACGAAGTTCAGCAATTGTGGACCAAAGGGGATTATCGCCGAGAAATAGATTTCGAAAAGTCCCATTGTCCAGAAATGGGAAAAATGCCCGCAGAAATTAATCGTGAATACTTGAGGTGTAATCCCCATTTCTTGCAATGCTATTTTACGGAGCAGTTTCAAAAATTAAACGGCGAAAAATCCTCCTCAAAATTTAAAATTGCCATCTCAAAAACGGAAAAGTGGGAGGTGGAAGTAAGTGCGCAAGAGGACGCCATTGCTGTTTGGTCTACCAAAAAAAGAGTCTACAGAACAGTTGCTCGTTCTCTGGATCAAGGGGAATTTGTGACCCCTTATGGAATTGCCATGGAGATATACATTGCGGAAATATCATTTTCCTATCGTTTCATTCTTGAAAATTTATGTCATCAAACTTACTTACCAGAGCAAAAATATGATTATGGTCAAACCTTAGATCAACTGAAGAAAAAAATGTCAAAAGATTTATATGAAAATATAACCAAGCAAACTCAAGTGGAAACACCACGTATTTGGGATAACCGAGGGCGTTTTTTTACCATTGATAAATTCTTAGTGACTCAACAAGATTATAATGAATTTTTATGGTTTCAAGGAAAAGAAAATCAAATTCAAAGTAATGCAGAGAAATGGCCGTTTCCGGTAACTAATTTAACTCAAGTTGAAATGAAAGATTTTTGCCATTTTCGCGGCAAAAGACCGCTTACTGCCGCCCTCTATGATGCTAATGTTTTTTTTCGCAAACCCAATTCAGAAAATCAATTTGAATTAATTTCAAGGAATCAACTTTTTCCACAATCTCCCAAAGGACTCAATGATAAAACTAAAAAGGCCTTCTCCATGGATTATGCAAGTTGGATGGGAACTTTTCAGTGGAAAGATCATTATTTTGAGGCGGTAGAAAATGCTTGGGATCCAACATTTAATCTTTCAACCTTTAGTCTCTTGCTTCCTGCGGATCATCCCTGGAACCACATTGCCTATCGAACGGGATGGAATGGAAAGTCGGGAGAGGGAAGCAAAATGAATTCGGCAAATTCCATATGGGGAATGATCGAATCCATTCCTTTGAATCCTAGTAAAGTGGAAATTGCTTTTCGTTGTTATCAAGAATTTGGAGAATTTTTTTGAAAATCATTTTCCCTACTTTTTTATTTCTGTTTTTCCTTATCTTTAGTTGCGATAAACATTTTAAGCAAGATGTAGTTATTGACGATATACTAATGGGTTCTTATGAGTTTCAATTGATAAATCTTCCCAGTGATGTAAATAAAAATGCGATCTATTCATCAGAATTTCAAAAAAAACCAGAAGAAGTGCTGCTACGTTTTAAGTCCTTATCGTTAACAGATAAGAAAATGAAAACCATTTATGGATGCCTTATATCTCAATTAAAAGAGGGGCGGTTTTACTTAACTTGGCATGTGAGTGATTTACTTGATAGTTGCCAAATTAGTGACAAATCTATCTCAACTTTAGCTGATTTAAGCGGACATGAACTGACTTTGGAAAGTGAAGTAATAGGGGGAATTAGCGTATCAAAATTGAAACTTAGTTATCGCAAGAGCGTGAAGGGAGAAATTAAAAATTTTTCTCTCAATTATTATCTTTTGAATTGGAAGCAAGCTGAAATTAAGGAGGGACGGCTTCTGCCAGCGAGGCAGCGAGAAATTTTTCATTCCCCCTTTTTTAAATCATCCATTGAGGGTGTTCAATTTACTGCCAGTTTTATGGGCAAAAATGCTTCTAAGGAAATACCTTCTTTGGTGATAAAAAACCTACCTGTCTCTCATTATCCGGACCTGGTAAAGTGTGCCGAGTGGGATGATCAATGCGCACCTGTGATGGATGATAAGTGTCATTTGTGTCAGCAAGGTTATTCACAGGTCATGCATGGCAAGTGTGGCCTCCATGGCATAAGGTTTTGTGGGACTGTTGATTGCGGTGGAAAAAATAAACCTCCCTGCCATTTGGGTAGATCACATATTGAAAATGAAGATTTTATGGGATGTAGTGAACTCTCTGAAGAGTGGTTATGTCACCCCGGATTAATCTTGGATTGCAGCGCAAAACCATTCCCGCTCTGTCACTAATTTCGTCACTAGTTACGCCACTAATTCTTTTACAAGTTCTTTCATTTCTTAGTAAAGTTTATAGCAAAGACCTTAATAACCACTCCTTATCAGTTGAGAAAAAAATAGGAAAATAATCATTATGAAATCCATAAAAGCTAACATTCTCGAAGCCATTGGACACACACCCATTGTTCGCTTAAATAAAGTTGCAAAAAATCTGCCAGTGGAAATTTTAGTGAAGTGTGAATTCATGAATCCCGGCGGATCGATCAAGGACCGCATTGGCAGACACATCTGTCAAAAAGCGATGGAGCGAGGGGAGCTAAAACCAGGTGGTGTCATCGTTGAAGCGACTTCTGGAAATACAGGAATGGGAATTGCATTGTTTGCGGCCGTGCATGGATGTCAGGCCATTTTTGTCATGTCAGACAAACAGTCCCGTGAAAAAATCGATTTATTAAAATCGACTGGATCCATCGTTGTCATTTGTCCTTCCAGTGTGGATTCCAAGCATCCTGATTCTTATCACTCTGTGGCACACAAATTGGCGAAGGAAATTCCTGGAGCGTACTACGCGGATCAATATGAAAATGAGGACAACTATTTATCTCACTACTACAGTACTGGCCCTGAAATTTGGGAGCAAACGGAAGGTGATTTTGATTTTTTTGCGGCAGGTGTTGGGACAGGAGGAACGATTTCTGGGACAAGCAAATTTTTTAAGGAAAAAAGTACGCGAATTAAATCTTTAGGTATTGATCCAGAAGGCTCCATCCTTTTGCCATACTCAAAAACAAAAAAAATGGGTGAAGGTGCCCCTTACCTAGTCGAAGGTATTGGGCAAGACTATTTACCGGGAAATGTAAAATTTGATTTGATTGATTTTTTTGCTAACGTAAACGATCAACAAAGTTTTTCGATGACCAGAAGACTTTTGAAAGAGGAAGGAATTTTTTGTGGAGGAAGTTGTGGCGCTGCGGTTGCAGGTACAATCAATTTTGTGAATGAAAATCCCACTCTCACCCAAGGAAAACGCTTTGTGGTTATTTTACCTGATTCTGGCGCGCGCTACTTAAGTAAGCTTTATAATAAAACTTGGCTTAAAGAAAAGGGTATGGATGTTGGTGTCGAAAATGAAACGTTGACTTTAAGGGTGAAAGAAATTTCAGGTACGAACGCCCGCATAGAAATTTAATAAGTAAAATCAAATAGAGAAGGTATAAATAATGACACATTTAAAAAAAGAAAATAGTTATTCCCAATATGGTATGGCTACCAAGTCGATCCATGCAGGAGGGGCCCCCGATCCCGTTACCGGATCCATCATGCCTGCCATTCATCAGACTAGTACTTTTGTGCAATCAGCACCTGGCGAGCATCTTGGTTATGAATACTCTCGCTCGCACAATCCCACTCGCACTCGCTTGGAAGAGTGTTTGGCCGCCATTGAATCTGCTGACTACGCATTGGCAACCTCAAGTGGAATGTCGATAACCACACTCATCATGCATATGCTTCCTGTAGGAAGTAACGTGATTTGTGGTGATGATGTTTACGGGGGAACAAATCGTCTCTTCAATAAAGTGTTTCAAAATATACACCATTTTTCTTTTGTCGATACGACTCAGTTAAATCTTGTGGAAGAAATCATTAAGAGCAAAAAGCCAAAATTATTTTGGCTAGAAACACCCACTAATCCCATGCTTAAAATTTCGGACGTCCAAAAAATTGCTGCGCTTTGCAAAGCTCATGATTGCCTTTTGTGTGTAGATAATACTTTTATGAGTCCTTATTTCCAGCGCCCACTTACGCTCGGAGCTGATATTGTGATGCATTCCATCACGAAATATATCAACGGCCACAGCGATGTGGTTGGTGGCTGCTTGATGACGAATCGCAAAGATTTGTACGAAAAGTTATGGTTTTTGCAAAATGCGACTGGCCCATCCCAGTCTCCCTTCGATAGTTGGTTGGTGCTAAGGGGACTAAAAACTTTGTCTGTACGGATGGAGCGTCACGCCCAAAACGCACAAAAAATTGCAGAAATGTTAGCGAAGCACACAAAGATTGAAAAAGTTTATTATCCCGGACTTCCAGAGCATCCAGGCCATGAAATTGCAAAAAAACAAATGAGCGGCTTTGGTGGCATGATTACTTTTGTGGTGAAAGGTGGATTGACTCCGGCAAAACAAGTGTTATCAAAAGTGAAACTCTTTTCCCTCGCAGAAAGTCTGGGAGGAGTGGAGAGTTTAATTGAACATCCCGCCATTATGACTCACGCATCTGTTCCTGCTGATCAACGTGCGAAGTTGGGAATCAGTGACGGGCTACTTAGAATATCAGTGGGGATTGAAGACGTTGAAGATTTAATCAAAGATTTAGATAATGCTTTAAGCTAAGTTTTATTTCCTTATGAAGAGATCTACGATTAGTAACCTTTTTTAGCTGGGAATAGATTTTACGTTGAAAAAAATTATTTAGTAAAGAACGTGAGTTCAGCCGCAAAAAATACTAACAATTAACCTGATTTCAACTACTGCTGTTTTTTCTTTGTAGCGAATTATATTCTCTGATGGCTTTTTGGGTGTTTATAAAAACGGCCGACAATTTAATTCGTCGGCCCACTAAAATAATAGATATGTTAATTATTGTTTGTTTTTGGGATAAATGAGAAATTATAAACGGCAGAATTTTCTGACTTAGATTTTGCGATAATAGATCCTACGCCTTCGCAAGAATATTCTCGCTCCCATCTGAGGGGTTTAAAAAAATTGCTAATGAGCTTGTCACTGATTTTTTCACATTTAACATTATAAGAACTTTCTATTGTTGTTACAAACTTTGCAATGCTGTCCAACGTTTGATTTCTTTCGTTGTCTTGAGCAAAAGAAGAAATACTAAAACCACTTAATAAAATGAATAAAAATTTCACAAAAACCCCCTGATTATGAGACCAATTTTGATGTGTTTACCATAAACAAGGACAAATGTTGTTGTCAACCTTCGGGTGGCAAGGTGAATTTAATCTTAGTTTCCATACAGATTAATTTGCATTCTCTATTTTGTTTAAATTCAAAAAATTTATGACAATAAATTTTTTTGCACTGTTTTTGGCACTGATTAAGAGCATTTGGCTCTACTTCTTTTATGGAAACATCTCTATTCGGGACAATAATTCTTATCGTTCTTGTTCTCATTTCAAAATCGTAATCAGTGAGACCTAGAAACTTTGTAATTTGGGGATTCTTGCACGTGAAGTGGTAACCCATTTGTGCAAAACAAGGATTGATTCCTAACACGAAAAGCATGAGAGTGATTATTTTCATCGAGTAGACCTACCTTTTCCCTAAATTAGAAAAAGGAAGGCCCCTCACAGAACCGTACTTGTAGATTTCCCACATACGGCTCTTCAAAATTTCTTCCAGTTTAGCTTGGGTGTTATACATAGGGACTCCATCCTACG
>JARXAH010000031.1 GCA_029865945.1 Bacteriovoracaceae bacterium | reverse complement strand
AAATGTTGAAAATAAAATTAATTAAACATAAATTTCATGGTGAATGGAATTATACAATTGGCCCTGAATAGTGCTTCAAGAATGAGCACTTATTGTTTGACGGCCCCTTAAAGAGTGAAACTTCTCATTTGACTCTAGTTTTAATTGACCAACACACTCGGTGAACTAACAGAAAAGTGAGGGTCCCTCGGGGCCCTTTTTAAAGAATATCAAAATTTAGGATATCAATGCTTGAATGGAGTCGGATCGCCTAATTTATTTTTTTCCTTATCTTTCAAATAATAAAAAAGCGACCGTCTAGAAATTTGGTAACTCTTAGAAACCTGATTCTTGTTATTTTTATGCTCACCTAAGGCAAATTCATAAAATTCTTCTTTGACTCTCTCTTGCAAAGAAGAAAGACTTTGGTTTTTTTTTGCAAATTCAATCTGTTCATCAGTGAGAAAACTTTCACTATGTGAAATACTTTGTTTTATATTTTTGTTAGCAAAATATTTCTCCAAGTAGTGTTGAGAAACAATTCCATTTTTTACGTCGGAGAGACCAAAGATCGTTTTATATAATTCTCGAATATTTCCAGGCCATTTATAGTTGAGCAAAATTTTCCTTGCATCATCAGTAATAAAAATAGTTCGAATGGCCTGATTTAAAAAATGGTCTATCAAAATCTCAAGATCATTTTTTCTTTCTCGTAGAGGCTTGATGTGAATTATTTTACCTTTTATTCTATTGTAGAAATCGGCCCTTAGTTTACCGTTAGAAACGAGTTCATCAAGATTTTTAAAAGTTGCAGATACTAATAAAAAATTAGAATAGATTTTTTTGACGCCGCCAACACGGGTAAATTCTTTTTCTTCAATGACTTTAAGTAATGTTTCTTGAGTTGCAAGTGGAAGATCACCAACTTCATCCAAAAACAATATTCCATTGTTCGCAAGTTCAACTTTTCCTATTTTTTGTTTTTCAGCTCCAGTAAATGATCCTCTCTCATGCCCAAATAATTCAGACTTAATAATTTCATCTTCTAGGCCTGCACAGTTTAATTCAACAAGTTCTCCTGCCATGCCTAGTAAATCTTTGAAACATTTTGCCAACTGAGTTTTCCCTACTCCCGATTCGCCACTAATAAATATGGGCTCCATAGGTGCATAGCTATTGCAAACTGTTTCTAATGATTCGATAAGGTCTTTATCTTTTGTTAAATAAACTGTTTTTGTTAAACGGTCTAATTTTTTTCTGATTTCTTTTCCATTGACGACCTTATTAACAAAAAATTCTAAGTGGGTTCGTAAATTTGCTTTTTTTAAAAAATCATCAACACCGCTTTCGTAAGATATTTTTATGAGTTCATCGTCATTTTCAAAGTTTGTAACAGCGATGACATGGGCCACTCCTTTTTTCTTAGCAAGCTTAGCTACTTTGGGGCCAACAATTTCTTCACCAATTTTTAAATCAAGAATAGCGCAATCAAATAGCTGGTCGGATAATAAATTTTTTGCCGAGGCAAAATCTTTCGCGATAAAAACTTTTCCAAAGGCCGATAAGTTTTTTTCAAGAAAGGAAGAAAATTGATCGTCGTCCTCTAGAACTAAAAAATTCATCTGAGGTAACTTAAGGGCATTTAGATTTTGCTTCGCCACATTGATCTCCATAGTGCAAACTAGAAACATAAAAATGCATTCTTAAAACAAATACGTCAATTCAATTTTATATAACGCTACTTGTCATCCACCCATAGACTGAGAAATATATCCTCTACGATTCTTTTTCTAGGCGCTCAGTTCGTTTTGATCTCGAAATAATGGCTTCATACTCAAGGACAAGGATTCATTTTTGATTTGGCATGATCGTTGCAATGAAGTGGATCAATCTTATTTGCGCAAATGGATGACTTTTACTTTGTAGAAGAAATTTAAATTTATGAAAGGAATACTAAAATGAACTGGAAGAAAAAATTATTCACTATTGTTGTGATGAGCACCTTTGCTCATCAGCTATTCGCTGAACCATCTCTTGAACCTGACACTGCTGCATTGGCCAACTTAACGAATGTCATTAACAAAACACAATCTAATGTTATAGCAGATGAAACGAATCCTAAGTTATTTCACGTCCTTCCTCCTAATGCTGGATATGGGTACACGCAAGGACTAACGTCACGTACGGCCAATATGGGATTTTGTGAAGAAATGAGCATGCTTCAAGAATATTCCAGAAATCTTCTTACAAAAATCGGTGAACTTGAGATCAAGAAAGCTGGGCTTGATCAAATTTTAGTTCCTCTAAATATTGAAACCGCAAAACTTAGAGAAAAGGCCTCTAAGTTTGCAACAGAGAATCAAATGATAGCGCTTGCAAACTTAGAGTCGGTTATTACATCGCAAACTGATAGATTGGATGTCCTCTATGAGAAAAGAGAGAAATGCCAAGGAACACTCTGTGATGCAATCGATGCGGAAATTGCATCAGTGTACACAGATAAAGTAAAACTAGAAAAACAAAGAAGTGATGCCATTAAGGAAGCCGGAGATTCAGGAAGACAATATAAAAAATTAAGTGAAGCTGCCCAAGCAAAAGAAAATCTCGTAAGTAACTATAAAAAGCCCTACGATGATATTCAAGCTTCCATTTGGGAAACTAAAGATAAATATTTCAAGGCCTATAAAACTTATGGATCTCTAGAAGGAGCTCAATCCTACTTTACTTATGAAAGTGGATGGGCCGAGAATGTTAAAGCATTGCGAGATGCCAATCCTGATTTCACTTTTGAATTTGCCAAAACAAAAAATTTGAGAATTACGCCTGAGTTAATGATCAAGAATTTGGACCCAACAAGTTCTATCATACAAACGAACATTCCAGGGCAAGAGACAGTCAATGGAGTTGGAACTCTTGCATCTTTTACCGGAACAATTTCAGCCAACGTAGTATTGTCAAATATCGGTGCATGCCCAATAGAGCATCCTGAAAAATTTAAATTATCGATAAATGACAATAAAGCTAAGTTTGGAATTGTGGCCACTTATGACTACAGCACTATTTTCAAATCAAAAGTAACAGGACATTTTAACATGCGAAAAGTTCTTTCGAGAGTGGAGGAAACTTCTAGCAAAAGAAGATTATTTAATTCATCTACAACAAGAACTGTTAGTACAAGAAACGATTATAACGATCTCATTACTTTCGCCTGGGAAGATAGATCAAATTCAATAACTCCTGATGTAAAAGCAAAAAAAGAAGATCAAATCAGAGAAAGTATTTTTAATAGAATTGCCTACCTTGCTGTTCCTCAAACTAATGAGCGAGCAAAAGTAATTAACCCTGGATCAATACCACCAAGCGGAGCATCCGTCATTAGTTCAACATTGATGGATACTTGTCCTGGGAACGCTTATTGTGTTGGAGCTGCGGTTGGATTGCAAATTCTTGATAATATTTTTGGTGGTGGAAAAACTACCGGCAATTTTACTTCTATAATAGATCTTGACCTCACTGAAGTTTATTCCAACATTGGATCGATTGATCATTCAGCATCAATTGGATACAAACTATTATAATTTTTAAAATTTAAAAATGAGTGACTTCTCAGACTAAACGAGAAGTCACTCAAATTTTCTACTTAAGGAGATCTATATGAACACTAAAATATTGAAATTTTCGGTTCTTTTCATCGCTTGTGCCAATCTTGCATCAGCACAAAACATCAAGTTATCAGAAGGTGGACTATACTCTGTTCCATATGTGAGTAAAGAAAAAATATTTTTAAAGCTTGACTACACTACGGAAGATTTAATTCTCCCAAGAACAGTTGATGGCCTTGATATGAATTGCAACAGAATAAAAAGTTATGTGGCAAAAAATCCACTCAATAACGCTATTACAAAAAAGTCTTATGATGGTTTACGCCGACTTGCATTTCCAAATGAAATTTCTTACACCTCTTTTGCGGTGCGATTCAAAATTGATGCACAATCTTCCCTAGATTTGGTGAAACGAAATATCTCTCTTGCAAATTCAACGGTCACGCAGTCAAATTCTGGCCAAGTTAAGTTACAGGATTCAAAAACAATTTTGGATAACTTTAACTTCTCGGTACGTTCAATTTCTGAAGACTCATTAACAAATGTTTCTATCAAGGCGGGATTCGCGCCAATCCCTGTTGAAGTTATGCGATACACTAGTTACCCAAATTATGAAGTATCTACGAATCGCTCAGTTTCAGCACCAATAAATCCCCTGTCAGAAGACAATGATAATGTTTATGTTTACATTAGAGGCCGCGACACATTTTGTGACTTAATGGCCGGAAAAGCTGTTTTAGAAATAAACAGCGTTGTCTCACTTGAAGCAGATGCGCAAGATTTGAGTGAGATTTCCCAATTTTATAATTCTACCATCCCACCTGTAGTTGAAAAAATATTTAAAAGCAAATCCAGCATTGTTGGGCGAGCAGCTTTAGTTGGATACAAGTTTGGTGAAATATTGAAAAAATTTAGTAATAACAGCGAAGAAGATTCAACCATCGTTCCTCAGATTGAATCCTTAGTTGACTTACTTTTTGATCCTATTACTTTTGAAAGAAGTGGTTCTTGGACACAAGTAGGCGGCGTCAAAAAAATTCAAATCCCAAGCATACAAGATGCTCCTGCCACCTACTCATTCGAGGTTATTAAATGAAATTGAAAAAATATTCTCTGTTTTTTTTCATGATAATTGCTTCATCTTTTTTTCTTTTCAAAAAAGTCAAAAGAGAACCTAGCGATTTGATAAGTAAAAATACTGAAACACAAGTTGTTCAAAATCAAAAGGATGTGAAAGAAAATATAAAAGTTAATCCTTCAAACTTTTTAGCAGTGGATGACTATCAGGCAAAGATTA
The DNA here is from genome assembly GCA_029865945.1 of Bacteriovoracaceae bacterium. Lineage (GTDB taxonomy): Bacteria > Bdellovibrionota > Bacteriovoracia > Bacteriovoracales > Bacteriovoracaceae > JARXAH01. The sequence goes on along the minus strand of JARXAH010000031.1, from coordinate 11,255 downwards.
TAGAGGCCCGTAAAAAATCACCTGATCTTGAGGAAATAAGCAAATCTTATGACTCCATTGATGATCAGGGTGAATTGCAAAAGGAATACAACCGATCAGAAGAGTTGATGAAAAAGTTGGATCTCATTGCAAAAGCGAATGCAGCAAAATTAACTAGTGAGGAGTTAGTTATTTTTACGACTGAACTTCGAAAACAAGGAGTCATTAGCGTTCGACTTGCGGAGTTGGAACTTAAAAAATATGAAGACCACGTAGGGCCATAAATAAATAAAAAGGAGTGTTAACATGAACAAATCCATAGTTTTTTTATGCATGATGTTTTTTACTTCCTGCTTAAAGAAGATTGAAGGGAAAAATTTCAATCAAGTTTTTCACCATCAACCGGAAGAATTAAAGGAACTTGAAAATAAGTGTTCTCTTTTGAATAAGGAAGGAAATATTCAAGATCTAACTAAGCAACTGACCAAGAGCATAAAACTTTTAGACTCGCTAACGGACGAAGATGTTATTTTAGGAAATATGGAAAGAATTAAAAAAGAAAGTTTCAAGATTGAGAATCTAGTAAAATCAATTGAGACGGTTGCTTCCTCAGAATACACATCCAAAAAATATGAACAGTTGATTATGTGGGAGATTGATCCCAAAGCGGTAAAAGAAGAAGTTGAAAGAATTGCATTAGCGCGTGAAATGGAAGCGACAAAGTGGAAATTGAAACAACAAAACATTCTCAAGGCCTACAAGAATGGAATAGAGGTAGATACAAATTGCTGTAAATATGAAGGTTGGTCGAGTCGTTTTATGATTTCGTATAGATCCACGGACACAGCATTGGGAATCTGCCAGCTTCAAGATACAATTTTTATAATCATTGAGCTTGTATACGAAGGGGAGAATTTAAAATCTGTTTCTGAAAAAAAGAGTGAAGATGATTCAGGGATAATCAGATTAAAGTATGGGCTTTTTGTGAAAAACCAAACTGATTTTTCTATTCCTAATATTATGTAACTATGGGCCTTTGTATCATTTATTTAAACAAGAGGACCGATATGAATATGAAAAATGCAATAAAGTATATTATGTTTTGCACACTCTGCATTACCTTGAATGCCTGTTCGGGTGGTGGTGGAAGTGGAGCTGGCGGTAGTTCGAATAGTAACAACCAGCAACAGCAGAGTCCTGATAATGGGGCCGAAAACCTTACTCCGTCAGAAATTGCAAACGTCGAAGCATGTAAAGAAAAACTACAAATTACAATTGTAGAAAATGGTTCATCTCGAAGCGCAACTCCAGGAGAGATTGCTGCACAGGGATATTTAATTTCTAAGAAATGTGGTTTTTCCGAAGCAGAACTCGAGTTGTATCTTAAAATTCAAGGATACTAAGACAACTAATTTTTTTGACTTTAAAAAGTTGCATGGATGAAAAATCTCATGCAACTTTTCTTAATTTTTAAAATCGTAATTTTTCTCCGGCCATTTGCTCAGTAAAGCTCCATAACTTGGGTGAACCATGAGAGATTTTTCTAAGGGCCGCCAAGCGTACTTCACCAGCAATTAGTAAAATTCCACCACCAATAATAGTTACAGAGAAAGCGGTATAAAATAAATCCACCATAACATTAATCAATTTACCCATAACGGTGCCTCCAAAGAAATGGCCTTAAAAATTTCTTCCAATTCATGTTCAGGCAGATTTAAATTTTGGAGTCGATTCGTTCGCTTAAGTTCGCGGAGATAACCCCAAATTGTTCTTTCTTCGACTTCAAAAGTTTCTGCCAGAATTTTAGTACTACAATGTTCGATCCAGCGCATTCTTGCCAACGCAGCGAAATCGGTCTTGATTTTGTACCATTGAAACAGGCAAGCCCTTGTAATTTTTAAGCATGCGTGTTCGACTACTTGTAACAGTGGGGCACCATTTTAATAAGTACTCGAACATGCACGAAAGCCACGAATCAAAACTAGAATCAGCGATCATCACACATCATCAAGTTTGAAGACCCCCGTCTTTTCACCTTCTTGTTCGTGAATTGTTCCATCGTTGCAAAATATAAAATAGACTTCTTTCATAACCCTATGCAACCTTTCTGCTCATATTATAAATTCCTGCAATTAAGTTAAATCTTAGGCCAAATTTTTTTCTCCTATTTCTATATTTCAGACTAATTATTTTAAATCTTTTAAGTTCACAAAATACATTTTCAACTTTCACTCTTTCGCTGGATATTTTTCTATTTCTTTGCTTTTCTTCTTTTGTTAGTGGTCGTTTTTTAGACTTTTTCCTCGGTATTTCCGTCTAATTGTGCATTTTTACTAGGCCCTGATATCCTGAATCAACAGAGGTCTTCGTGTCTGGATGGATCTTCAGTTCACTAACTTTGAATAATTTGAAGTCGTGGATTCTTCCTCGACCGACATAGATCGATAGAATTTGATCACTTTCTTTGCAGTAGGAAACTTGAGTTTTTAACGTGTGCTGTTTCTTTTTTCCTGAATAGAAATTTTTCTGAATATTGCGAAATCTTGCGCTAACTTTTTTTTTGGCCGCTCAATAGGTGATTCCGTAACATCAAGTAATAAGTGCCCGTGGTTCGAACTCAAACATGATTATTTTCCTGGTAAATTAAAGCGGCCAGAAGAAATTATTATTTTTTCAGTTTGAGTCACTATCCTCCACGCATTGGTTTCACTTACTCCATAATCATTTCCGTGCTGATAAAATGGGTTGTATCTTTTATAGTAATCCAGCATCAGTAGTATCTGATCTTCGAGACACAAAATGCAGGGGCGACCACCTTGGGACTTGTTCACTTTTTCGTGTTCATACAAAATTTCTCTCATCACCAAAAAAATGTTTTTTTTTACTCCGGTGAGTCGTCTGAATTTTGCATTAGAAAGATTTTCTATTCTGCTCCACTTTGATTCCATTTTATCCTTAAAATAAAAGATAAAATCATATTTGATTAAGATGGCCACCTTACAAAATATAAAATGGCCTTACAGGGCCATACTTTTACTGTCGATTAGGGGTTATGAAAGAAGTCTAATCTTTATTTTCTTTGTGAATCGACATTCTTGCTTTCATCGCAAGCTTAATTAAATTATCTTCCAACTTCTCCACCTGACGATCATTAAAGCTCCTTAGGAATTTTCCTGCAGTCGTCGAAGCAATAACTTCTTCGTGAACCTTTAGAAACAAATCGTCATTTTTGAAACTATCTAAATCCTCTAAGCAATCCCCTCCCATAAAAAAACTAGTAACCAAGCACTCAAACTTAATCCACGAATCAATCCAACGACAGATGGCAAATCCCTACGAAAAATATCTTTAACCTTCAATTTTTCCATAACCTCTTTCAGAACATAAATTCCGCTATGAGCTGTGTAATTTTTCTTGCTTGCACTTAACTTGATTGGTTTCATTTTCTACTCCATTTTGGAGCTTCAATCATAAAAAATAAAATCTCATTCGTCAGAGCGAATGGCCGAAGCCATTCAAATTTGATTATTTGGGTGATGATAAAAAATAGAGCGGAAATGCGATTAAATATGATTTGCGAAGGTTTTTATTAATTCAAATAGAAGGATTTAGGATCAAAACATCGATCAGTACTTAATCTGGATCTCAAAACTTCGTGGTGATAAATAAATCAAAACATCGATCAGTACTTAATCTTATCGAATTCAGTCGCATCAATGCAATTTCTGAAACATTTGAAGAAGAGCTGAGTATTAGGAAAACGGCCACTAGCCTCAGCATACATACCGATCAAGTCTATTCGGCCCTTGGCAAAAAAAGGACAAAGAAATATGGAACAACAACAGGAGAACTGGCAATTGGCCCATAACGTAAAAAATTATGTGCAAATCTTTATGGCCTCAATTGATATCGTTGGCAAAATGCTGGAGGAACAGGATTTTGAAAGTGCAAAGGACACCATAAATGTGCTAAAAATTATGGGGCCGATCGTTAATAAAACGGTTGATGAAGTTCAAGAAAGACTTTTGTGTATTCAGTGATATGTTACTTGATGATTTTGCTTTAAATCCATTACAAGCCTTTCTGGAAAAACTTTATCACCCAATATTTTGGTAATATATTTTGGCACTTCATTTTGATTTAATCGCTCGCCAGTTGAGAGATAAATCTTAGAAAATCCCTGCTCAGAAAATAGTTTCTCGGATATCTTAAGTCCGCATTCACGATCTAGGTTTTTATCAACGAAAATGGGAGTGTGGATTGAATATTCCACCTTTTTAAATTCAGCATAGGAGAAATAACAATCTAATTCTACCTTGGCCCATCTTGCGGCCATCTTCCAAGCTGAGTGCATGAGCTCATCGTCATCAATTAATACCACCCTAAAATCCTCATTAGTCTGATCTATGATGAGATTAATAGTGGCCATCGAGTGTTTTGGGAGAATCCGAGACTCTAGTTCTAAAATTTCCCTTTGAATTCTGGGATCACTAAAATAGCTTGTACACAGTATAGCATTGTGGCCAAGCGAAAATTTGCGAATAAACTCTAATCCCTTTATTTCGTTTCCACTAAAATCATGATCAACAATAAATAAAGTTTCACTGGCGTTATAATCAGCAATTTTAAAATGATTTGGACTATTGAAATAGGCAATACTCATCACACCATCAATCTCATGAAACTTTGCTCTCCAGGCTTCAAGGACGCTTGCATCATCATCTAAAACAACAATCCTATTTTTTCCTCTTAAATCAATTGAGCGACAAAGCCACAAAGGGGATTCAGCTAATGGCAAAATTAACGACACTTCTGTTCCTACTCCAATTTTTGAAGAAAACTTTATTTCTCCCTTGGCCCCATGAATAGTTTCCCTTGCATGTTTAATTCCAAGCCCTTTCCCATTGGCCTTTCCAAATGTACCCCCAACTGAAAGTATCTTATCAATTTGCTCACTGGTCATTCCTTTACCTGTATCACAGATCTTGATTATGACGGATACCTTATCCAGGCTCATTGAAATTTTGATTTGTTTTTTTATGGCATATGAATCGAATGCCTCAAGTGCATTATTGATAACGTTTGAAAGTACACGCATCAATTCTTGATCATTGATTAGGCACCCAACATCATCCATCGATTGATTTTCAATAAATTTAATCTCAACATCCGGAAATTCCCTTGCACACACTACCACTTTTTCTGACACAATAGATTGGATGACTGGGAGGATGAATGCATACCCGTTTTGTGGCATATTATTTGAGATACTCTCCACACTTTCTCTCAAGACTAAATCTGATAAAATGGACTCTATTCTATTTGAAACTGAAATAAGAAGTTTTTTTTGATCTATTACTTCATCAGGTAGAAAACTTGTAGCGAGCTTTAGCGCTGACAAAGGTGACCTAATATCGTGTGCAACTTGCGTGGCCACTTGATTGAGTTTACGTTGCCAGGCAAAATCGGAATTTATTTTATCTTGCCTCGATTTCATACGAACAAAATAAAAAAGCCCAATAAGAAGTGATTGAATGACCACAAAAACAAGTAAAATAATCTTCAACATCCAAGGAATCGCGATTGTAAATTCAACTAGAATATCTTGATTATTATGACTTGAAATTGCCTGTTTCGTTTGAAAAATTCCTTCGTTGCAATCACTTGATCTATTGTTTTCAAAAATGACTTTTCCATCTTTGGTTGCCTTGATACAAACCCAGTGAACAGAACTTGATAAATAGTTAAGTTTGTAGGCCAACTCAAAGCTATCCCCTCGACCCAAGATAAGGGAATTTTGGGAATAAAAATCATCGGAAAATTGTTTGGCAGTTTGTAAAAGATAGAGCCTAATAAAAATAAGCGAAGCCAGCACCCCCAGGGCTACAATTAATATAGGCCACGTAAATTTAACTCGTTTTTGAAACGCTTTAAAGGCCCAAAACATTTTTGCTTGACTCCAATTATTTGGCACGATATGACAAATCTCTCCCGTAGCATAAGTTCGGGCAACATTCAACCTTAGACAGGAGTTTTACCATGAAACGTGTATTTCTTATCGCACTTGCCCTAGTTCTTTCAAACATTGGCCTTTCAAAGGTATCTTCAAAGTTCTCGTTACTTATTGGTAGTGCTTCTGCCTCTGATCATAGCCCGAAGGAAGGTGGCAACAGCGGAAATTAAAACATTAAGTGTTTTAACTAAACCTTCATGAAAAAGAAGTTGATGATTAAATTTATCATAATTGCCGTCCTAGGAATTTTACTTTCAATTGTAGTTAAATACTTTTTGAATAGTAAAAAAACATTTGTTAGTGGCGTGTCCATATGGCATAAGGATATGCCCTATTCGGCTGATCCAGCCGATTTTGATTTTATGGTGCATAATGTAGTTTTTTATTCGGTGTTTTCCCCATTAGTATCTGAATACAAAGTTGGTGATATTAAGGGAATTATTGCCGAATCTTGGAGAGCATCATCTGATTTTACTTTGTGGAAATTTAAAATCAGAGAAAATTTAAAATTTGAAAATGGAGACGCCATAACGCCTGAAGTCGTTTACAAATCATTAAAAAGAATTGGATATATTTTAAGCAAAAAAAAATCACACAATGGTCTTTTTGAATTCGTAAAAGGGTTCGATTCCCTTGCGAATATTAATTCACCTTTTGTAGGGTTACGTCTTGAGGGTAACGAAATCATTTTTGATCTGGTTCGACCAATAAAAAACATGCTTTCTCTTGTCAGTTTTGGAATGTATAGCATTGTGCATCCGAGTCTCTTCGATGAAAATTCAGGTGAATGGAAAGACATCAAACAATCTATTTCCTCCAGTGCCTATAGAGTTTCTAAATGGGATAATGAGCAGCTAGTGCTAGAGAAAAGATCCGACTACAAATCATTATATGAAATTAATGTCCCTACATTTCAAGAAATTCCAAAAATTGTTATTCGGTGGGATCCTAAATTTCGAAATCAGTCTGATCTTATTTATGGAACATCTGATGAAAATTTAATTACTGAAGGACGTGAATTTTTTGGAGGGATAACGTCTGAAATCAGGTTTATTAGATGTGTTTCATGGTTCGTCCCAGGTAGTCCATGTTACAATTTAGAGGATCGAAGAATTTTGAGAACTTATTTTTATTCAAACCTTAAAAAGCTTGGATTTAATGTTGTCAGGTCTTTTTTCCCAGTTGATATGCAAGGAATTAAGGAAATTCCTAGTGGTGATGACGTTGGAAGCGACAAAAAATTTAATCAAGATTTATCCGTCAATTCAACCAATTCTTTTAATCCAATCATTAAAATTGGTTACATTGATTCCATTCATAAATTGGCCGATAAATTTGCTCTCACAGTTACTTATCAAAACATGAACTATGGAGACCTCATCAAAGAGGTGGCCGAAAGACCAAAAAAAACTACAGTTGATATTTCAACTAACGGCTCAGGAATTTATATCGATAAGCCCCTCGAAGACATCCAATTTATGTTTAAATCCAAAGAGGGAGTTAATATTCCTGATACTGATGGGAGAATTATGGAAGTTTTAAAGAACGACCAATTTGATCCTCAAAAAGTAAACGAATTAATCTGGGAACAAGCAGCTGTTTGGCCAATTATTCACTATGCTATTGGATTTTGGGCCACGAAAGATAAGTTTGATTTTTCGCAAATTAATTTGACGCGTGTTCCCACTGCTTTTGAATTAATTGGCACTAAATAAATGAATCTCAATCTTGCTGAGTGGAAATATCGAAACGTTGTAGAAGACCGTGGTGGCCCATTACTGTCCCTTTCTTATTACTCCCTTGAGAATTACCCAGGCCATCATTGTTTCGCTGAATTAAGGCCAGAGCTTATTCCACTCCTTGAAAATAAAGGGATTGTTTATCGAGAAGGTGGCGGCCAAGGAAGTGACCAAATTGGCAGAGCAATCGCTTCTTATAAAGCTATTTCCGAATCCTTGGAGCGATGGGCTTTTTACCAAACCTATAAATCAGATAAAGCATCGCAGTATAAATTTGATATTGATCCCACAACTTCTGGCATGGCCTGTTATCCCGGAATTACTTTTCGCCCAGCAAGGAGACTGGCGATGAAGGAAGCTATCGAAAGATGGTCTATCATTGCTTGGTGGGACGGATTGATTGCTAATAAAAAAATAAACAAAGTTCCTTTCATTCATGGACTTGAATGTAACGTTTATCGACTTGAGGAAATTTGGAAGGGATCCCATACTGTTATTCTTCAATCTGTCTCGTTAATCAAATCCAAAAACATCTACGCCTTTGCAACTAGTTCAACCATTGAATCAGCGATCAGTAAGGCCATGGAAGAGTTATGCAGAAACTCTCGCTCTATTGATAGGTATGTAATGGAAAATAATTTTACGAATGATGGCCATTTGGTTGAGAGCATTAAATCCCTTGGGTCTATTATGGAAAAACGGTTAATCTTTTTTGCAACCCAAAGTGGAAAACAGATGTTTGAATCGAGATGCGATCAAAAGATTAACTCCGAATTGAAACGGCCTGAATTAATCGTGGATAGAGAAATCATTGGCCCTTGGTCAAAATATGCAACTGTCTGGAGATGCCTATTTAAACCAACAAGTACTGATTTTCTGAAAGACTCGGCGGAGTATTTTCTTTTTTGAAAGGTGTAGTTCTTCAAATCAATTCTGTTGCTTACTAAAGGTGCTTTTAAGCGGAGAGCCCCCAAAAGAAGCCCTCATGAATCGCTTAGTTAAAAATACCTGACTTGCAAACTATTCTAGAGTCAAAAATGCTCTATTTTTTTGCATCAAGATAATTACTTACTTTACTTGAAAATTCATTCCATTGAGAATCATGCAGTTCTTCGATAATCCAATCGACAGTGGCTATAATATCAACATAGTCGTCCATACAAGCAATTAGAAAATGGTACAAAGGTTCATTTATTAACTGTGGAGCAGTAGTATTTGATTTTATGAAATCTAAATAGGAGGAATCAACTAGTTTGTTTAATGTAAACTTATCATTACTACGTCTTTCTGGACCATGGACGTAAGATTCATCAGACCACTTTTTCTCAATTTATTTTTGCGGAGGAAAAAAACTGTTTTCTTGAGGCTTTTCCTAAGTCAAAAGGAGATTTCTTATTTGCCCCTTGGTATAAGAAGAAATTTGAATTAAATACAACTAATTATCTTGAATGCGTAGATGCGGCAAAAAATAAATCTAAGGAAAAAATGGTTGTCCGCAATGATGCTGGTAATCCCAAAGGCGAAGTTCCCTATAGGAAAGTAAATTTTAAATTTGTTGAAGACAGTGGTAGTTATACTAAAGGCAGTATTGAAAACTAGTTTTATTTTTACACTCATGTCTCTAAAAAACGAAGTGCCTATTATTCATTATGGCCGGGAATAAATGAGTCTCCCGGCCAATTTCTCTGTAAAACAAATTTTTGCTCATTAAGCCATGAGTTTCTAAGGTTTCTCGCTATGGCCGAGAATTCTTGAGAAAAAATCACCCGACCATCATTACTTTTAATGACCTAACAAATTTAGCAAGTTTTCCTTCTAAGTTAATTCCAATTGAATGATCTTTTCTTAACACAAGATAGATCTTGGAAGGTTTTATTTTTTTCATTTTTTTTGGATAAGGCAATTGTTCAAGTTGATACTCATCCTTACAATATTTATTGCTTAATGAAATTATGAATTTCGGACAATGAATAACAGAAAGACCAAGTTGACTTGTTTGTAATGCTGTTTCCAGCAATTCAAAACCATATTTTATGTTCCGAGAAACTCCATTTGGCCAAAGATCAAGTGAATTAAAGTTTGATGTATGTAATAAAAGAGGAGTAGTAGGGACAGCAAAAGACCAACTTTTAAAGTCTATGTTTTTCCATTTTGGTAATCCACAAATCGACATTTCAAATTCTCCGACCTCAATAAAACTAAGCTTATTATTTGGTACTGGGAGATAGGTCAAGCCAAAGTCTACACTTCCATTTAATACTGATTCTTCAATTTTTCCTGGTGGAAGCTCAAGAAGCGAAAGATTAAGGTCAGGAAGCTCTTTCTGCAAAAATTTTGAGATGAAATAACTACTAAAAACTTCGAATGATCCCATTTTCAATTGTTCACTTTCGGGCTTTATAGAATCATTGGCAATTGAATGGAAAAAGACATGATATTCCTCAAGAAGTTTCTTCGACTTCTTATAAACCTCTAAACCTTCCTTCGTTATATCAATTCCTCTGCCCTCTGGTCGAATAAGCTTTACTGATAGCTCTTTTTCTAGGGTTGAGACAGCTTTGGAGAGAGAACCAGAAGTAATTCCCAATAATTCCGCAGCTTTTCGGAGATTTTTGGTCTCTACTACAACAGAATAATATTTTAATTTTTCGATGCTCATAAGGAAACATATGCATCAAATTATTCGCTTTTGTCAATGAGTCAATTCGAGTAACTTATGGTCAACAAACAAAAGGAGAATTTTTATGAAAACTTTTTTGGTGCTTATTTTGATGTTAAATTCAATATCTAGCTTTGCTGAGATAATCCACTCACAAAAGGTAATGTGGAGTTTACAAGATGTTCCTCGGCACAGATTTTCATGTGATGATCATGAGCCATATGGGTACTTTAATGGTGGAATGAGTATCCAAATCAGCGATGGAACTCCTAGAAATCTTCCTCAAATAGCTCTAAAGTCTTTTCATGAGTTTAAACGATGCATACAGTTTAATCCAGATGGTTTAGAAAATGGTACTCTAGCGGGTATACTATATGTTGATGTGTACAAGTGGTGCCATGGTGAAAAAATGCACAAACGAACGACAAGAGGATATGATTTAGTTATGAAAGAAAACGGATTGAAATTTGAGGGTTCTCAAATAATTTCTGATGAATTTCTTCCAAATGATGGAACATGCCATTAATCTGGATCAGGCCATAAATCTAATCAAATAAACGACTGACGATCAACAAAGCTGGGAGAAAATAAACTCCCGGACATTTCTTCAAAAAAAATTCAATTTTTCGCTCATCAAAGCCAGCATTCCTAAGACTCTTCAATATCGCGAAGAAAAAGTGTGAAGAATTCCACATCAATCATTTGGCTTGCTTCTTTTTACTTCGTGCGCCGTAGATAAAACGATTTGATCAATAAACTAAAGGAGGAAAAAAAAAAAAAATAAAATCGCGAAACTGTATCGATGATGAAGGTAGGCCCTTCGCACACGCCTTTCAGAGGGAGTTTGCAAACTAATTCAAGCTGC
>JARXAH010000091.1 GCA_029865945.1 Bacteriovoracaceae bacterium | reverse complement strand
TCAGCGATTGCAAAAGAAAATTGATAAATTGCTAAAAGAAGGAGCTGACTCAGCACCTTGGTGCGGGATTTACAAAAAATAAATCATTAAAATTAGGCAGTTAGCCTACGAGTCACACCCAGTTCAACTGCGGAATGTAGGATATATAGTTTTGTTTTATGGAATAATTTCTGGGAAGATAGTTCATCCGCTTCCAGAATTTTCAATCTTGCTAGTACTTTCTTAGGTACAGAAGAGGGGAAAAAAATAGATCTAGATGAGCTTACTAATATTTATAATTATCTGTTTGAGTATTATATTCCCAGCTATTCTCGCTTTCGTTCAGGGGATAAAGAGGTATTTGAGGCAAGTAGTAACTTTGTAACTCATATAGAAAGGCTAGGTATATTTGATAGTTTTTTTCACGAAATCGTTAGACAGTCCACTTTAAGGAACGCCTTTTATTTTAATTTCCCTGTCTTTCAAGAAATATTTTTACAAGACAAGTTCGCACTCTATTCATCAGGTTCGAGTAGATTAAGACATCTTGTTGGCAAAATAGATCTCAGTGAGATTGATGATCTTTCCATAAAAAGAAAATTTATAAAATACATTTTTGGCGGAAAAACTTTGCAAGAAATTTATGTGGAAATGACTAATATAAGTCCCTCCGAGAAAAACAAAGATAGGATAATCAAAAATTATTTAACGGCCTTAGAAGTTATTTCAGGAATGGAGAGAAATGACGTTGCAAGTATTTTAAATATAAAATTAACAGCTGATAGGATGATTTTTGAAGTTATGTATCCGGGCTCGACTTTATCAATGTATTCCTTTTATGCAATTGTTGGCCATAAACTATTTACAGACAGTGAGATTAGGCAAATTGGTAATTTTATTTATCATTTTATGGTTTCATTCTTGGCTAGTTTGAAAGTTAACGATTGGAAGTCGTTTTTTATAGAAAATTTTACAAAAGATGAAGGTGGAGTGTGGTTGTTTTCTGCAATGATGTCTAAGGGCTTTATGTTGGCAATTGTTGATGCAAATAAGTTGAGGCCTAATGAAGAAAAGCTAAATTTTAACTTTTTATTTGCTAAGGGGTTTAATGCTGATTGGAGTGACAGTCTTCTTAACAAGGCGATAATTAGCAATTCAAGTATTTCTGAAACTTATTTGGATTTTTTTTTCGATTGGCTATTAAATCCAGAGTATCAAAGTTTATTTAACCGAACATCATTAGTTTCTGCGAAAGTACTTTTATCTCGATTATATTTAGAAGCTGGAAAGAATTTTTTGAATGTTGAGACAATTGGCCTATATCCATTAATTTTTCTTAAGAGGCTCGCCACATATCGAAACAATGGCGTTAGGTTGGTTGAGCTTAAAGTTCTAGACCAATCTACTTTGGATGAAGTGATGGCGCTTTTTAAAGATAAATCTGTTTGTAGCTATTTTACAGTTCCTTATGTCTATTAGATTGGTTTTTAAGACTTAAAAATTTAACCAATGGTAAACATTATTGGACAGTAGTTTATTTCCATTTAGTGTGCTATTTTCCTTTCTTATATGGCCATTCTTAAAATCATCTATTTTACATTTTTCTTTTTTATCATTCGTGGGCTAATACGGTACTTATTTAGTCAGACAAGTAAACTCCCTCCCAGTGATCGCAAAGCAAATAGCGGTCCAAGTAAGACAAAAAGTAATGATCAGGTAGTAGTAGATGTGGAATTCAGTCGAAAAAATGATTAGAAACCGTTAGGATTTCCCTTAAGATTTAATAACAGTAACCCCATTACATTTCTTTCTATTAACAGGAGAATTTATGAAGAAAATCTTATTCACATTTATTAGTTCAATTTTAATTTCCCTTGCTATCTTTAGTTGTTCCTCAACTTGTGGAAGTAAGAAATGCGATGCGAATGATAAAGCCTGTTGCAAAGATAAAAAATCTTGTCAAACAGAGCACGGAAAAGAACAAGGTGCTTCTGCGTCTGGAACACAAGATGCGAGTAGCAGTAATGCCGCGCCAGCTACTCCCACTGCCACTTCCACTGTAACGCCCACAGTGACACCCACACCAGGAAAGACCAATAAAAAGAAGTAAGCTTGGACTTTACCTCTCAAATAAAAAAAACTCAGTGGCGCGGTACTCCGAAAGGAGCACCGCCTCTGGATATCCTCTCCACTGTTAATTTTGATCAAGTTGAATCCACGGCAAGTGTCTTACCAAAAATTGCTGTGGTTTTGTGTCACGGCTACGGCGCTGATGCTTCAGATTTATTTTCACTCGCCCAGTATTTGCCCATCAAAACAAACACAGGTTTTTATTCATTGAATGCTCCGAATGCTCTGCCGGCCGCCTTATTTTCCGCTGGCGGGCGTGCGTGGTTTGAAATTGATTGGCAAATGTGGCGCACCAAATGGATGGGCGGCGCTGCGAATGTCAGTGAACTAAATCGGCCAGAGAACTTCATTAAAAGTGTTGGCCTCGTATGTGATTTTTTAGAATTTCTGATGGCAAGTGGCGTAGAAAAAATCATTCTCGGAGGTTTTAGTCAGGGAGGTATGGTGGCCCTGGGGAGTCTTCTTAGTTTTATTGAAAAAAATAAAAACGTTCAAGGATTAGAAAAAAATTTTGTTGGGCTATGGCTGTTGTCCACTCAAGCGATGGATCATGAATGGACTACTCAGGCGCTGCAATCCATTCAAATCCATCGGCCCTCGGCCTTTGATACTTGTTCGGTCATTCAGTCCCATGGGATGCAAGATCCTATTTTACAATTTTTTGGTGCAGAACAACTGAGTACTCTTCTCAAAAACTCTTTTCCTCAATACACTTGGGTACCGTTTACTGGTGGGCATGAAATTCCTGAGCGAGTTTTGCAAAAAATGGGCCAAGAATTAGAGAAAATCAGTTAGAATAATTCTATTATCCAATTATACCTTGGTATTATTATCATTTTAGTTTTTAAGGAAATGCGTCTATGAAGACACTTGACCAGTCCCACGTGTTATCTTCGGATCCCACTTACATTGAAGAAATTTATCGCAAGTATAAAGAATCCCCACAAGATTTAGATGAAGGTTGGGGAATGTTTTTTCGCGGAATGGAATTTGCTTGGGAAAATCATTCTCCCGAAGAAGGGGCGCAAGTTTTTGCTGGTGGAAATTTAGGAAGTGATGGCGCCCTTGATGTGCACAAAGAATTTAAAGTTTTTCGCTTGGTGCAATCCTACCGCGCCAGAGGACATTTGCTTTCCAAAACTAATCCCATCCGCTCTCGAAAAGATCGGCAACCCCATTTGAATTTAGAAGATTATGGTTTACAAAAAGAAGATTTGGGGCGCAATTTTATTAGTGGCCAATATTTAGGACTTGGTATTTGTACCCTCCAGCAAATCATTACTCACATGGAAAAAATCTACTGCCAAAGTATTGGTGTCGAGTACATGCACATTCAAAACACCGATATTAGAAGATGGTTTCGCGATAAATTTGAAAGTTATAAAGGGGAATTTTCTTTTTCATTGGATAAGAAAAAACGCATTTTAGAAAAATTAAATCAAGCGAGCATTTTTGAAAATTTTTTAGATACCAAGTACGTAGGACAAAAACGATTTTCCTTAGAGGGAGGAGAGAACGCCATTCCTGCTCTCGATTCACTCATTAGTAAATCTAGCGCCCTTGGTTGTAAAGAAGTGGTCATTGGCATGGCCCATCGAGGACGACTGAATGTGCTCGCCAACATCTTAGGAAAAACTTACGAATATATTTTTAATGAATTTGAAGGCCAAGCTCGTCCGGATTTAAGTTACGGCGACGGCGATGTGAAGTATCACTTGGGCTATAGCTCAGAAGTGCAACTTCCCAGCGGAGAAAAAGTTTATTTAAAATTGATGCCTAATCCCTCTCACCTAGAGGCGGTTGGCCCAGTTGTGCTGGGATATTGTAGAGGGCAAATTGATCACTTGTACGAAGAAAATCAAAAACAAATTTTGCCCATTATCATTCACGGTGACGCGGCCGTGGCGGCCCAAGGTATCGTTTATGAAATGAATCAATTATCTGATCTTAAAGGTTACCGCGTGGGCGGAACTGTCCACTTAGTCATCAATAATCAAATTGGATTTACCACTGACTTCGATGACGCTCGTACTTCAACTTATTGTACAAGTGTGGCGCGCGTCCTCAATGTGCCGGCGATTCATGTGAATGGTGATGATGCAGAGGCCGTGGTGTTTGCCATGGAGCTGGCCGCAGAATTTAGAAATACCTTTCATCAAGATGTGTATGTGGATATGGTTTGTTATCGCAAGCATGGCCACAATGAAAGTGACGAGCCCCGCTTCACACAGCCCCACATGTATGAACTGATTAAAGGTCATCAGACTCCAAGGGAAATTTACGTTTCAAAATTGATTCAAGGAAAAACGATCGAGATGGAAATGGCCCAGAAGATGGAAGAAACTTTTCGCTCCCAACTTCAGGACCGATTCAATTCGGTCAAACAACATCCACTGCCTTATTTTTATCAAAAACCAGAAAAAGATTGGCAACAACTGAAAAGGCCTGGCATCGATGATTTTGATAAATCTCCCGACACGAAAGTAAGTGAAGGAGATTTAGAAAAAATATATCAATCCCTCATTACCGTGCCTCAAGATATTATTCCCATCACCAAAGCACAAAAGTTGCTCGAAGAGCGAAAGAAGCGCTGGAATACCAATAGCTTCGATTGGTCCATGGGAGAGCTATTTGCTTATGGATCTATGGTTATGGAGGGAAGTGATGTTCGCTTAAGTGGCCAAGATGTGATTCGTGGAACATTCTCCCACAGGCATTCAAAAATTTTTGATATCGGTGGTGAAAAATCTCATAATTTTTTAAATCAATTACAAAAGAGTGTGGGAGCGAAAGGATCCTTTCGCGTCTATAATTCGCCATTGTCTGAATACGCAGTGCTTGGATTTGAATATGGATACTCACTCACATCGCCTAAGCATTTAGTGATTTGGGAAGCACAGTTTGGAGATTTTGCAAACGGTGCGCAAACAATTTTTGATCAATTTATTTCCTCCGGCGAATCTAAGTGGCAGCGCATGAGTGGACTTGTGTGTTTGCTACCTCATGGATATGAAGGACAGGGGCCAGAGCATTCTAACGCGAGGCCTGAGCGCTTTTTGCAATTGGCGGCCGAACAAAATATGATCGTTGCTAATTGCACGACTCCGGCCAACTATTTCCACTTGCTTCGTCGGCAACTAAAGTGGAATTTTAGAAAGCCTTTGATCGTCATGACGCCTAAATCACTACTGCGGCATCCGGAATGCGTTTCTAGCTTAGATGATTTTACGAAGACCAGTTCGTTTCAAGAATTAATCTATTCGCCAGTGAAAGATACCAAAAAAATTAAACGAGTCGTTTTTTGTACCGGAAAAATTTACTACGACTTGGCAGCGTATCAAAAATCGAACGACGTGCAAAATGTGATGATTGTCCGTTTGGAGCAAATGTATCCGCTTCCTCAAAAGAAAATAGAAGCTATTTTAAAAGATTATGCCCACGCACAGTTTTATTGGGTGCAAGAAGAACCAAAAAATATGGGAGCGTGGACTTACCTCATGCGCTACAGTGAGTTTAGAGATTTTAGTTTAATAAGTCGCAAAGCGAGTGCAAGTCCGGCCACTGGTTATCAGTCGGTGCACGCAGAGGAACAAAAAAATTTGGTCTTGAGTACTTTTAAAGCGTAATTAATGTTGAATATAGAATTGAAATAAGGAGTTCGAAGTGGATGTAAAAATACCAAGCGTGGGAGAGTCGGTAACGGAAGTGACGATTACCCAGTGGCTAAAGAGCGATGGCAGTGCCGTGAAAATGGATGAGCCTATTTGTGAAGTGGAATCCGATAAGGCGACCGTAGAGTTACCTTCCCCTGTGAGCGGTGTGCTTAAAATCCTCACCAAGGCCGGAGAAACTATCAAAATTGGAACGGTAGTCGCTAGTGTGGCCGAGGGGGCCGTGGCAACGAATAGTGCGCCTGCAACCGCAAGTGCACCGAAGACAGCAGAGAGTGTTTCAACTTTGATACCTCCCTCAACGTCTGCCGTTGCTGGATTTCCTTCTCCTGCCGCGAGCAAAATATTGAGTGAAAAAAATATTCCGCCTACAAATGTGGTGGGATCGGGAGTGGGGGGGCGAATCACCAAAAGTGATGCCATGAGTGCTACCGCAAATAGTGCTTCTCATGCTGGTACCTTGGAATTAGTGAAACCCTCTTCCATCGCGTCAAATCAAAGTGCGCTTTTTGGAGAAGTCACTTCACCTGTTCGCAGAGAAAAAATGTCTGCTTTAAGAAAAACCATTGCCAAAAAATTAGTGGCCGCCAAAAATACGACCGCCATGCTCACCACTTTCAATGAAGTGGATATGCAACCGGTGATGGAGTTGAGAAAAAAATATAAAGATGCTTTTAAAGAAAAATATGGAATCAACTTAGGCTTCATGTCTTTTTTTACGAAGGCCTGTTGTCTTGCGCTCAAACAATTTCCTTCGGTGAATGCCCAAATTGATGAGCAAGATGTTTTATTTTTTGAATCCTGTCACGTGGGAATTGCGGTTTCAACGCCAAAAGGATTAGTGGTTCCCGTCGTTCGTCACGCAGATAAAATGTCAGTGGCGCAAATTGAACAAGGAATTATTAATTTGGCCGGCAAGGCCCGGGATGGGAAACTCACCATTGATGAAATGCAAGGTGGAACATTTACGATTACTAATGGTGGCGTGTTTGGAAGTATGCTTTCCACTCCCATCATTAATACGCCTCAGTCCGCAATTTTAGGAATGCACAACATAGTGGAGCGCCCCGTAGCGATCAATGGCCAAGTGGTGATTCGTCCTATTATGTATGTTGCCCTATCTTACGATCACCGAATTATTGATGGCCGAGAGTCAGTTAGTTTTTTAAAAGCGGTGAAGCAATTTATTGAAGATCCTGCAAGAATGCTTTTAGATATGTAGTGATTAATAGATCAAGCGATCAATTTAAGGATAAATATTATGCAAGAATTTGATGTGGTGATTATTGGATCAGGCCCTGGTGGATATGTGTGCGCGATTCGCTGTGCGCAGCTAGGAATGAAAGTGGCGATAGTCGAAAAATATTCTACTCTCGGTGGAACATGTTTGAATGTGGGTTGCATTCCTTCCAAGGCGTGGCTTGATTCCAGTGAGCGCTATCATCAGGTGGTAAAGACTAATCAAATTCATGGTATCGAAGTTGAAACGAACAGCGTGAAATTGAACTTTGAGAAAATGAGCGAGCGCGTGCAAAAAGTTATTAAGCAAACTTGTGACGGCGTAAAATTTCTCATGAACAAAAATAAAATCACCGTATTTCAAGGTGTCGGTAGTTTTGTGAACACTCATGAAGTGAAAGTGGGTGAGACAACGATTCACGGAAAAAATATAGTGATTGCCACCGGATCAAAACCTGGAAGTTTACCTGGAATAGTGATTGATAAAAAACGTATCATTTCTTCAACCGAGGCCTTGAAAATTCCTGGGGGACGACCAGAAAGTATGGTGGTCATCGGTGGCGGAGTCATTGGCTGTGAGATGGGCTCGGTCTTCGCACGCTTAGGGACGAAAGTAACCCTCATCGAATATATGGATCAAATTTTGCCAACCATGGATAGTGATTGCGCCAAAGAATTGGTGAAGGCGCTTAAAAAAGAAGAGATGGAAATTTTAACTTCCATGCAAGTAAAGGTCGTAGAAAATTTAGGAAAAAAAGTAAAAATCACTTTTGTTGAAAAATCTAATCCCTCCGCTCTTAAAACGATAGAGAGTGATTATTGCTTAATGGCCGTAGGGCGAATTCCTTATACGACGGGGCTTGGCCTTGAGAAAGCGGATTTGCAAGTTGATGAGCGAGGCCGCGTTCCTGTGAATGAACATCTCCAAACAAAAATTTCTCACATTTACGCCATCGGTGATGTGGTGAGAGGGGCGATGCTCGCTCATAAGGCAGAAGATGAGGGCATGTACGTGGCCGAGTTTATGGCCGGACAAAAACCCCACATAAACTACAATTTAATTCCTGGAGTGGTGTACACTTGGCCAGAAGTGGCGTGGTTGGGAGCGAGCGAATCAGAATTGAAACAAAAAAATATCCCTTTCAAGAAGGGAAGTTTCCCGATGAAAGCACTCGGCCGCGCGCGCACCAGTGAAGAAAATTTTGGAATGATCAAGATTCTTGCCCACGCCACTACAGATGAAATTTTGGGCGTACACATGACTTGCCCGCGCGCAGCCGATTTAATTATGGAAGCAGTGGTGGCGATGGAATACCGCGCCAGCGCGGAAGATATCGCTCGCATGTCCCATCCTCATCCTACTTACAGCGAAGCCTTTAGAGAGGCCGCGCTTGCCGCGACGGAAAATCGGTCGCTGCATATTTAGTTTGTCAAAAGTTGATACTGTAATTTTTATTCAACTTTCTCATTTTGTTTAAAAATTTTCTTCTAATCATCCCTTCATTTTTACGCACTCTATATTTTTTTACTAAATTTAATAATTTATAAGGGAAATTTTTTAAAATCAGCTAGATTTAATCATAAGCTACATCTTGCTACGTTAATATAGGAACACTTATGATAACTCTCGATAACGATTATTGTTTACGTAAGGTTATTTATTGGTATTTTTTTATCCTCATTTATTCTTTAATGCCAAGTATGAGTTATGCCCTTAGTTATTCTTGTCCTTACCTGGAAAAAGACGATAAGACCGGGAGCTCTAGAGAATTAAAGAAAACGTTGGTTACTGATTTAAGTAACAAAATAACTGATCTGAAAACTAAAATTGATGAAAATAAAAAATGCGGAATTTCTACAGATGTTGTCACTCAGTTAAGTAGATCTCAAACCGTAATTGAAAATATTAGTAAAAATATTACAAACTCACAATATATCAACACGAATTTAATTAGCTTGAAAGGCTCTCCGCTCAATTGTTTCGATGATGAAGCTAGTTATCATGATCTTTTAAGGCTACAACTTCGCGATGCTAATACTTATGATTTTTTTCCTCTAGAGGGAGAATATGGAAACAAAATCAAGGAAGAATACCAACTCCAGAATTGTAATAATATACAATTAATAAGCTATGATCGTTCCTCATCACAACCTAACTCTTATTCAAATGATCTAGAATATTGTATTGCTAGTGTAATTAATTCTGGTGTTGTTACTAAAAGTTGGAAGCAAATTGATTGCTATCCTCCCAAATCGGAATCCCAAGCACGACAACAACAAATTGAAATTAAAGATCAGACAAATCAAGCGCTTGCAGCATCGCTAAACCAAGCGTATGAAATTTCACGGAACTTAATAACATCTACTCTTGGAAATAAGGATAATAATCTCTTGAATGCTAATTGTTCAGATGTTAAGAAGGCCATATCTGACGTAGCAGGTGGATTACTCAAAATTGGATCGGCTGCTTCATTTTTTTATGCGCCTGGAGTAGTTCAAGTTGCAACATCCCTTATCATCAATCCATTAGCTCAATTTACCAATTGGATAATGTATCAAAGAAATGATTTGAAAAAATTAGAAAAGTACGAAGCGATTAAAGCTTCCTTGGAAATGGAAGGTGGTGAGGATCGGGACAGCTTTGAAACTGCAACATGCACTTTGAATTCTGCCCAAGTTTTGGCCTGTACAACCGCACATCAGTGTAAATTTGATTATAGTAACACTACAAATTCAGTAACTGATGGAAGCTGCATGAGTAATCTTAATTCTTGTATCTATGGGGATAAAGAAGAAGGTCAAAAACCAGTTGATCAATTTGAATTTGAAGGTCAGTATCGAAATTTTTTTAACTTACTAACAGCTGATATTAACAAGAGTAATAATAAAATTTGTGATGGAATAAGAGCAGAAATGTTATCAGGTGATATTTCTTTGGGAATTCAAGATAGCTGTTATTCCATTATTAATTTTATTAAAGATAAAATTTATCCTGTCTTTAGCAATGTTGGAAGCGAATCTCCTTTTTACTCTGAAAAAGATGGTGTAACGACTGATTTATTAGTTGATCAGTTTAAGTTTTATTACCGCGAGAAAGTGTTGAATGTACTAAAACCACTCATAGAATCAGAAAGTGAGATGAGGAAAAAGTTACCAACTAATAAAACAAAACTTAAGTTTGGATTTTATAATGCAGCAATGAAAGATAGTGTTGCGTTATGGGTAAAAAATTGGCCTCAGATTATCGATACCGTATTTCCTAGCTATATTTCAGTCATGAATGAGTTGTTAAGAAAATATAAGAGTGAAAATGCTACAGACGAAAAAATAAAAATCTTAATTTTTAAAAACAGTCAGACATTTCAAAAATTTCAATCAAATTTACCCTTGGTGACTACTCGAGTAGATCCAAATCCTAACAACAAAAATGTTATTAGTGATCGGTTTGAAAATCTTGACGGAATATTTGATGCAATGATGAAACGCAAAGGATATTTTACCGGGCTTCTCGATAAAGAAGTAAATCGTAGGTTGGACGATTTAAGAAAAGATGCAAAGATTATTATTGAAGCATCAAAAAGTACGAAAGAAAATGCTGTGGATTCAAGAAGGCTCTTATTTATAGATTCTCTTTATCAGGTATTTAGAGATTGCATATTAGCGTTTCAAATGGGGCTAGAAATTAACGAAGATGGTTCGACATATGCTTTAGATGATAATTTTGCATTGTTATGTAAACCAATTATTGGTTGTAATAATATTTCTACATTACTTCCTTCGAATGATTTTTATAATAGCAAGCAAGGATTTACTCCTCACGAAAAATTGTTACCAATGTGTAAGTCTATTACTTATATGAAAGAAAATCTTACAAAACTTGAAAATGAATTTTCTAAAGACGGAAAAATTTGCGGAAAATTTCCACAAACTTGGTTAACAAGTATATCAAAATAAATGAATCAATAGTTTTTGCAAAAATTAAACGAATTAGACACGACAGTTCCGCGCAGGAAAGAGGTGCACTTGAATTCTAATTTATCTTGAATTTCCTTGACCACTTTTTCAGTGATTTCAATTCCAACTGGTAGGGTAGATTCAACGAAAATATCTCGGTACCCTCTTTCCTCTCTCGGAGCTGACTTTACCGTACACTCAAGTCGGCAAGTAGATTGCGAGAAATTCCTCATGGTCCGATTTTTTACTTCTATTGATCCACCCTCATTTAAGGTTAGATTATTACCTCGGCAAGGGCGTTGGTTAGGTAAATTTTGTGCCTGCACACCGCCGATCATAGCAACGATCATTGATACTTGGAGTAAACAGAAATAAAATAATTTGTTCATATTGCTTGCCTCTATAAAAAATAATTTCTAATGCGCTTATATATTTTTTATAGCACCATTTCAAGAATATTTTATTTCTTTTTCTTAAAAGGGGTACCTGCCATGAATGAAAACGACATAAAAGCATCGCCACTTAACAGCGTGCAAAGCTTTGTGGAATTTTTAAATGAATTATATCAACCTGAAAATTTTAGGGACTACTGCCCTAACGGCCTACAAGTGGACGCCCCACGTCCTGGAAAACTTCAGAAAGTTGCCTTCGCGGTCACTGCGAGTCTTGAGGCCATCACCGCTGCTACCCAGTGGAATGCAGATCTTCTCATCACTCATCACGGAATTCTTTGGGATTACCATGGAGCACGTGCCATTGCGGGGGCCTACGGAGAGCGAGTCAAGTTACTTATCAAAAATGAAACGTCCCTTGTTGCCTACCACCTTCCCATGGACGGCCATCCTACCCTTGGGCATGGCGCGGCCCTTGCCCAAATCTTGGGACTTCAAGATCTGCAGCCACTCCAAGATGCCAAAAAAAATCTTTTAGGTGTTTGGGGGGAATTTCCCAAATCGGTTCTCCCAAAGCAACTTAAGGAAAAATTAACAACTCTTCTTTCTCGCCAGATTAGCAGCGCCATCTTTGATGAAAAATCTCCTATCAAGCGAGTGGGTATTATTACCGGTGGAGGGCAGTCGCTTTGGAATTTGGCCCATCAAAAACAGTGTCACGCCTATGTG
Organism: Bacteriovoracaceae bacterium; assembly: GCA_029865945.1. Lineage (GTDB taxonomy): Bacteria > Bdellovibrionota > Bacteriovoracia > Bacteriovoracales > Bacteriovoracaceae > JARXAH01. The sequence continues at coordinate 49,551 of JARXAH010000091.1, read as the reverse complement.
ACCGGAGAGATGACGGAGTACAATTATCATGATTGCCGGGAGGCCGAGATTCATTATTTCGCAGGTGGGCATCACGCCACAGAAGTTTGGGGGTTACATGCGCTGCAAGATTACCTTGCAAAAAATTTTCCTGAGGAATTAGAAATGAAATTTTTTGATAGCGGCAACCCGGCCTAGCCTAGAGGTAGAGGCCTACGTATTTTTTGGCAACTTTAAACCAATCACCAATTTGGATATTAACTTCTTTTTGCTTGGATTCCCATTCTTCAGCTAATTTTTTCTTGGCCGAGTTATGAGGAAAATACCCGCGCAGTAATAAGATTTTTTCGTTTCGTTGAACATATTGTCCATTTTTTTCGAAATGATAAATTTCAGATAGCAGAGTTTCATCACAAAGAATTTTTTGGTCATTTCTATCTGCTATTAAAATCCCCAAATTTTTACTATGGCAAATCGTATAAATTTTTAGGTAGGCCAAGTTTTGTAAACTATAAAAATAGCTCATCGAAGATAAAGGCCCACTTTCTAATTCCATGAAGTCACTAAATTTATCAACACTATCACCACTATCACCACTATCACCAGTGCTAAAATATTCCTCGACGGCGCTTGATCCAATTGTCATGGAAACACTATGATCAATGTAGAGATCCCATTTTTGATAATATTTATTAAAGATGGAAGCAAATTCAATTAGAGTGTCATCATCATCCCAGTCAGTTTTAGGATCATCAGTAAATTTGGTGACAAGATCCGCTAGCTCAGTATTGTAAAGGCCATGCCCTAGGCCAAGAACATGCAATACCTCATGACTAAAAGAATAGGAGATAGCGTCATCGATAAATCGTTCTTGCTTTGTTTTTATTTCATTGTTCATCTCAATATTTCTTTTTAATCTCCAGTCCGTAAATTCGCTCATTTCTTTTTCTTTTAGATTCATTAATCCTTGATTGATCACCATAAAATTTTTTTTCCCCCAAATATTTAATGCATTTCCAAGATCGGCACTAAATTCGGCCTCTTCTGATTTTAAGTAAGCAATATAGACATCAGATGTGTAGCTGCATTTATCATCTAAGAATAATTTAAAATCCGATAATTCCGTGCTTTCTGAAAAACTAGACTTTAATACCTTACCAAAGAGCTCTCTGTACTTCGGAGGTAATGTTTGGGCAACTTTGATGATCTCTTTATTTTTATCATTGGTTAAATCGATAAAATGATTAAATTCTGAATCTTTTGGATCTAAGATGCAGAAGTGGATAGAGGTCGTGGGCCATAAAATATTGGGATAAATTAAGCTCTTTGTTTTTGCCTCCAAGTTAGGACCGAAACATAAGATAGGCCATGCCAAGAGAAGCTTGGATATAGATTTGCCGTTGAATAACATAAATTCCCCTTTAAAAAAAAATGAATATACAAGGAGCTCAGATATTTCAAGAGAAAATGTAAAATAATGGAAAAATCTATAGAGGAGAGCAACCCTTTAGCATTACTAGTGACTGTAGTTTTTTCAGGATGGTGTCATTTTGCTAATGTTGATAGCGGTCATTTTTGCTCAAGCATAGCGGCCTTGACGAACACGTAAAACTATCCAAAAATGAAAGAGAGGATCGGGAACTTTTTTACCAAGGAAGGTATATGAGGCCCATATTTAATTTTAGGCTAATTGAAACGAAGCTCCACAAACCCACGCGCTCGCTCATTATCAGCTTGCTGCCAAATGAACAAAAGAAAATTTTTGCTTCACTGGAACAACTCTTTGAGCTCGAATCCGCACTCGCTTGGGCCTATGACAAACTTGAAATTGATTCCATTTTGTTGCAATCCCAAGGTGATTTTTTTCATCACGGAATTGATTGGGAAAATGTAAAAGATAGAGACCGCACTTCTTGGATGAAAATGATTGGAAGAGTACGCACCATTCAAAAGCTCATCATGCGACTTCCACAAACGGTGGTGTGTGATTTGAACAACGGCGTATCCCACGTGGGATTTGACTTGGCCCTCGCATGTGATTTTAGGATCGCATCCAAGCAATTTAAATGTATTTACGATAATCAACAAAAAGGAATTCCTTCCTTCACTACGTTGGATTTTATGCAAGTTATTTTAGGAACTGCTTTTACTCAGCAATTTCTTTATGGCCGATCTTATTTTGCAGGTGAGTGGCATCAGAAAAATTTCTTGAGTGAACTTTATGATGAAAGCAACCGAGATGAAATGTTGTTTCAACTATTAAACGTTATTCATCAGCAACACAGTGTCGTACGCATTCAACAAAAGCTGGCAATGACAGAAAGTATTATGCAGCTAATTGAACCCCAAGAAGAAAAACAGCTCTCTATCTTAAATGCTGCGCTTAGTGCAGAAGAGTGGAAGAAGGGCGAGCGAACTTGGAATGAAAACGAAAAATATCCAGGAAATGGGGCAAGGAATTTTAAACGTCAGGTGCGATTATTTTTAGTACCGAATTTGGAAAAAGAACCAAACTAATGGAAATTTTTTTCTCTATATTTCGCTTAATATGATAATGTTTCGCTTAATATGATAATGTTTCGAGGGCCTGGTATTACTCTAAAATACTAAAATACAACTTTCTCCTAGTCGCAATTAGATGATTCCATTATTCTTCCTTTTGAAGGGGGAATAAAAGTATGAAACAATTTATTAAAGAACTGTACAGTAAATATTATCAATGGAAATACTCTGCTAGTTGTGGATCTGAATCACCTCAGGCCGAGTATTATGATGCCTGCTGGACAAATCTTCCTAGTACGCCAGATCAAGTGAGAATAGAAGATTATTTAAAAAAAGAGTTACGCGGACATGAAAAGATACTGCATATCGGAATTGGAAACTCCCTATTTGCAAAATCCTTCCGTCTTATTGCTCCTTCAGTTGAGATCCATGGAATAACCTGCGACCAATTGGAAATTGAACACGCACAAAAAAATGGAATTGTTTATAAAACAGTTTTTGAAACAAACAAGTATGACCCCCACGCACTAAAAAAATTATATGGCTATGGCAACTTTGATATTATCATTGATAACAATTTGAGTAGCTTTAGCTGCTGCAATCAACATTTTTTTCTTTTGCTTAAAACCTACGCTCAACTTTTGGCACCAAACGGTTGGATCATCACTGATAGAGTCGGGCTTGCTTATCGCCGAGAGGAAAAGGGGCTCAGTCTCAATTACAGCGAGTTGAAAAGAATTGGGAAAGCGCTGGGCCTTAATGTTTGTTGGAAAACTGATTACCTGATTGCAGTTGAAAATCTCTGAGGATTTCCTATAACCGCATCGGCGTAACGGTGAATCTGAAGCTGAAAAGACAATATGCCGATGGAACAAGTCGTCTGCAATTTACTCCCACCCGAGCAATGTATTAATCGAATTATTTCACTAATACCTATTCCTTTTAATATTTATCTATGTTGTCGGCCATCGGCTTCAACACCTGCGACGTGCAGTAGCACGTCTCGTCTTTTTCCAATAAAACTTAACATTACTCAAAACAATTATATAGGTCTGAATTTGTAATTGATTTTTTAGTATCGCTTTCTACATCATTTTTGTACGGGCAATGACGACATCCGCTCTGACAACAATGGCCACGTTTCAAATGATATTCTTCGGTGAAAACTATAAAGCCATTTTCTAAATAAAAATCTTGATTTTCTAATTTAGTTTCTTTTGTAATAAAAACTCACATTTTTTGCATCATCAATATGAATAAAAAATTAGCTCTTTTAGATTAAATTGTCCCATAATTTCTTCTTGACGAAAGTTGGCCACATTATTTTGTGAGGTAGATTGAGGCGACTGTTATTTTGATCACAACTTGCATTACGAGATTTGTTTTAATTTACGAAATGTAAGATTTAACCAATGTCGGCCAGTCATAATTTCCCAAAAAAACTAAACATTTCTCAAAATAGTTGATTCTAAAACACGGTAGCGGTAGTGGCCTATTGCCAAATATTTCAAGCATTTTTTGCCCAATAGACGAAAATTCAAAAAACATGAAAGAATGAAACTATTTGTATTCATATTGCACTTTAACATAGGTGGCCCGTGAAAATTTTTGAAAAATTGATGATTATTTTTTTGGGATGCTTTGGCACAATATCCATTGCGTCCACTAATCCCCATGACTATGACTTCCTTTATAAATGCCCGGGAAATGTATTGGGAATAGAAGAAGTGAGATACTATATTGAAAAAATTCTACAATTTAAGGCCGAGGAGGCTAAGAATTTTTCTATTCTTATGGATCTTTTTAGTGCCAATTTAATTCAGCCCGAAGTATTAAATAACGCTTTATCACAATTAGGAGTTCTGGAAAAAGAAGACCAAGTACAAGGGGTTAAATACGCATTTCGACTTTTCGATTATTTGAGATTGCTTGCCCACTCAAGTGAGCTAACTAGATCCAATGCGTCCCAATTTTTTAGTTCAGATGTAGTAAATCAATTTACTCGGTTTAGTCTATTTAAAGATAATCAAGCTATTCTCGATAATAATTTCCATCTCCCGAATTATGCTATATATGAAAAATTTTACATCACTCAAGAAATTGAAATAAATGGAAAATCAGTAAAAATTCTTATTCCTAAGCCAGGTTTTGAAATTACTAATTCAATACCTGAGTCTCTAGCATTATCGAAGGATATTGTCCTCGCAAAATCTTCTTTGCTTAATCTAGTTCATAATTTTAAGTATTATCTTTTGGGGGCAATGGATGCGCACGCAGCAATAACCGAAGAAAATAATGAGGCAAGTAAATTAACTTGGGCCTTTTTTGTGCAGCAATTTCTTAGTGACTTTGCAATAGAATCATCACGCTTGCAGCTTGCTCTCCCATATGTAGTAGATGGTGAAAATGTAACTCCTTTTGTTTCCCTTGGACAATTCAAAAAAGACCATCCTGATTTATGGCCAGCTAGTCTAAATAGCGTTTTAGATCTATTATTAGATGCCATGACCGAATTGGGTTTCAACCAGAATGATCCCAATTATAAAAAAATCAAGACTCTTGTTGATGCATTAAAGCAATAAGACACTTTTAATATTTAGAGCTAAGTGAATTCCAAATCCTTAAAAATTCTAAAAACACCGAATTTGATTATTGGAAATCAACTGCCCACTGCAAAATTTCCTCCCTACTTCCTCGAAATAAAATCAAGTTTTTTTGCTTCTCTAGACTCTTTTGATAAAACTTATCGTAGTAGTCACAAAGAAGAATGGAAATCCATTCCCGATGTTCTCTTAAATTCATTCCATATTCATAAGCAATTTTAACTTTATTCAAAAGATCATTTGTTTTTAAACCACCAAGTCGTTTACTTATCGCTTGCAAGGCATTGGTAAAAAAAATGGAATCATTCCTTAGAACATAAGAATTAAAAATATTAACGATACGATCTTCTAAAGGTAATTCCAACATGACTAAGGGGGCACGTTTCATTTCTTCAAAAAAACGAACGGGAATCACCACGTTTCCAATTGCGCTAGACTCATCTTCAAGCATCACCCTTTCAGGAAGCTGTAAAATTTTAAAGGCCAATTGATTTTCAAATGTAATTTGAGTTGGCTGTTGGCCCATGAAGCCAAAGGCAGATCCACGATGATTGGCCAGTCCTTCAAGATCTATGTGTTTTTTTAACTTTAAAAGTAATTCTGTTTTTCCGCATCCGGTAAGTCCACCTAAACGAAATATTTTAGGAAGTGGCCCTTCATTGAGTAGGGAGAGAAAAAAATTGCGCATTCTTTTATAGCCACCAACAATGGGTGTTCTGGGAAAACCATTTTCAGTAATCCACTCGCAGCTAATCTTTGATCTCATTCCTCCGCGAAAACAAAATACTTGGGCCTCAGGATTTTGCTGAATAAATTTTATCCACTGGTTAACCCGCTCATCCTTATTAATTCCAGAAACAAGTTGCTGGCCAAGTAAAACGGCCGCTGCTTGTCCTTGATTTTTATAAGTGGTTCCAACTTGAACACGTTCTTCATTGTTAAGAATTGGAAGATTGATCGAAAATGGAATTTTTCCTGCCTCAAATTCTATCGGAGCTCTCACATCAACCAAGGGAGTTTGAGCTAGAAATAGTTTCCTTAAGTCTACATCATTCCACATGGACAAATTTTTTATCAGTTGTCGAAATATCTGTCACACTTCCGATGATGGCCGTTCCCGGAAAAAAATTTGCTAGTTCTTCTACTATTTTATTTGCTTGCGCGGCCTTTACGCTGAGAAGTAATCCTCCACTAGTTTGAGGATCAAACATGACAAGTTTTAAGAGAGCAGATACTTTCGTTTCAAAATTGAAGCATGGCCGAGAGTACTCTTCATTGCTTTTGTGGGCCTTTGTGAGATGCGCGCTTTCAAGAGAGGAAATCGTTTGTTTAAAGAGGGGCAAAGAGTGTGCAAAGATTTTAAAATTTACCTTAGATGCTTTTGCCATTTGTAAACTATGCCCTGCCAACCCAAAACCAGTAATATCTGTCGCGCTATGAATGGCCTCGATTGAAACGGAGGATAAATAATCCATAATATTATTGAGACGTTTCATAGATTGAACGGCCTCTTCTATGTCTGATTCATGATAGGATTTATGCTTAAGGCCTGCACATAAAGTTCCAGTACCTAAGGGTTTTGTTAGAATTAATTGATCACCAGGAAGGGCCCCCGCATTAGTCCAAACTTTTTTTGGATGGACGACTCCCGTAATTGATAGTCCAAATTTTAAAGTGTCATCATCAATCGAGTGTCCTCCCACAAGCGAGCTCTTTGATTCCTTGATGACGTCAATTGCACCCTGAAGCACTTCTTTGATAATCGAAGTTTCCATGGTGGCGAGGGGCGCCGCGAGGATGGCCATACAAGTTTTAGGTCTTCCGCCCATAGCATAAACATCACTCAAAGAATTGGCCGCGGCCACAGCTCCAAAATCATAGGGTGTATCAAGAATCGGTGTAAAAAAATCTAATGTTTGAACTAAGGCAATATCAGGGGAAATTTCATAAATGGCGGCATCATCAAATGAGGATCCATCGACAGTTAATCCTTCGATGAGCGGCGGGAAATTCACTCCGGCCAAAATCTCTTTTAAAATGAGCGCCGGTACTTTGGCAGCACAACCGCCCTTCTTTACGGTTTGGGTTAACTTGATCATTTTTGTGTTTTCATCTTTCATCATGTTTACCCCAATCTTCAAAAAAATCTGTGTTTGTTAAATAGAGGGCGAGCGCCTAATACATTGTATGATTTATGTTAGATAAGAGAATGATTTAGTTGCGAAAAATTTGGCGTCATCAAATCGGCTTTTCTAAATTAGTGGTGGGCGTTGAGGGGATCGAACCCCCGACATCTACCTTGTAAGGGTAGCGCTCTCCCAGCTGAGCTAAACGCCCACTAATTGAGAAAAATTAAAGGAATTCAGACATTAAATTCATTTTCTTAAATTATGTCAATAGATTCTTTGAGTCCAATTATTTTATATGGACGGTGCATAGGTGATGATTATTTTTTGAAACCCAGTGATGGTTTTTCGCATGTTGATCGAAGTAAATTGCAGCGATGTCCCTTTACTGGTTTTCATGATTTTATAAGCTTCACTTGGGATAATAAGTTTCTGGTCTTCGGCCAATAAAGTAATTTTTTCAATTTTACTTCCCGCAGGAAGGTTAATTGCATAATTTAGTCCGTGAGTAGATTCTTGAATTAATTCGCTTAATCCTTTCGTCAAATTTTCGGCGGCCGCATCGTCGCACAAATTAACGGAGCGAACATCAACACCCATCGAATTTTTCCATTCAGAAAATTTATCTTGGTAATTTTTAGAAATTTTTAAACCCTTCGCAGAACAAGATTCACTTGTCGTATTAAAAATTAAAAACTTCCATTGGTCTTTAATCATCTGGTTTCGCTTCAAAATTTCGCTCGCCCCCGTAAGCATTTGGTAATTTCCTACCAATGGATTGGCCGCACATAGGGGAGTTGACCTTAAAATTTCACTTCCTTGATCATCGCGCTCACAAGTCACATAACGATAATCGTCGATCATGGTATATTTTTGCTTGGCCAAGTTTTTGAAACAATCATGGCCTTCACCTTTTAAGTAAAAACTTGGCCTCTGATCGCAGGTAAATAAACACAAATTGGGCTCTGGTACTTCAGAAGATGAAACCAATAATCGTTTAAAGCTTCGTTTGATGCGACAACTTTTAAAACTTTCCGTAATTTTTTCTTTTTGTCTCATCCAATTCATTTCTTGGGACCTACACTCTCGGTCATCATTAGTTAAAGAGTCATAAAATTCTTGTCCCGTATCATCTAAAGACATTTGATAAGTTTTTGTTTCTAATCCGTTCACTGTGACCATAAATTCTAACGATCTCACTTTTGCGTAATAGTTCATCATTTTTTGGGAGGCAATTTCTCGTCCCGATTTTTCTTGTCCAGGATCCTTCGGTGCAACAGAATCAAAGCAATAGGTTTCATTGACCGCATTCACATTATTGGAGAAATCATCTCTGTGGGTTGCTAAAAAAATAACTTGTTTTTGAGGTATTAATTGGGATTGGCCTTGGCGTTTTTCAAATTCATCAAAAAGCCTGTTGATGAAACAAATTCCTGCAGGATAAAAAAAGTTATTCACCGCCGGTACACGTTGCAATCCTTCGGCAATAAGATTGGAAATTTGTTCTTTACTATTTTGGGAATTAATAAGAATTTCTGCTACCGGTTCTGGTGCATAAAATTTCTTTTTTTCGCAAATAGGAGATAGTAATTGGGGAGACCCATCATATTTTTGATTCACTTGGCTTAAGGCATAAATTTTTAATTTAACCCCAACTGCCATTAATTCGTCGATTTGATCAAGTAAAGATTTTTTTGCTGTTTGCCAAGGTGAAAGATCCGCACTGTTATCGACAATTAAATTCATCACAATGGGTTCTTTGGAAATATTTTTTTCGATGACGATTTCTTCATTTAAACATTGGTTAGTAGTAACTATTGATACGGAATCTAGGGGATATTTTGCTTTACATCGACCTTCATATTTCCTTACCTCTTCTACTAGCAATTCACTGTATTCGCGAAATTTGGGATCATTACATAATTTAAATTGGCATCCACAATTATCGACCGCCTGGTCGGCCGCAAAATCAGTGATGTTGGTTTTATTTGTCGTAAAATCTTTCAATATTTCAGGAGGAAGGCAGGTTTTCATTTTAGTTAAGACCGATGACTGTACACTGGACTCAGTTTTTTTTCCTTCGGCCGCCGCCACTTCACTTTTAAATTCCACTTTAACTTCTTCAGGAGTCGCAACGGCCACCGGAGGGCCATCCATTACTACTTCAGGTTTTTTTTCATCCAGGGTCGCTGCTATCACTTTCACTTCCTCATTCTTTTCTTTTTCTACTAATGTCGAGGGGACCTGGGGCACCTGCTTCTCCGCCGCCTTTTCATTGGTCGGTGGTTTCTTTTCAACAACCAGTTCAGCGGCCGGGGCAACTACCGGAGCAACTACCGGAGCAACGGCAACTGGCGGGGAAGCTGTCTGCACTGCTGTTTGCACTGCTGTTTGCACTGCTGTCTGCACAGCTGGAGGTACCGTTGTAGGGATAATGGCCGGCGACTCGTTACCGGTAGCGGCCACGGAAGCCGCCAACACAGCAGGAGGACTTTTCAATTTTGATACGAATGGGTATTTCCCACAATCTTCTTTCTTAATCGTAATTTTTCCACCACCTGATTGCTTAATGTGGTATTCAAATTCTCTAAATTTTTCGTTATCGACACTCATTTCTAATTCACACAAAAAAAACTCGCAGTGATTTCTCTGAGGACACTTTTCCTTATCTTTCTCAAAACAATTATTTCCCTGAGGGTGCTGACAAAAATCTTTGTTGGGGTATTTGCACTTATCTGCAGATTGCCAGATAAACTGCCACGTTCTAAATTTTTCTGGAACTTTGAGGCGATAAGTTTTAAAAAATTCTGTTTCACGTTCGATATCAGCTTTTTTATACTCAGGCGCTTCCACATCGGTGCACATTTGAAGAATACAAATCTCTGGGTATTTTTTGATTAATCCATAATCTTTTAGGGAATCTACTTTTGGACAAGCTTCGGCCTTAAGATTGGCAGCATTGGCACCCTCTTGCGCACCCTCAGGAATACTATGATCGGCCTCAAATAAATCGCAACTCACAATCAAAAAATGAGCACAAAGAGAGATGCAAAATAGTATCCATTTTCGATTCATCACCATATACTTAAGCGTCCACCTCTCATGCTTATCGTCTGTTTCTTGACTAAATTGAGTCATCTGAAAAAATCGGAGAAAAAAATGTCGATTTTAAATTCCCAATATTTAAGTAAGGCCGACAAATTTATTTTACTTTTTTCGGTCCTTGCCTTAAGTGGACTAGTTTGGTTGGTTTATTTTTCTCACGGATTTTTGGCCCCCAGTAGTAGTGAATCTGGGTGGTGGGAGTTCATTCCCTTTTTTAACGCTTGCATGAATTTGACGGCAGCGGCCTGCATTTTGTTGGGCATTCGCTCCATTAAGCGGCGTTCCCAAGGTCAAATTTATATTGATAGGCATAAACGTTGGATGAAGTTGGCGTTTGTGTCGTCGTCATTATTTCTAGTGGGTTATTTGATCTATCACAGCTTCCATGGAGATTCTAAGTTTCAAGGCGTGGGTATCATGAGACCGATTTATTTTTTTATTCTTATCAGTCACATACTGTTGTCGACGATTGTCTTTCCCATGGTGCTGTTAAGTTTTTATTGGGGAATATCGAACAGAATTGCTCAGCATAAAAAGTTGGCTAAGTGGACTTATCCATTGTGGTTTTATGTTTCCCTTACCGGCGTTCTGATATTTGTACTTCTCAAATCTAATCAAGCTTAATTGATCTTAACGAATTTAAGCTACCCTCAAACTAAGAAGTACAAAAAAGAGAATGAATTTATTTTTTAGTCGTTACTTTAGCGGCAATTCGACTAATTTTTCGAGAAGCAGTTTTTTTCTTGATAATGTTAGTTTTGGCCAATTTTGCAATTTTTGACTGAATAGCTGGAAGAATTTTTTTCGCTTCATCCATCTTATCTGAATCAATAAGTTGTCTAATCGCTTTAATAGCAGTTTTTACTGCCGAACTCTTAGAACGGTTGTGTGCACGTTTCTTTTCTGATTGTTTCGCCCTTTTCGCTGCTGATTTGTGATTTGCCAAGCAAACACTCCTTATAACAAAGTTAAAATTAATAAACGATTCCCATTTTCCAAAAACCAATACCAAACTTAATTTTAAGAAATGGGACAACTATTATAACTAATTCATATTTTCTTTAATGACAAGAAATCATCTCAAATACAAAAGAATTCCACTGGATGGCCTAGAAAATTTTTGCGATGATGATTCAAAATATCATTGATCAAATTGAAAGGAAAAAGATGAGTAGAAATATTTTAGTTGTGGGTGCTGGTCAAATGGGGCGAGGTATTGCTCAAACCTGTATCCAGCAAGGTTTCAAGGTCGTGTTATTGGATGTTGCCCAGTCAATGGTGGATTTGGCCAAGCAGACCATCGTGAGTCAGTGGGAAAAGGGCATAGAAAAAGGGAAGTGGACGTCAGAGCAAAAAAGTCAGTGGGAAAAAAATTTAACCCTGACTACTCATTGGGACTCCTTTGATACCCATTCCATTAACTTTTCTATTGAGGCGATTAAAGAAGATAAGAAATTAAAATTAGAACTCTTTCAAACACTCGATAATAAATTACCACAAAATGCCATCCTGTCTTCCAATACCTCATCGATTCCGATCACCGAATTAGCAGCGTCCACCAAGCGTCCCGACAAAGTTATTGGAATGCATTTTATGAATCCTGTGCCCGTAATGAAATTAGTAGAAATCATTCCTGGACTAACCACATCATCTGAAACATTGAGTGTGGTTCAATCCTTGGCCCAGGAGCTGGGAAAAACTTGGGTTGTATCAAAAGATTTTCCTGGATTTATTGTTAACCGCATTTTAATGCCTATGATTAATGAGGCCATTTATGTTTTACATGAAGGCATCGCCACCCCAAAAGATATAGATGAGGGAATGAAATTAGGAACCAATGTTCCGATGGGCCCTCTTGAGTTGGCGGATTTTATTGGCCTCGATACTTGTCTCTCCATTATGGAAGTTCTTTTTGAAGGTTTAGGTGATAGCAAATATCGGCCGTGTCCTTTGCTTCGCCAATATGTGATGGCCAATCGTTTGGGAAGAAAAAGTAAAAGGGGATTTTATGACTATTAACATCAAAAGATCACTCGGCATTGTCACGGCCACCATCTCGCGCCCTGAAAAACTTAATGCCCTCAATAGGGATGTTTTAATGGAATTACAAAATTTTTTTCAATCCGAAATCCATCAACCATGGCATGAATCAAAAGTAATCATCCTCACGGGAGAGGGAGAAAAGGCCTTCGTCGCTGGAGCTGACATTGCGGCCATGAGTGATATGGATTCTGAGAGTGCCTTAAGTTTTTCTTTGCTTGGCCACAAGGTCAACGAAATGATTGAAAATTTCCCAAGGCCCGTCATCGCTTGTGTGAATGGACACGCGTTGGGTGGTGGACTAGAGCTCGCCCTTGCTTGCGATATCATCTACGCTGCCACAAGCGGTCAATGGGGAATTCCCGAGGCTAAATTGGGAGTCATTCCCGGTTTTGGAGGTTGGGCGCGATTAGTTCAGTCCATTGGGGTTGCGAGAAGTAAGTGGCTAGCGATGACAGGAGAGAGTTTTAGTAGTAGCAAAATGCTGGAACTAGGAATTGTGCAAGAAATTTTTCCGGATGTGGCGACGTTAAGAATTGAAACAGAAAATAGGGCCAAGAAAATTTCCATGAACGGCCCACTAGCGCTTAAGGCCATCAAAAAAATGGGAAAAACCTCAACGGAGAATTTGGCCAGAGAGTCGCAAATGTTTGCTTCTCTTTTTTCAACTGATGATCAAAAAGAGGGGATGGCCGCGTTTATCGAGCGAAGGCCCTCTCAATTTATATCAAAATAAAAATAAAAATCAAAATCAAAATCAAAATAAAGGAATAAAATGGATGCAAAAAATACGTTTCAATTATTAGACGACCACTATGATGAATTGCGCCAACTTGTGGCCAAGTTTTCGGATGCCGAAGTTGGGCCGCTCGCCAAAAAAATAGATGTGGATGAAGAATTGCCCACCGAACTTATTAAAAAGTTAGGCGAGCAAGGATTCTTAGGCGCTTATGTCCCCGAGGCCTACGGCGGTGCAGGGATGGATTATTTATCTTACTCCATCATCGTAGAAGAAATTTCTCGTCAATGCGCTTCCACGGGAGTGCTCGTCTCTGCTCACACATCTCTTGGTGTGTGGCCGATTCTTGCCTTTGGAACGGAAGAACAAAAAAATGCTTATCTACCCAAATTAGCGAGCGGTGAATGGATTGGGTGTTTTTGCTTAAGTGAACCCAACGCCGGATCTGATGCGGGGTCCCTTACCACCTATGCAGAAGACAAAGGCGATTACTATGAAATTCAAGGCGTAAAAAATTGGATTACTAATGGTAAAGAGGCCGATGTAGCGATTGTTTTTGCAAAAACGACGAAGACTCCCAATTACAAGGGAATTAGTGCTTTCATTGTTGAAACGAAAACTCCCGGCTTTTCGGTTATTAAGCTCGAAGAAAAATTGGGAATTCGGGGATCCTCCACCGCGCAAATCGCCTTCGATAAAGTGAAGGTGCCCAAGAAAAATTTACTGGGCGGTTTGGAAAAAGGTTTTAGGGTGGCGATGGCCACGCTCGATGGAGGCCGAATCGGTATCGCTGCTCAGGCATTAGGCATTGCCGAAGGGGCCTTTCGTTATGCAAGAAAATATAGTACCGAGCGCGTACAATTTGGCGCACCCATCTCCCAACTTCAAGGTATTCAATTTATGCTCGCCGATATGAGCACCAAAATTCATGCGGCCAGGCTTTTAATTTACGATGCTAGCCAAAGAAAAAATCGCGATCTACCTTTCTCGAAACAATCGGCCCACGCCAAATTATTTGCCTCGGAAGCGGCGATGTTTGTCACTTCTAAAGCAATTCAAATTTGTGGGGGAAATGGATTTACCAGAGAGTATCCCCTAGAGCGTTACTACCGTGATGCAAAAATTACTGAGATCTATGAAGGAACTTCAGAAATTCAAAGAGTGGTTATTGCCACTCATGAGTTAAAAGAAGTAAAGTGAAAAAATGTTTAAGTTTATAAGGGAAAATATTATGGGAAAAAAAGATAATAAAAAATCAAAGGCCAAAGAGAACTCAAAAGAAAAATTGAAATCTCCGCTCAAAAGCAAGGCCAAAGAAAAGGTAAATGTGAAAGAAAAAGACAAAAAAAAGACTAAGTCCCCTCCTGCGCCCGCTAAAAAAAAGGTGGCCGTTGCTGTAAAATCTAAACCTGCAAAAAAAATTCATGCCCAACCGGTTAAAGCTCCCGCAAAAATAGTTACTAAAGAAAAAGCGCCAGCAGGAAAGCCAGCTGCTAAACCAATTGGTCCAGTGGGAAAAGTTGCGGCGAAGCCAGTTGCCAAAACTCATGTTGATCTGAAAAATAAAAAAAATGTTTCAGCGCCTATTAATACTAAACCGGTTTCTCAAACCTCAAGCAAAAATAAAACTCAACTCCTAAGTGAAAAATCCAAGAAAGACAGATCAAAAACAAAAATCGTCACGAAAGAAAAAGAAAAAGAAAAAAATCCCAAAGGCCCAGAGGTTGATCACGATGAATTAGATGTCGATGATATCAAAGTAGTTTCCAAAAAAGAAAAGGCCGCCTTTCATTTTACAGAAAAAATGAAGAAAGATGTGGAGCAAATTGAAGAGAAAATAAAAGAGCAGTTTTTAAATTTAAAAGAATATTTCCAATGGAAGGACATTGAGGAAGCGATCCTAACCATGGATATATTTCTTCCTAAGAGCGATGAGTGTATGGAGCGTTCGTGTGAAAATATTCGTACCTCCGGCCCCTACTGTCGCTATCACTACATTTATAATTGGAAACAATTAAATCGCAAAAAAGAAATTCTTAAAGAAGGTAAATTACAAAATTACATCGAAGAACTGGTGTCAAAATATCCAGCACAATATATTCAAATGTTAATCGACGATTTGTCCGACGATAGAGAGTTTAACAAGGTACTTGCCGAACTCAATATCTCCGATACGGAATTGGAAATTGAAGAAATTGAAGATGTGGTGGATGAAGAAGCAGATGATATGGATTTTGAACCACGATCAATTGATTCTTTCAAAGCAGGCTACGAAGAAGAATAGAAATTTGTAACAATTAATAACACTTAAAATTAAATTCGACATTTTTTCTCATTCATCATAAAAAATTCTTTTGAATTTTATGAAAGGAAATTCTTAATTAGTAATCAGTAATAGCTTATGAGACAGGCCAGTCTTTTTTGAGCAAATTTTTTTGAGGAGCAAACATGAATGCTGTCAGTAGTGCCGTCGGGGCGCCAAAGAAAGGCGATGATACGGTCTTTGGTCATCCAAAAGGTTTAATGGTTCTCTTTTTTACCGAGATGTGGGAGCGATTTTCCTATTACGGAATGCGTGCGCTACTCATTCTCTACATGACTCAGTATTTAATATTAGATCCGGAAAAAGCAAAAACTGTTTTAGGTTATGAACAGTTAAAAGGACTTTTAGAAATGGCCTTCGGTCATCTCGACGTTCAACCTTTTAGCTCGCAGTTATATGGGCTTTATACGGGCTTTGTTTATCTCTCTCCTTTGTTTGGTGGCATCTTGGCGGACAAGGTTTTGGGACAAAGAAAAACAGTGTATGTGGGGGCGATCCTCATGGCCATTGGTCACTTCTTGATGGCCTCAGAAAGTATGTTTTTAGTTGCATTATTTTTCTTAGTTTTAGGTAACGGCGCATTTAAGCCAAATATTTCTACGCAAGTGGGAAATCTTTATCAACCAGGCGATCCTCGCCGCGATGGTGCCTTCACGATTTTCTACATGGGAATTAACTTAGGCGCTTTCTTTTCTCCACTTGTTTGTGGAACCTTAGGACAATCTGCTAGCTGGGGATGGCACTGGGGATTTGGTGCAGCAGGTGTTGGAATGTTGGCGGGCCTTGCTGTTTACCACTTTGGTAAAGGGCTGCTCCCAAGTGATTCACTAACAAAAAGCAATATCAGTATTTCCACAGGCGTAAAATTTAAAATGATATCAGGAATCTTCGGTGGATTTCTGCTTACGATGGTAGCATTTTTCTCCTTGCTCGTGATTCCAGGTTGGGCGAAATTAACCTTTGCTATCGCTGTGATCGTCGGCGTCACTTATATGCTCAAACAATTAAACAAAGATGAACGGGCACGTTGTTGGGCCTTGATTATTCTTTGTTTGGGAACGATTGCTTTTTGGATTATTTTTGAACAACAAGGAAATACACTTCAACTTTGGGCCGATGAAAAAACTAATTGGTCCCTTTTTGGTTTATTCCCGATCCCTTCTTCTTGGTATCAAAGTTTTAATCCTGGTTTTATATTTATGTTCGCGCCGCTACTCAATATGTGGTGGGATAGAGGAATTAAGGCCGGCAAGCGACCTTCTTCTTCGGTTAGAAAAATGGGAATAGGTTGTATTCTTTGTGGCGTTGCCTTTTTGACCATGATGTTAGCTGCTCACGTGGTAGGGGATGGAGTAGAAAAAGGAAGCCTCCTATGGTTGGCCATGACGACTTGGATTTTTACGATGGGTGAACTTTATTTATCACCAATTGGATTATCTCTTGTGACAAAAGTGGCACCTGCGAGAATGGTATCCATGATGATGGGAGTTTGGTTTCTCTCTTCATTTTTCGGAAATTATCTTAGCGGTTACTTGGGAGCGTTCTATACTATTTGGTCAAAAGACGTTTTCTTTTTGGTGTTAACCGTACTTGGTATCACCGTGGGATTACTTTTCTTTTTGGCGGATAAGAAATTATCTAAAGTCATGGGTAACGTTTAGCATAATTCATCGGAGAAGTTTATTCGCCTCAATGGTCAGGCGAATATCTTCTCTCGATGTTTTTGCAAAATATTTCAAATTTTGAAATTCGTGCTCAACCCAATCTTTTGAATAAATAAAATCTTTAATTTCGTTGGCGAAATCGATGAGAAAATTTCCGCAAAGCTCTCCCATTTCAATAAGAATTTGAGATCTTGTTTTTGATTTCAAAATTTCTGGAACAATTTCCCAAGATAAAAAGAAAGATACTGGCGACGCAAAACTTTTTGGGCGAAAAATGGCCATGAATAAAATTTCATTTTCGTTATCAAGAGCGAAACACTCGAGTTCTGGGAATAGCTGATCTTTATTTTTGGGAAATTGTCCCTCCAAAAATTCTACCAGAGTGAGCGTAATGTGATCGACGAGGACTTGATCAAACGAAGAATGTTCGGAGTCATAAATTTCTTGTTCTGAAAGTCTAAAAAACATAAAATCCTTTTTGGCCTTAGTCGAATTATGAGAAAAATTGATATTCCTTAATTACATTTGCGACTAAACTAATTCAAGATAAAGTTAATATTTAGGGAGAGAGAAGAATGATGAATCAAGAAGTTTACATCGTTGGTGGCAAACGTACTGCCTTTTCAGGACTGATGGGAGGACTTGCCAGTGCCCCCGCACCTATTTTGGCCGCTAGTACAATAAAAGCATTGCTAACAGATTTAGAAATTTCTTCTGATCTCATTGAAGCGGCCTATTTTGGACAAGTGGTTCAAGCAGGAGTAGGGCAATCGCCTGCAAGACAAGCGGCCCTTCACGGAGGATTAAAGGAATCAACCATCGTTTCAACGGTGAATAAAGTATGCGGCTCTGGGCTGGAAGCGATTAATCAAATTTATCACTCCCTTCAACTGAATCAATTTCAGGTTGCTATTGCAGGGGGCATGGAGAGTATGAGCAATGCTCCTCACTTATTGGCCTCGTCAAGGAAGGGAATCAAATTTGGAGCAGGAAAACTGATCGATTCGGTGGAACATGACGGCCTAACTGATGTTTATGGACAATCGAGTATGGGAGCTTGCGCCGAGCAATGTAATTTGGAATTAAAAATTTCTAGAAAAGAGCAAGATGATTTTGCGGCCCTCTCTTACCAAAGAGCTATTGCGGCCAATCAGGCAGGCATATTTAAAAATCAAATCACTGCTGTCACCTTACTTAATGGACAAAAACTTGATTGCGTCGAAGATGAAAATTTGGCGAAAGTAAATTTTGAAAAAATGTCACAATTGAAACCGGCCTTTTCTAAGGAAGCGCATGCTTCGATCACTGCTGCCAACGCATCGTCACTTAATGACGGGGCCGTCTCACTACTTCTCACTAATGATCCCAACCGTTTTGCCAAAAATAAAACTCGTTTCAAAATTCGAGCGTTATCCCCGCATTCTCAAAATCCTACTTGGTTTGTGACGGCACCCATCCAAGCGATGAAAAATGTTTTGCACCAAGCGAAATTAAATTTAAGTGACATCGATGTCTTTGAAATTAACGAGGCCTTTGCGCTCGTGGTTTTGGGTTGCGTGAAAGAATTGGGAATAAATTTAGATAAAGTTAATTTGCACGGAGGCGCCATAAGTTTAGGCCATCCGATCGGTGCTTCAGGAGCGAGGATTGTTTTATCACTCATGCACGTCATGATAGAGAAAAAGGCCCGCCTGGGAATGGCCAGTATTTGCATCGGCGGTGGTGAGGCGTTATCTATTATTTTAGAGCAAGTGTGAGGTGAAAGTGAGTGAAAAAACAAGTGACAAAAATTATGATCAGATTCTCAATAATGCCAAAGAACTCAAGAAAATAAAAAGTGGTTTGCCCATCTTCAAAGAAGGAGATGTGGGAAGAACAATTTATATTTTACAAACTGGTCAAGTGAGACTTTTTAAAACCAAGGGGAAAGGTTTTTTTGAACTCGGTGTCATACGGCCTGGAGAAATTTTTGGGGAACTATCTTTGTGGGACGATGGGCATCATCATGCCATGAGCGCTGAGGCCTTGGGCGATATTGAATATCTAGAATTAGAAAGTGAAACCATTAAACAGTACATTCATAGCGGACCACATTTTTTGCGTGCGCTCTACCTGGGAATGTCTCAGGGGCTTAAAAGAAGTTATCTTAAACTTAAGGAATTTGAATCGGCGAGTTTATCTTACGGGGACGAAGAATATGTTTTTATTAAAGATAATGAAGTCGCCAAATTGCTGGCCACCTACTACCTCATTGGTCATACCTTTGGTAGCGATGACGGACAAAAAATGTCATTTAAATTCAATAAGAAATTATTAAAAATTTATGGAACAGACATCTATGGAATTAATGAGTCTAAAATTGAATCTTTATTTCCTGTTTTAAAAAATTTCCAATTGTTAACGACGGAAAATTCACCTGATGGACAAATTTTTTGTCAAATTTCTAATTTAGAATTTTTTAGAACACTCATTAGTTTCTATCAAACTGAACGATTTATGCCCGATGAAAAGAAACTAAAGATTCCTCAGAAAACTTTTATTTTTCTGGAAGATATTTTAAGTAAAGTTCAAGGACTCGCCAAAGATGAAATGAAAGCGACAAAAGATGGGCAGTTTCACCTGCTTGATGTTTCGGGTTTATTAGAGAACTATTCCTTTCGAAATATGGGGATAACTACCGATGATTTGATGGAAGCAAAAAAACATGGCCTCGTTCGCGATGCACTCGTTGGACAAGGCAAAGAACATTTTATTGAACTGCAAAAAGAAAAACTATTTAAGTATGTTCCTATCATCAAGTTTCAATTTGGAGTAAAAAAACTCAATGATTCTAAAAATAAAACGTAATTTTTTTTTATTCCTTATTGCCGCCTTATCTTTTCATTCAGAAGCGACAAATTTAAAAACCGGAGATCTCATTTTCGTCTCTCTCCCCTGTTACATGTGCCGATTGATTGAGCTTGAAGAGCGCTCGCTCTACTCCCACATGGGTATGGTTGTGATGAGGGTAGGGGAAGATAAACGATTCCATGAAGCGCTGATTTTAGAGTCTTGGGGCGAAGTAAAGCTCACTCCTTTGGATGAATTTTTGAAGCGAAGAAATAAACAAGTGCCTGTTTTATTTTTAAGATCAAAAGTGAAACTTTCTTCGCACCAATTGAAAAACGCTCTCCCTACTTGGAATGGTTTGCCCTACGATGAGAAATTTAGTTGGAACAACACCGACAAGAATGGAAATGAGCTCCTTTATTGCTCTGAGCTTATTTATAAATTTTTGGATTCAATTTTGAAACCGGCCGACAAAAAATGGTTTTTACCACCCTTAAAGAAAATGCATTTTCAAATTTATCCAGATAAGTGGGCTAAATATTTTTTTCCTGCGCCAGTTCCAGAAGGGGAAGAGGGGATCTCACCCCAAGATTTCGTGAATCACTCTATGGGTTGGAAGAAATTAGACTGAATTTTTTGCTGCAATCAATAGGATTTTATTGCTGGATAAAAAGCCTAGAAAATGGCGCAACGCCTAGATTCACATCTATTAATTTAAGAGACGGTATTTCATTTTCTGTGGAGTTGATTTTTTTTGTGAGAACAAGAAAATCTCCATAATCTTCAATACTAAAAGCAGTTTGATACTTTAAGAGCCATTCCTTCATGCTTATGGCAATTTTTCTACCATCTTTTTCAACAAGTATAAATGTTTTGTATTTGCTATCAGGAAGATAAGGAAAACTCTCTAATTTTAACTCTGGTTTTGGTATTTGATTAAATTGCTTGATCGATTCCGGGGTATGATAATCGCTTGGGATATTTAAAATTAAATTTCCCTCTGGCCTTAAGATTCTAAATACTTTCCTTAAGTCTTCGGAAAGCTTAAGGGTATAGGCCATAACTCCGTATACATCAGGGATTAAATCATATCCTCCAAGAGGGGCGAACTCGCGTAGTTCCTCATCAGTATAGTTTTCAAAGAGCCTTCCAGCTAAATAATGAAAGTTGTTATTGGAGTAAGAATTCGTTTCTGTTGATCCATTGATAGCAACGACGACGGGGTAATTTTCAAAACTAAAAGTCTGATCTCTTTGCTGGATAAAAGATTTTTCAAGATTTTCTGTTGCCGTATAGGCCAAGTGCTCTGGTGCTGTGTTCGCGAGTACTCCTGCAATTCCTGCCGATTGCATGGCAACATATGCTTTCCCTGCGCCAATTTCAAGAATGGCCGGCCTTAGATTATTGATAAATTTCTTCTTTAAATCTAAATACAGTTTAAGAAAAATATTTTTTTCGTCTTGCGAGAATAGTTGGCAGTAATCCCCAACTGTTCTGTTTACCGTAAATTTTTTTCTCTTAGGTTTATTATTTTTATCTAGCATCTTTCTCATACTGTCATATTGATTTTTTTCCATGAGATCTACGAATAACTCGTTGCACTCTTCAGGATCAGCACTTTGTGATTTTGAAATAGTGAGAACTGAAAAGAATAGCGCAAGTAAAATAATTTTCATCAATTATTCCTCTTTTTGTATTCTCAATTGTAACTTGGGGAAAAAAAATATCATCCAAGTATTTTTTTCTTACTAAAATACTTGGATGGGATGAAGGGATGATTTACTAGACTAAAGTAATCTTTCTAATCGTGATGAAAGTGTGCCGGATCTTCACCGTGGGCGTGGCCGTGAGCAATCTCTTCTGCTGTCGCTGGGCGAATGGCGGAAATTTTTACATCAAATGTTAAATCTTTTCCGGCCATCGGATGATTTCCATCGAGAGTGACTTTGCCGTTGGTTAAGTTTTTCACAATAAAGACGGGCGAGTTGTGGTTTTGATCCACTTGAAATTGGTCGCCTATTTTTAGTTGTTTGCCTTTGGGAAACTGATCTTCGCTCACTTCAATGACGAGGTCTGCCCGGATTTCACCGTAGGCATCTTTGGACTTAACATCAATTTTTTTTGTATCGCCGATGTTCATTCCAATGACAGCACTTTCCAGTCCTGGAATGATTTGCCCATGGCCCTCTAGAAAATAAAGCGGCCCTTGTTGTTCTGAATTTTCCAACAACTGGCCCTTAGAATCAAAAAGTTTGTAGTGAAATCCAATTACTCTTTTGGCCATGAAGACCTCCTTATTCCCATCATCTTATGGGAACTATTCTAGTATGTCTTTGAAAGAAAATACCGAAGTGAAATGGGCAACTGTTTAGGTTCTTTTTCCTCTATTTCTCATCTATTTATTTTTTTTCTTCGTCCTCCGATAAAGAAGGGAGAGGAAGACGAATGCGGTTTTTTCACCAAATAATTTTCGCCTTATGGATGGCATCCTTCGGTTGTACGAAAGAAGAATTTACGCGCGCCAATACGAAGAACGAAGTGAAAATTGATCCTGTTAAGATTGAAGAAATTGCCGGATGTGCGAGGTATTCTCCTCCTCCGCTAGATGTTCTTTTATTAGTTGATAACTCTTCAAGTGTTTACTTCCTAAGCGCTAATCTCTCTTCTTTTGTTTCAAGCATCATCAGTAAATCTCAACAATTTAAAGATTACCGAATTTATGTTGCCCCACTCATTGCACCTGCCAATGAAACAGAGGCCGATAAGCAGCGATATCCCTTAATTACCAATTTCTGTACTGATAATTTAAATGCTGATGTTAATTGTCCAGCTCCTGATACCGTCACTGTTCCCCCTGCCAATACGAATAGTGGGGCAGAGCTGGGATTTAAGCGCGCTCAAAATTTACTTTGGGTGAATTCGAAGCAAAACCTTTCCAATGCGAAACCCATTTTTCGAGCGGGATCTTATAAAATGGTCATCCTTTTATCCAATGGAAATGATACGGATTTATCCTTTGATGGGAATGGAAATACGCTGGATACTGGCCAGTTTGAAGGTTACTTTCAATCATTTTTAAATTATGCATCTAGCTCACTTAGTAAAGCTCTACAGTTTCGGTTTATAAGTATCGTCAATTTTTCTAAGTGCGGATCCACTGCGAGATATCCAGGCACTAGGTATGCAGAGATGTCTAGGCGACTATACTTCGCGCAGGGTATTAATGACAGTCCTGGAAATAATCCCGATAGCTATGATCTTTGCACCAATAACGTTAGCGATCTGTTCTCTCGAGTTGCATCAACCATCGATAAATTTAAAACGGGGCATACTTATAATTTTTGGCCGATAGGGGATATGAACGGAATAGACGCCAAGAAGCTGCAAGCGATAAAAAGTCCCAGCGGTAAAAAACTTATCATTAATGATACGCAGCAGGGATTTAAATATGTAGGCTACCGAGAGAATCAAAATATTCGTGAAAGTCCGGTAGAATCGAATTTTGTTCCAAAAGAAATTTACAATGATCACTTCTTAGAACTTTTTGGCAATGGGAAAGTGACTTTTCCAGAGTGCTTATACGTAAAAAAACCTGGCCTTGTGAAATATTACGGCTTTGCCGTGTTACCCGATCAACCAGATCTAGAATTTCTGACGATCAAAATTAATGGCAAAGAAATTCCTCAAGGAGCGCCTAATGGTTGGGTCTACTTGGGTTACAAATTGAGTACTAATTTATTAGTCAAATCCCCCAACGATCTTTCCCCAGCGAATCCCGGAATATTTAAAACCGGCTATGTGATAAAATTTTACGGGACTTCAGTCTACCAAGATGGATCCTTGATCGAAATTGTTTATAAGAAGGCCAAACAATAATTCACCCCGCTTTTAAATAATTCCCGATTATCCCTCTTTCTTTTCTTTCGCATAATTTTATCTTGAGTTAAAATAAAGTAAGATTGAATTTTAATTTGCACTCGCTAAAACTCTTGGAGAACCTATGAGTGGTGATTCATGGTATTATTATTTGAATGGTAAGCAAGAAGGCCCTACGCCCTTTGCAAGTTTGAAACATTTAGTTGATACCGGTGTTGTACAAAACGATACTTATGTTTGGTGTAAAAGGTTTCAAGATTGGCAACAGGCCAAACAAGTACCCGAGCTCTGGGAAATTTCCCACACGACGGCGACCAATATTCCTTCTAATTTAGGAGCACCACCGGCCGCTGCCACTCAGCAGACCACAAACGCTATAAAAAAAGAACAACCAATAAAAGAGCATCAAATTAAAGAAGAAGTGACTAGCAGCTTCAACACTTCAACTGATTCGACTGTTTTAAAAATTAATCAAACCGCCAAAGTAGATACGGCAACGTTACTGCTGTCGAGCTTAAATCCAACGGCCAAAAATATTTATATCAAAACGGGATTTGATCGCGGCGGGACTCCAAAAGAATTTGGTCCATTTGATCTCAATACTCTTCGGAAACTTTATGTAGAGAGTCGAATTAATGGACGCACCTTAGTCTATTTTCCTGGAATCGACTGCTGGAGAATTTTAGGAATATTTGATGACTTCGAAAATATCTTTAATGATCTTCCGCCCATCATTAATGACAGTGATCGAAGACGTTGGGAGCGCAAACCTTTTACGGCAAGACTATTTTTTACTTCTGATAACAATTTCTACGAAGGTATTTGCAAAGATATTTCTGTGGGAGGCATGCAAGTTTTGCTGAATGCCTTTCCAGGAAAAGTAGGAGATGTTATTAAGATGAATGTTCATCCGGAAAATGTTGAGCATCAGTTCGTTGCGAAAGCAAAAATTGTTCGCATTTCTAAAAATGACGGCGCTCTTTCCATGGAATTTATGGAGCTTAACGATGCGGCCAAGCGGGCCATTAACACCTACCTATCAGAAGGTTAATGAAAGGATATCTCGTGCGCAAGTGGTTCTCAATTTTATGTTTTACTTTTGCCTGCTCATCACCTTTAAGTGTGAATCAATATATCGCTGACCAATTGAAAATTACCACCGGAGTTAGCGGAAAAGAAACTTGGAGCGACTCTTTGGTTTTTACACGCGCGAGTTGGTATCAGCGAGCGACCCTTCTCTATGAAATTTTGTTGGCGGATCTCCCTCAACATTCCCCCTTCAGAAAGTGGTTTTCTGATCAAGAAAATGAATACGTTAAAAATTGTAAGCAACTTGTCGTGGGAATGAACTACTCTTATCCTTTTGCTAAAGTACCTACAAGGAATTTGCATGATCAAATGCGATCCCTCGGCTTTAAAGAAATGGTATCAGTCTCCTTTGAGCGTCAAATTTATAATCACGCGGATGCCGCAAGGTTGAGGGCAAAGCACTACCGAGTGCATTTTTATTGTCATGAAATGAAAGATATTAAAAAAGTTTCGATTGAGGTTCCTGGAACTATGGCCCAAGAGGTTGCGTGGTAAAAAATTTATTTTTTATCATTGCCGTGATTATTTTTGTTTCATCGTTGAAATTAACGATTGCTGAAGAATTTGATGTGAGATATTTTGCCCACACTTTTGGCCATGTTCACAAAACCCCTTTTGCTTATGCTGACAGTAAAACCACGATTCAATGTGGTCAGGCCATCAAGGTATTCTCGAAGTCTCCTAGTCCGGTTAAAGATTGGTCGTATGTGAAAGTGGGAGAAGAATTAGGCCATATTCAAACCAGTTATTTGTTAAAAGAAAAACCAAATTTTTGTTTTCAGCAAAAATATCCTATCTTTTTTCAATCACTAAATTTAGATTTATCTGATTTGTATTATTGGGGGAGGATTTATGATCATGCGATCGAATTTACCTCCGGTAGTTAATCTATGTGGCAGAATTTTTTTGTTTTTATTCCTGCTCTCAATCGAGATACCTACTGCTCTTGGCGAAACGCCAAAACCCTCCCCAAAAATTGAAGAAGAAGAAAAACTTGAAGAACTAAAATTTCAAGAATTAAAAGATGTGATCAAGCGAGACAAGCTGGCCAAAGAAGCAAAGAAATTACTGGAGCAGCGCCAGGCGCTCAAGAAAACTCGCTCTAAGTTGGAAATGGATCGCTTTTTTTATCCAAGCGAAGAAGATTTTTGGAAAATGGTGACGGAGCTTTGGTTAACGAAAAATGCTGTCAAATTAAAGTGGGAATTTGAAAAATCAGATCTTGGAATTGGGATGGCCTTTAAAAAAGTTTTAGAGGATTTGGGAATTAGAAATTTATCTGTTCGCTTATTGGTTTTAAATTCTTATGAAGTGCCTCATATGATCCTCCCTTCCAAATCGGAGGAGGCCATTTTTTTACTTTCCTTGCCCTTCATTCGAGAGATGGATTTGAGTAAAGTCGAAATTTCACTCCTATTGATAGAAGATTATTGGCGCTGGAAAAATAAACTTTTTTTTGATCAGGTCACGGAAAAGGGTTATCAAAAAAAGTTGGGAACCAAAATGGATCCCAAAAAACGTGACGTGGTCTTTGTGGGGAAATTGTTAGATTCCATGAGCGATTTTGTTTTTAATGTTGGATACACTTTTGATCAACAATACAATGTTACTAAGCAGATGAAAGATTTATTAAATACCAATAAACTTTATACCAAGGCCTATGAGGCGCTTCTTAAAAAGCGACAAGAAATTGTGATCAAGCAAAATAAATTTAATGATTATTCTCGCCGTTATCCATCGCCAGAAATGCAGCTTAAGTGGTTCTCAAAATAGTTAGCATCAGCTAGAATACGCTATGCTCAGTTATCTGAAAAAATATTTATTCATCTTTATGCCGCTCATCTTATTTGGACTATCCGTAAAAATTGTCTTGGCCCTCATGATTATCTTCTTTTCTTTCCTTGGAATTACCACCGATGGAAGTTTAATTCCGTTTCAAGAATGGATCTATGAGTACTCGCTTTTCTTGGTGGGCGGTGCCAAATTTGTAGTCCTGTTTTTCTTTTATCAATTTTCACCACTTCGCATTGAGGGCAATTTTTTTGATAGTAAATTGAATCGCTGGAAATTGTTATTTGATAGCTCATCGCTAAATAATGTCAGACAAAGAACTTCCATCGTCATTTGGCCAGTTTTTTTAATTCTGCTTTTTTTGACTTATTTCTGGCTCTACCCCATTTCCTTTTCGTCGCAAAATTTAACGAATTGGGATGATGCCTTGGCCGGTTATTTTTATTGCTCTCTCTATTTATTTCTTGGCCTGCTTTCAGGTTATCTCATTATTTCCCCCAAGCGTTGGAATCGTTTTTTTAAGGAAAACAAAAACGAAGAACATTTGCTCACTTGGAGGGATTTTCTCATCATGGGATTCATGATGGCCTTGATGGAGTGGTTTTGTTTTCCGGTTGATGTAAAGGTATTTTCGGTGCTCTGGTTTTTTTATAGTCTTTCTTTTATGCATTTTTGGAGACAACAAAATTTGCAGCTATTTTTTTTTAGTTTTATTTATTTTTCCCTGTTGCTCGTCTTTTTTTCTCCGCTTCAATTATTCCCTTCCCTCCCCACCGAGGTTTGGTCAATTAACGTCAATTATCATCCACTTCCCTTTGTTCTTCCGATGCTTCTGCTATACGTACTCTTTGGATATGGTTTAAAATTGAGTCGCAAGCTATTTTTTTGATTTTTTTTGATTTGAGATGTTGAGGTTTAATTTATGAATCATAGTTTTTGGGAAATTATTTGGAACGCAAGTTTAGTAGGTAAAATAGTGATGATCGTTCTTGTTGTCGCCTCGTTGATTTCATGGGCGATTTGGTATTACTACTTAAAAGCATTCAAGCAAATGAAAGAAGATAATCGCCTTTTTGATAATTTGGGCGATCCCATGCGCAGTGCCGATCTTATGGTCATGGAGCATATTTACCAAAATTCCTCAAAGTTTCACTTTTCTCCGAAGGCGAGAGTTTTTAGAAATGTCTATGATCAGCTGATCAAGTTTAACGAAGATTTAATTAGCAGTGGAAAGGGCGATATTTTTGGCCCGCAAAATAAAATTTCCAACGACTATATGCAAAGATCGGTTTCTAGCATTTCCATCGAATTTTTTTTACCTCATGAAAAATATCGTTCTTACTTGGCCACCATTGCTTCAGTTTCTCCCTTCATTGGATTGTTTGGAACGGTTTGGGGAATTGTGGATTCGTTTCGCGGGCTCGCTATGGGACAAGGAACCCTCGAAGCCGTTGCCCCGGGGATCGCAGAAGCGCTCATCGCTACGGCCGCAGGATTGGCGGCCAGTATTCCAGCGAGCATTTTTTTTAATTTTGTCTCCGGTCGTTTTCAAGAATACCGAAGCACGATGACTGCTTATGGGCAAGATTTGATAAATCTTTTCGAGAGAGTGATGGCCGTCGGACTTAAAAAATAAAAGGAAACTTTTTATGGCCATGGGGCCGCAAAATTCTGATCAACAAAAAGATTATCTCGCAGAAATCAACGTAACACCCATGGTGGATGTCATGTTGGTTCTCTTAGTTATTTTTATGATCAGTGCACCGTTCCTCTTTAACGGCATTCCCTTAAAATTGCCCATTTCTAAGAAAGTAGAGCAGGTAAAACTATCTGATGATCTTGTGGTTCTCTCCATCGGTATGGGGCCAACTTTCTACCTGGGGAAAGTTGCTATCCCGGAAAAGAAATTGATGGCCGTGATCATGGATAAACTAAAAGTGGCCAAGAAGAAAGTTCTCTACTTGCGAGGAGATGGCCAATTAAAATATGAAGTCGTCGTTAAAGTGATGGGAGAACTCAAACGAGGCGGCGTGGAAAATATTTCTTTAATTACAGAATATGAAAAATAACCTTCCCTCCATTTTTGAAACGCTTGAATCGTGGAGAGTCAAGTCGTTTTACCAGTCATTTTCTTTTCATCTCTTTTTTTTATTTTTAATTTTGGCCGTCACTTATATTCATTTTTGGAAAGAGGAAGAAGAGGGGAGAGTCATTGTTCCCTCCATCCAAGTCGACGTGGTTTCCATGCCAAAATTTACTCTTGAAGAGCTAAGAAAAATGGACCTGGATGTGTCCCAAGATGTGGCGAAGGAAGAAACTAAGGTTGATGAGAAAAAGGAAGTAAAAGATGAAAATGAGTCCGAAGTAAAACCAACCGAAGTGAAAGATCCTCCCCCAGCGCAAATTGACGATCTCCTCAAAGAATTAAGTAAAAAGAAAGTAAAACCTTCCAAAATTGAAACGAAAGATAATAATAAAAAAATTGAGCTCAGTGATGAAAAACGAGAACAATTGAAACGCTTGGCGCTAGAGGGAAATAAGTTAATGCAAGGCCAGGCCGTTGAAGGCTTAAGTGATCAACAACTGCAAGAGGAAATAGAAATTTATACGGCACAGCTTAGTTCGCGCATTAAAAATTTTTGGATTCTTCCTTCCTATCTCATTGATCGGCCGCTTAGGACACGAATTAAAATATTTATTGATGGAACCGGAAAATTACTTTCTCACGAGGTTTTATCATCGTCAGGGGAAGCGGAGTTTGACCAACGTGCTGTTCAGTCGATCATGAAAGCGGCCCCTTTTATGATCCCTCATAAAGATATAGTTCCTAGATTACTCAGAGGAAATATTGTGATAGTGTTTCCTCTATGAAAATTATTATTTTATTGTTCTCCCTTTTTACTTTTTCGTTTTCGATCTCCCTTTTTGCTGATGATAAGTTTGTGGAAGTTGCAGTGGGAGTGGCCAAAAAAGGAAAAGACAAAATTCTGATTGAAAGTTTTGAGTGTAGTGGCCCTGGAGTATCGCTCACTCAGCACCGAGAGGTGGTTGAGATCGTTCGCAATGATTTATCTTTTTACCAACATATTTTTGAAGTATTTTCACGCAATAAAGCGGAAAAAGAAATTAATGATTCTCTCAATTGGGCCAAAAGAATCAACGACATCATCAAAGAAGGATTTCACTTCGTCGTGCATCTTTCTTGCTTGCCGAGAGAAACTCGGGTTGTGGTGTTTCAAGTCAACTTAAATAAAACTTCCATGGATAGTAAAGTTTACCGTCCTGTCGCCGTTACTCGCAAAGATGGCCATGAATTATCAGATCTCATTTTTCAATCCATTACAAAAAAATCCTCTGTCTTTAAGTCTCAAATTATATTTGCGTCAACGAAAGACGCGACCGCCAAAAAAATGATTAAAGAAATTTACATGATGGATTTTGATGGTTTTAATTTAAAGAAACTCACCGATCATAAGGGAATTGCCATCTCTCCTGCGTTTTCTCCCGATAATAAAAAAATCATTTATAGTTTAATAGATAGTAAAAAACGTATCAAAAATGTAGCGCTCCATGAATTAGATTTATCCACCATGACCTCTCGCAACATACTAGATAACACTGGTATGAATTCTGGTGCCGTCTATTCTCCCGACGGAAAAGGAGTTTTTCTTACTCAGTCCTATAAAGGGAACGCAGATATTTTTTATTACGATTTAAACACAAAGGCCTCTAGACAAGTTACCAATAATTCCGCGGAAGATGTGGATCCATCTTATCGCGCCGATGGAAAAGTGATGACGTTTTTATCAAACCGCGCGGGGAGAGCAAATATTTATACCCTTGATCCTTCTGCTCTCGAGCAGAACGTCAAACGAATCAGCTTTGTTGGGCAATTTAATGCCACTCCACGGTTTTCTCCCGATGGTTCTGAAATTGTTTTTTCGTCTTGGGTCGATAATATGTTTGATATCTATCGCATCGGTGTCGATGGGAATAATCTGGTCAGACTGACTAAAAATTATGGGTCCAATGAGGATCCCACGTTTTCCAACGATGGAGAGTTTATTGTTTTTACATCTCGCAAGGTCTTTTCACGCTCCAAGGCCGAACAAAGAATCTACATTATGACGAAAGACGGCGAAATTTTGGGCCCACTTAGTAATACGCTGGAAAATTGCTACTCCCCTCGCTTCTCTAACTAGTCTAATTTATTGACATTTCGTGAAATTCTTACATTCCTGATTATATTTATCTTGTATTTATTTTACGCGCTGCGTATAATTGTCATATCCGATATGCGTCCAGCTTATGGGCACTATTTTTAGTAATAAACAGGTTTTAAGAATTCGACCCCTATAAAATTTAGACAAGAGGTGAGTATGCAGTCTTTGGAATCAACAGTAATTAACTCCGCCCTAAATCAAAACCAAATGTTGGTGACATCTCTTTTATCGAGCTTGGAAGAAGGATCTTTCTTTCACAAGCTTGCCACTTATGTTTGGGAAGCGATGGGTGATAAGCGCGTAGAAATTTTTCTTGCTTATAACGATGAATCAACTCAAATGGTCGCCACTCAAGAAGGCCCAGTGGTTACATCTGCGATTATCTCACGCGGCGTTGGTACTTCTGGTCAGGTGGCAAAAACAAAACGCCCATACTTTAGCAATAACGTAAAAAGAGATCCTATTTATAGCGATGGAAGACTTCCGGAATCAATTTTTGCAGAAATGGTTATTCCCATGATGATTGATGGAGTAATTCTTGGAACGCTTCACATTCAGTCTGATCGCGCAGATCGAAATTTCGGTGAAAAAGATGTGATTAAATTAAAAGAAATTTTCCAATCGATCTCTCTTCCGATGGAAAATATGAAAAACTATTTAATGGTGAAATACTTGAATAAAGAATTAGTAAATAAATTAGAAAAACAATCTGAAAGTACTTTTTTTAGCGGAAATTCTGATAGTTCATTTAATATTGAAATTATCGGTCATGATAACCGCATCGTTGATGCCATCAAATTAGCAAATCGCACGGCGAGCGAAGAATTTCCTATTCTTATCGAAGGCCCAACGGGTACTGGTAAGCGATTATTTGCTAAGAAAATTCACCAAGTAGGACAAAGAAAATCTAGTCCCTTTAATATATTTGAATGCGCAGTAAAAGATGAATTAACCGTAGAGAAAGAACTTTTTGGACAAAATGAAAGAGCAGGACTACTTGAAGCTTCCAACGGTGGAGTGGTTGTTTTTAACGATGTTCATGAATTGAGTTTAGGAATGCAATCAAAACTCATTCAAATTATGACTACTGGTTGTATTTCTCGAATCGGATCAAAAGATAAAATAGCAATCAATATTCGCTTTATCGCTACTGCTAAGAAAAACTTGCGCCGAGAAGTAACTGAGAAAAGATTTCGTGAAGATTTATTCTATCGCTTGAGCACAGTAACGATTACGCTTCCAGGATTAATCGAGCGAAAAGAAGATATCAAACTTCTTGCTGATTACTACTTAAATTTAGGGAAATCTCAGAAGAAATCTATTTCGACAAAAGTACTAGCAGAACTTACGAATCACGCTTGGGGTGCCAACGTGACTGAACTAAGAAATATCATGGAAAGATCATACATGCTCACTGATGGAAAAATCGTCGAGCAAATCGATCTTCTTCAATCAAGTGATTTTGATCGTGAAATTCCAGTAGAGAAGGCCTCAAGTTCTGAATATATTGAAGTGACCCTTTTCGAATTAGAAAAAGGACACATTCTTAAGACGTTAGAGCATTTAAACGGAAATAAAACTAGAGCGGCCAAGTCTTTAGGAATTACCGTTAAGACGCTTTATAATAAATTGCACTCTTATGGAATTTTTGATGAGCATAAGACGCAACAAAATACCGCGCAGAATTAAAGATATCATTTGCTAAAATCCTCATAACAATCGGAAGAAATTGGATTCTTCTGATTGTTATATGATGGTTTGGAAGGTAAAATGATTTTTGAGAACGAATCAATGGAGAACTCCTATGGCCACAACCTCGAATTCCACAACAACAACAACTAATGCTCCTACCGTAAAAGCGACTGCGCAATCAAAAGCATCCATGCTTAAGGCCTTTCGTGCTACTTCCGATGTGGAAAATTTTTATCGCTTTATTCATGAGAATTCTTTGCGCCACGAAGCGAAAGTTTTATTGGAAAAAGTACTAGAGAAAGTAAAAAAATCGGGCGGCTATAATAAGAAAAAATCCGTAAATTAATTTAACTGTAATTCTATATCAGAGAATGTCTCATGGATGACAAGTCAATCTCAAGTAGGGCCATCAACGCGATCCCTAAAAAACATCTTATTTATGATGTTCTTTACGGCTTTATTCAACTCACTCCACTAGAATGGGAAATTATTCAATCTCCTTTTTTTCAAAGGTTGCGTTGGATTAAGCAATTGGGTTTTTCCTTCTATACTTTTCCGGGTGCAGAACATTCACGCTACGGTCACTCCATTGGCGTGATGTATAATGCTCACTCCATATTGCAGTCCATAGGCAAGGCCGTTCCTGACGAAATTTTATTCCAAGGCAATTTGATTTCGGGCCCGAATGAAAATTCAGAAGTGAAATTTCATCAATCGATTCGAGTTGCTGCCCTCTTGCATGATATTGGAACATTTCCTTTTTCTCATACGACTGAAGCGTCTTATATAAAATTTGCGGAAACCAAAAATTCAAAATCTAAGCCTAAGGCCCATCCAGATAATCATGAGCACCTGGGGTCTTTCATTATTAAAAAAACTAAGGGCCCTCAGGGAATCACTACCATTTTAGAAAAATATGGTCTTGATCCCAAGGAGATTTCTGATTTAGTGAAAGGTATTGGCCCCAACTTTTTGGCAAATCAAATTATTCACTCCGAAGTGGATTGTGACCGCATGGATTACTTACTGAGAGATGCCCACTACACGGGCCTCAACTACGGGGCGTATGATCGAGATTATTTGTTGCACCATTTTAGAGTGGTGAAAATTGCTGGCCAAGAAATTTTGGCGATCAACGAAAAAGCAATCTACTGTATTCAAGATTTTCTCATGTCCCGGTTTGCTTGGTATTCGCAAGTGATTCGCTCAGCGAGAGGAGCAAAATTTGATGCTCTCGCCGAAGATATTTGTTTTCATCTCCTACAAGAAGAACTTATTTACAGGTACGGCGATTTGCTTGATATGGTGGAAAATGATCCTGAGCGGTTTTATGGATTTAACGACCATTATTTTATCGTACTACTTCAAAAACTCTATTACGGCGGTCACTTAAAAGATCATGCACGAATTGCCGACATGGTCGATCATCTCATTCACGCGAAATCTCCTCGCACGGTGCGCATTGATCAATTTAATCAAAAAATTTTGGACGCAAGTGACTTGGCCCACTATCACCGTGCAGTAAAGCGCGCCAAAGATAAGCTTGAAGAAATGCAAGATTATCTATCCAAGCGAGGCGGCCCTAGTGACTGGATCGTCGATGACTTACCTAAGAAAGATATTTTTTTACTGAAATCTCAAAAAACTTTGGTGCGTGATAAGACAACCGAAAATGTCCTTTGGGAGCGAGACCCAACCAAGATAGTGAGGGAGAGCGGGGAGATTTTTTTACTCTCTGACATTGAGGAAAGCCTGATTAGTTTGCTCCAGAATAAGACAAATTTTTTGCCCAACGTTTTTTGTTCCCATGGCGCCTTTGATTTGCTATCTCAGCATTTTGAAATTTCAAGTAAGTAACAGCTAAACTAAGTGTAAAATAAATCAAATTGTATGAAAAAAAACTTGAACGATTTCGTGCCACCCTTTACCAAAGTAGGTAATACAGCTTACAATAAAAGTAAGCGGCCAGAATGGCCTAAGAGGTAGACATGGATCGTCAGCTTCTCAGCAGAAATTCCCATTTACAAAAATCGACTACGTCCAAAACAGCGTCCGCATTTGGCCCAATTGATGATCATAAAAATTGGCCTATTTTTTTATTAAATCAAGTTTCCGTTTTTTTAAGTGGTCAAAAAATTCTCAGTGATCTCAATCTCAAAATTCATCGTGGAGATTTCGTGTTTATTTCTGGGCCAACGGGGGCGGGGAAAACGACGCTACTTCGGTTCTTATATGGTGAGCTACCGTCTTATCGCGGAGAGTATTTAGCGCAAATGAATCATCAAAATCATTCTCAAGGTAAAGAGCTATTTTTAGCAAGAATTTATCAAGACTTAAAAGTGTTTCATGATCGAAGCTTAAAAGATAACTTGATGCTTGCTTATGATCCCTCAGTTTATCAATCAAGGGCAGAGTTTTTAGAGCAGGCCATCGATTATTGCCAGCTTTTTAATATGGAAAAAGATTTTCATCGCTCGCTTGATCATTTAAGTGGTGGGGGAAGGCAAAAAGTGGCGATCATTAGAACGCTCCTTGGCCGTCCAGATATTTTAATTGCCGATGAACCAACTTCTAATCTAGATAGACAGAGCTCAATTAAGTTATTTGAAGTTTTATCCCACCTCAATCAAAAAAAACGGATGACGGTCATTTGGGCCACTCATAATTATGAATTCGTACGAAATTTTTCCGGCAGACTTATTCAAATGGAACAAGGAAAATTTGTTTATCAAATGTAGTCGTTTCATAAGTGAAACAGGCGCTTCGAGGAAATTATGCTTTACTTAAGATTATTTTGGGATATTTTTTCTTTTAAGGCCTTTAAAGTGGCCATGTATTTTGTTTGTAGTTTAACGGTGATGTTTATTTTAGGATTTTTCACGGAACTGCAATTGACGTGGCGTGGCCTTTTTGATCAAAGTGATTCCAATCCTCATTTTTATGCACTCATGGATCCACCTTTGTCGGAAAAATCCATCAAAGATCGCTTACTGGGAATTAAAAGTATTGTGAATGTGAAAGTATTGGATGCGGCCCAATCTAAAACTCTAGTGCAAGATCAGTTGAGTGCTCTGGGGGTTCCAGTGCCGAGTGATCTGTTGCAGACCAATTTAGGCACGTATGAAATTAGTTTGCATGCAGGCCTTGATCTTGAGCAACGAAAAGAGGCGAGGAAATATTTTTTGCATGAATTTTTATCCGATGGGGTCATGGCCACCGAAGTGGAATCACCTTTTACGAATAAAGAATTGGGTTTGGTTAAGACGGCCTTGCGTGATTATTTTTTAATTGGAATTTTAGGCGGACTCATTTTGCTAAGTATTTTTTCACTCTGGGAATTTGCCAAAGAATCTAGCTTTCGTGCGAATGTGATTGAATCCTTTCATCGTCAAAAAAATATAGGCCTAAAAACTTATCTTATTTCTTGGATGCCTTTTGCTTTGGTGGGAGGGGTGGTTTCCCTAATTTATGGGACGGGCGATTTATCCACCGGACTTTTTTTACTCTTTTGGTTATTGCTCAATTTAAGTATCACGATTATGTGTCAGCACACTTATTACGTAAAAAGGTTATATTGAAAATCATGTTCCGATGGGTTTTAGTGATTCTATATTTGGGATGGTTGGGGAGCGTTTTTGCGAACACTACGATTGTAAACGATAAAGATGATATTCAACGCTTAGACCAAAGTATGATCAAGATTAAGGCGTCTTTAAATGCGATTGATAAAAATATTGCTCAGGAAAATAAAAGTTATGTGAAACAAGAAAAGAAAATGCAAGAACTTGAATCACAAATCAATGAATTAGATAAAATTTCCCAAAAATACCATCATGAATTGGAAACAAAAAGTTTAGAAGTGCGAAAACAGTTCCTGGCGCTAAGTTTAATTACGAGTGATCCAGGCCGGCAAACAAACCCCTCCATTTTGGGGCAAAGAAAAATATTGCTCACCAAAATGAAAAATGATTTTGTAGACTTAAATAATTTAAAGCAAAATTTAAGTGAAAAAATGAAGGCCTTAGAAAATTTGCGTGCCGATTATGAGGAGTCAAAGAAGTCACAAAATCAAATTTATCAATCCCTCTCTCAACTGCAAATGCAAAGAGAAAATTTTGGAAGAGTTTATTCCAAAACAGAAAAATGGCAAAACCAGAAACAAGAAAAGATTGTGAAGGCAGGAGTGGAGAAAAAAGCGCAAGAAATTTTGGGCAAAGGCGCGGCGACGAATGAAGAAAATGGAGTCTTTGGTGTTCCTGTGCAGCAATTTAAACAATTGAAAATTGAAAATCCTGGGGTTAGTTTTTATATCGATCAAAATGTTCCGATCCTTGCTCCTGGAAAAGGGAAAGTTGTTTATATTGGCGCCCTCGCTTCCTATGGCCAAGTGATTATGATTGATCACG
Organism: Bacteriovoracaceae bacterium; assembly: GCA_029865945.1. Classification (GTDB taxonomy): domain Bacteria; phylum Bdellovibrionota; class Bacteriovoracia; order Bacteriovoracales; family Bacteriovoracaceae; genus JARXAH01. The sequence continues at coordinate 12,564 of JARXAH010000091.1, read as the reverse complement.
GCCAAGATTTGCGAACCCTGATTTTGGGTGAGCTCAAGTTAAATATAGAGCGAAATGTGAATGTGAACGAAGGGGATGTGCTGGGTTATGCTCAAAGTAAATTGGGCCAGCACAAAGTTTATTTTGAAGTGAGGAAGAGGGAAGTTCCTCAAGCGCCCATGAAGTATTTAAAGATATAGTTAATTATAAATATTTAGTGAAACAAGGATGTTCATTGTGAAAAATCAAAACCTGTTATGGTTGTTCCTTTTATTTCCCATTCTCGCTTTTGGGAGTGATGAAAAAAAAAGTGAAAGCATTCAAGTCCAGGACTTAGAATTATTTAATAAAGTTCTCTATATTCTTGAGACCCAGTATTTTCAAAAAATTGATAATCAAAAATTAATTAATGGCGCAATCAAAGGGATGATGAGTGTGCTCGATCCTCACTCCGCTTATCTCGATGTTGAGCTTTATAAAAAAATTCAAGACGAAACGAATGGAGAGTTTGAAGGCATCGGTGTTGAGATAACACAAAAAGAAGGCTCTATTATTATCGTCACGACTCAAAGCGAAACGCCGGCCTATGAAGCAGGCATTAGGGCCGGAGATAAAATTGTTCGAGTCAATGGTAAGTCTACTTTGGGGCTGGGGTTAGTGGAAGTGACCCAGATTATGAGAGGAAAAAAAGGGGAAGTATTAAAACTAGAGGTGATGAGAGAGGGACAAGCGGCGGTGTTATCATTTCAGATTAAGCGAAAAAAAATCAAAGTAAAATCGGTGATCTCTTCACTAATGAGTAATGGAGAGGACAATGATTTCCTTTTTATTCGCGTTTCTCAATTTCAACGAGATGTTTCTGCGCAAGTGAAAGATGTATTAAAGAAGCATAAAGATAATAAACTCAAGGGAATTATTTTAGATTTGCGCTCCAATCCTGGTGGCCTGCTCGATCAGGCCGTCGAGTTAGTATCACTTTTTGTTGATGAGGGAATTGTGGTTTCCTCCGAAGATCGCAGTGGCAAAATTATGGACGTACGCAAAGTTGTTGATCTTGGCTTTCGAGAATCTAAAGTACCGATGGCCGTTTTAGTTAACGGAGCATCTGCCTCGGCCTCAGAAATAGTGGCCGGCGCACTTCAGGATTTAGGACGAGCGATCATTATGGGCGGAACGACGTTTGGTAAAGGAAGTATTCAATCACTCATCCCGCTTAATAAAGAAGTGGCGCTCAAACTCACCGTTGCACAATACGTCACTCCCAAGGGAAGAAAAATTCAAGCGTTAGGAATTCATCCAGATGTGGAGCTCGATGAGTATGATTTAAAAATGCTTAAAGATAATAAAAAACGTCCTAAGTATTTGCGCGAATCTGATTTGCGAAATCATCTTTTATCAGAGACGGAAAAAAAGCAAAAGTCGAGTGAGAAAGGTGAGTCAAAAGATGGGGCCGTTGGAGGCCAAAATGAATCCGATGAGGGAGAAGTCAAAGGGCCAGAAGATTTAGGTTATAATCCCAAGCAAGATTTTCAAGTCCAGCAAGCAGTTAACATACTTAAGTCTTCCCAATTGATGAAAACTAAATAATTCTAGTAAGAATTATGGAAAAAAATGACTTAACAAATAACAGTGGTGAAGTGGAAATCCCACTCACTGTGGGTGAAATCAGTCTTCTTTTAAAAACACAATTAGAAAAAGAATACCGCGGCCTCTTTTTAGCAGGTGAAATTCAAAATTTAACCTTCAGTGCTTCGGGCCATTACTATTTTAATTTACATGGACAAGATTGCGCCCTTTCTTGTGTTCTCTTTAAGCAATACACCTCAGCTGCGATGACTACGGGGCTTCAAAATGGGGCCAACGTTTGGCTGTGGGGAGATATTTCTTATTATCAAAAGCGCGGCCAAATTCAACTCATGGCCAAAAAAATTCAGCTTGGCGACAAAGAAGGCCTCTTAAAATTAAAACTGCAACAGTTAAAACAAAAATTTTTGGCCAAAGGTTATTTTGAAGTTGCGCGCAAAAAAAATATTCCCATTCATCCAAAAAAAATTGCCATCGTCTCAGGGCTTGGTACGGCGGCCATAAGGGATTTTATCACGGTGTATACGAGAAGGAGTTTTCATTACTCGCTTCTCATTTTTCCGGCCCTTGTCCAGGGAGAATCTGCTGTTGATTCTATTATTTCTGCGCTCACCAAAATTAAAGCGAGGCCCCAAAATGATATTGATTTGGTGGTCGTAACTAGGGGCGGTGGTTCCTTAGAGGATTTATGGTGTTTCAATGATGAAAAGTTGATTGAATATGTGGCGACGCAATTTTCTATACCCATTCTTAGCGCGATCGGACACGAGCGAGATCATACGCTACTAGATTTAGTGTCCGATAAAAGTTTGGAGACTCCTTCAGCGGCCGCGGAATTTTTAAGCCAACGATCTTTTGATCAGCGAGGCCAATTTTATCATTGGGTGAGATTACTTCGCTCTCAAGGACAAAACTTACACAATGCCATCAAAGATCGAAAGCAACGCTATTCAACTGAGAGGTTAGTTTCACTTTTGAGACAACAACTTAAGATGGAAAAAAGTAGACTCAACAATAGTACTCAAAGAATGGCGCAATCGTTTTTAAATCGCATCCAAATGTGGCGCTACCAAATAGAAGAATCACCTAAGTCCATGCAACAGTCACTTACACTAAAATGTCAACAATGGCGCCATCAGCTTGAAAAATATCAATTATGGCTAACGGCCCATCACCCTAAATCGGTGATGGAGAAAGGATACTGTCTTGCTTGGGACAAGGATGGACATTTAATTGACCGCGCTTCAAAATTGAAACAAATTAGCGAGTTAGGAAGCTTGGAGTTTTACGATGGAAAAAAGAACTTATAGTTTTTATTTTTATTTTTCCTTTTGGATCTTCTTCGTTGCTCTCTCTGATTGCTCTAGCATGGATAAGAAACCCATCGAGGTCGCGTCCGCTTCTTCAAAGGCCACAACTTCGGAAACTCCTCCAACATTGACCGTTCAAAATGGGAAAGTTTCTGTCGTAAATTTTTCTTTGAAAATAACCAGCGCGGCCGAGGGAAAAAATTATGAACTTTGGTGCGGAGATAAAAAGTGGCCTTGGATATTAAACTTAGAAAAAAAAACAGGTCACGCCTTTATTGCCGTTGATTATTTTACCAAAAATAAAAGTGAAACACTTTTGCCCAAAGATAAAAATGTTTGTGCTTTAAAAAAAATCAATGATGCTTCCCAAGGAGGCGAAGTTGTTGCTCACCTTAAGTATGCTGCTTTTCCTTATTTGGAGGAAAAATTAAAGGTATCACCTAAAAAAGTTTTTCCCAGCGCAAAGGACTTGAAACGAATTGAGCACGAGCAACAAGTAATGGCCGAAATTTACGCCCAATCTAACAAAGATTTTTATTTTCAATCTCCCTTTATTACTCCCCTTGATAGTGTGCTCACCAGTATTTATGGGAATCAAAGAATTTTTAATAACAAAAAAAGATCGCAGCACCTTGGCAATGATTACCGAGCATCAGTAGGCACACCCATCCCTGCGACGAACCGGGGCAAAGTAGTTTATGTGGGCAATATGTTTTACTCCGGCAACCAAGTCGTTGTTGATCACGGAGGAGATATTTTTTCCATTTATGCTCACCTATCGGAAATTAAAGTTAAAGTAGATCAGATGGTGGATAAGGGCGATGTGCTTGGCCTTTCAGGTGCCACGGGCAGAGTATCTGGCCCACATTTACATTGGGGAGTGAAATTGGGAGGAATGCTGGTGGACGGCGTTTCATTAGTGGAATCATCGAACAAGGCGCTATAATCGTTTTTTTTTGAAATAGGAAAAAAGATCTTTCAAGTGATCAAACTGCATTAATTTATCATCTTCAAAATAAAGCGTGGTAGGATAGATTGGGGGATGATAGTTAAAGGCCGCAATTAAATCCCGTGACGTAAAAACAAAATAGTCATTGTTGATTGCTCCCACCACGGTTTCACTTACGCATGCATGGGCATTTATTCCCGAGACAATTAAAGAATTTACACTGTATTTATCAAGAAAATTCTTTACTTCCTTCGTTTTATCTATTTCGTAAAATAATCCATTGTCTTTTTTTATAATAGTCGTATATTTTTCATAATTATTATTCTTAAGCACCATTCCTTCGATGGAAGGACTAGTCGGCCCAGAATTTTCATATTCAACTATGATAATAGGTAGCGAGTTCTCTTGTGCCCAATTAATTAGCTTATATAGGGAAAGATTGAGATCTAATAATTCTTTAGATTCAATGTTCCTTTCACTTTCAAAGAATGATATCTGCATGTCGATAATGAAAACGGCCGGTTTATATATTTGGGCAAAGCTAAGTTCAGATAAAAAGAAAACTACTGAAAGTAAAAATATTTTCATAAACTCAAATGCTTTTTTTTAGAATTTTTTTTTAAAAGCTACCACAAGGCCAACAATTAAAAATGGTTAGTGAAATTTATATTAATGACTTGGTAGTTAAGAATTAATCCTATCTTAGCAATTGGCCAAAGTTTATCCGGCCATGTGTTAAAAATACATCCATTGCCTTTCCTTACCAGTAAAATCAAATATCAATCATGGCAAGCTGGTTGCACCCTTTTTCAAAAGGTAGGATGGCTTGCATGAAGATTTTAGTTCACTTTCTGATATCATTTTTGTTAAGTAATCTTTTTGTCGGTTGTGCCAGAAAGGCCAAGAAATCCTCTCCGCAAGCAGAGCAAATCAATATCTCAAAAATTAGCGAAGTAGATGGTAACTCTCAAAGTAGTAAGTTAATTAATCAACATATCTGGAAGTTAACTAAGCAAGACTCACAAGTGACTATTTTTGTTATTGGAACGACCCACATTCCTGCAAGCATCGAGGACGTTTCAAATATTAAACAACTCATAGGTGAATTTCCTCCCACCTATTATGCGGGTGAAGTAGATTTAACATCTACCTTTCCTGAAGATGGTCAAATGCCTATTTCCCAATCTTTAATAAAACACAATATGCTTAGGCTTAATGTCGCCGCACTTGATTGTTTAGGGTTTAAAAAAATGGCCCAAAGTTCAGCTCCCTACCCACCCATATCCCATAATAGCTTTGAAATTACGACTCCCATTTATCAATGTATCTCCAGACACAAATTGAGACTCACTCTACAATCGTCTGCGGAGCTTTTAAAAGCTTTTTACGAAATTCAGTATTTCAAGCTTGATCAAAATAGCATGAGTGAAATGAGTCTCGAACACTATGTTCAACAAAATTTACAATCGTCACTTTATGAACATCTTAATTTAGATACGTTTGTGGAAGAATTTTATAGAGCATCTTTTGTTCTTTTTCGTAGGGAGCAAGTTGAAAAAAATGAAAAAAAAGAAAAATTGTATAATACTCTCGATGAAGCGATTGCTCATTACCTCGAATCTAAAAATGCGTCTGCCTTAGAAGCTCTGGACAATGATCAAACAATCGAAGAGTTATATAATCGTGTCTATAACGAACAAATATCAATTGCAAAGGAGATCAAAAAATTCGATCGTAAAGAATTAGAAGTCGCTTCCAAAGAATATTCTTCTCTTCACACAAATAGTTCCTATAGCGATGAGACCAACCGTATTCTCTACGCACTATATTCTGATTTTTCTAAAACTAGGAACCAACCCAAAGACCAAATTCAGAACGATAATGAGAAAAAGTACATGGAAGTTCGTAACCGCCGTTGGGCCAAACGCATTTCAAGTTTAATGAATAGAGAAGACACTTCCTCTCCAAGACGACCTATCAATATTTATATCCTGGGCGGCGAGGCGCACTTTAACGGGCATCGCAATGTGCTTGAAATGTTAAAAGGACGAGTTGATATTCAGAAATTGAAATTTTGATTTCTTCAGCTCAAATACTTAACATTATTGAAGATAGAATTGAAAAAAATTAGCTAAAGTTTTCCCCTCCAATCCCCGACAAGATGTATAGGTTTTTGCTACTCAGACCTTTTACTTTGGGTGATCTGGCGATGAGATATTTCCTATTTATATTTCTTGGAACGGCGTCAGTCTATTGTGTGACGTTTCGTTGGTATCCTTGGAAGGGTTGGAACTATGCATTCCCTTCTATCAGTGCACAAATTCAGCTTAAACAAGAAAATGAAATATTAAAAACAAAATTGGCCCACATGACCGGTGTTTATGAAGACCTTCGATTTGAAATGGAAAAAATGCAATCGAAAGGCAGTGCAGGGGAAGAAATGTCAGGCCGTTCCCTTGCATCGATTGCTCCTAGTTCGTTAAAATTTTCTCCTAAGCGCAAACATAACTCAACAGACATCGCGGATTTTGTTCAGCAAGATACTTATCAATGGAATTCGGAAAAATTGCTCACTTACTTTCACAAACATTGGAATTTGAAACAATACTTAGAGGCCGCTCAATTTGGCCTAACTTTATTTTTTCAGCCAGGGGGAGCAAAAAATTTTAAAGAAATTGATTTGTTTCAACTGGGCGTTGCCTCCATCGAAGGACAAGTCTATTTAGATGAGGGGCTACAAGTACTCACCAACTACATTACTCACTATCCAAAATCTAGGTACTACATTCGAGCAAAACTTTGGATGGCCTTGGCGCAATATAAGCTCGGACACGTTTCCGAATTTCACACTTCCTTGCAGGAATTTAAGGATAAATATCGCAACACCCAAGAATGGGACATCTTATCGAATCTTTATCAGAAGTCGGGAGTGTCCTTATGAAATTGTTTACCATTTTGGTGCTGCTCATCGCTTCAAAAATGATAAGAGCTGCCGATTCGGATAGCTACCGTGTTATGTCACTTAAAGGTAAAGTAGATTTTATTGCTCAAACAATGGCGCAAAGGCCCCTCTCCGTTGGCGTTTTTTTGCGTCCCAATTCCAAATTAATTTTAACTCCCGGGTCCCAAATTTCTTTACTTGGCCCTAGGGAAGAAACGATCCATTTTGCTGGACAAACAAGTATCGAACTTACCACTTACGGTGTGCAACTCCGCTACGGAAGCATGTGGCTGTCCAGTCATCAAGAACAACAAATGCTCTATATTGAATCGCCCAATGGCATGATTCAGTTTAAACGAATGGAAGGAATTATCACTTATGATACGGTCTTGAAGAAGACTCAAGTTTTTGTCATTTCGGGTAATGCCATGCTGGCCAATGCCTACATTCCGGATAAGAGAGAAAATTTAGTGAGCGGAGAAATTTCTTTCGTACAAAGAGATTTTCAGCAAGGACTACCAAGGAAGCCTTCGCTCATTGGAAAAGAAAGTATGCATCTTCTTTTGTCTCAGTTTAAGGGGATTGATTCAAGGTCGAGTGATGAAGAGTTTCAAAAACTACTCGTTCAACTATCACCGGATAAAACCAAACAAGACGACGAAGAATTGAAACGTGGCATTGCTTCCATCGGGCCAGGCCCACAAAAAACGCGGGATGCCGCTGATTTGTATAAAGGGAGTGATGAAAATAAAATTATGTTTATTCCTAAAAATATGAAAAAGATGATTCATGAAATTGCGGATCGTAAAATAGCATCAAAAGAAATTCTGCCTAAAAAGAGGAAGCGCCAAATAAGTAAGGAAGTACCTATTCGTGTCATGAGATTTGATGGGAAAGGAGATGCGGCAAATAAGGATCATTTTCATCAGCAAGTCTTTTCAGACAATAGTAGACCTGACATCAAAATTACCGCCCCCATGCAAGCGCAACCTCAGGAGAAAAAATCCGTTGATTACATGAGAAATCCTTCTTCTCAAGACGGGCCTGAGGATGCAGGAAGTTCACACAATACCCATAAATCCAGTCAAGAAAAAGAGCTAAATCTTTTGCTTGAGCAATTAAGACAAGTGGAACAAGACCAAAACGAACATTACTAATCTTGCTTCCTTTTAATACTTCCAGTGGACCAATCCACGCTTTCCCTATATTTTGAGTAAACTTTTGATTGGGAAACCTAGACCTCCGGCCGACAAAAAAATAGTCATAATTTATAAATATTTACGCTGCTCAGAGTAGGTACCTAGCGAAATTAGCTATTCTATTGATAGACTAAAAAATCACTGGCAACAATCAGGTTAGGGATCACACGAATGGTTACAAAAATAGTTTTAAAGCAAAAATATAAAATAAAAAATAAAGGATAATTCCCATGGAAAAAATGTCAGTTTCTCTCGCTTACGATGATGTGCTTATTCGGCCTGGATATTCTGAAATTTTACCTAAAGACGTTAATTTAGCTTCAAAGTTGACACGAAAAATTACCTTAAAAATTCCTCTTATTTCCAGTGCGATGGATACAGTTACAGAGGCCTCCATGGCCATAGGGATGGGGGAGTTAGGCGGCGCAGGGGTAGTCCATAAAAATATGTCCTTTGCTACCCAAGCAGAAGAAATAAAAAAAATTATTCAAAGTGGCGTACATCCGGTCTGTGCGGCCATTGGTGTGGGCCCAAGTGAATGGGAGCGAGCAGAGTCGCTGGTGAACGCGGGCGTGGAAGTGATCTTGATTGATACGGCCCACGGACACAGTTTGGGCGTTGTTGAGATGCTCAAAAAAATGAAGCAAAAATATCAAAATAAAATTGAAGTAATCGTTGGAAACGTGGCCACCCCGGAAGCGTGCGCTTTTTTAATTGAAAATGGCGCCGATGGAATCAAGGTGGGTGTCGGGCCAGGATCCATTTGTACGACTCGCATGGTGGCAGGTATTGGTGTTCCTCAATTTCAAGCGGTGCTAGAGTGTGCTCCCATTTGTCGCTCTCATGGGGTGCCCATGATTGCAGACGGAGGAATAAAATATTCTGGTGATGTGGTGAAAGCTTTGGCGGCCGGAGCCAGTGCCGTGATGGTGGGATCACTCCTAGCAGGAACCGATCGATCACCAGGCCCAGTACTCACGATCAATGGACAGCGCTACAAATCGTACCGTGGTATGGGATCACTCGGTGCCATGAGTATGGGGTCGCGTGATCGTTATGGTCAAAGTGATGTACTCGAAGAAAAAAAATTAGTTCCCGAAGGTGTGGAAGGAATGACTCCTTACCGAGGAACCTTAGAGCAACAAGTCCATCAGCTCATGGGAGGCCTTCGATCAGGGATGGGTTATGTGGGAGCAAAAAATTTAGATGAGCTCGTTTCAAAAGCGAAATTTGTTCGCATCAGTACTTCAGGACTAAAAGAAAGTCATGTTCATGATGTGATTATCACTAATGAAGCGCCCAACTATCGGTAGGTCCTTTATGCTCGGTACGCCCGGTCAAGCCTGACCAAATTCGTGCCTATGTGTCATTTGGTCTTGACCAAATTCTTGTCTATGCTAATCTAGTCAGATGAAGAAAAAGAATGATGCTACTCGAAATATACTTTCTCAGGTCAAACAATTGGCACTAGATCGGTCAAAAATGGCCTTTATTTCTGGTCCAAGACAAGTGGGTAAAACCACTCTTGCTAAGTCCCTACAAAAATCTTTTGATGAATCTATTTATCTCAACTGGGATGATACTCAATTTCAAAGACAGTGGGCGAAAAACCCCAATGCTTTTTTAGATAAATTTAATTTAAATGAGCAAAATAAAAATCGGCTCGTTATCCTAGATGAAATACACAAATCCAAATTTTGGAAGCGTAAACTTAAAGGAATTTACGATCTTTACCACGCTGAAATAAAAATATTGGTGACTGGAAGTGCGAGGTTGAATGTTTACAAAAAAGGGGGGGACTCCTTATTAGGTCGGTATTTTCATTTTCGTCTCAACCCTTTAAGTTTGGCCGAAGTTTCCAAGAGTGAGCTTGTATCGCCAGATGATTTTCTAAAAATGGCCATTCATCCATCATCAACATCATCAATAAATCAAAAAACTTCTTGGGATCTATTAGAACAACTTTTTGAGTTCAGTGGTTTCCCAGAACCCTTTTTTGCAAGGGATAAGAAAATTTTTAACCTATGGCAAAGAGGTCGAATCGAAAAAATTGTTCGCGAAGATTTACGCGATCTAAGCCGCATTGTTGAGATTGGACAAGTTGAAATCTTGACATCCCTCCTTCCTGAAAAGGTGGGGTCACCCCTTAGTATTGCTTCGTTACGTGAAGATTTGGACGTTTCCTTTGATACAGTAAAGCGCTGGCTCAGTTTTCTACAAGAACTATATTTTTTATTTGTCATTCGGCCATATCAAAAATCGATTACCCGTACTCTTAAAAAAGAAGGCAAACCCTACCTTTATGATTGGACGCAAGTTGAGAATCCTGCATCCAAATTTGAAAATATGATCGCCGTACATTTATTAAAATCCTGTCAATTTTGGGAAGACACAGGAGAAGGAGATTTTAAGCTTTATTATTTACGGGATAAAGAGAAGCGAGAAGTGGATTTTTTAGTTGTAAAAAATCGAATTCCATGGTTTTCGGTTGAGTGTAAGTATAAAGATTCTAAGTTAGATACTACTTATCAAAAATTTCAATCCGCTTTAGGTGTTCCGCATTTTCAATTGGTATATGAAAAAAATATTTGGAGAAAAGTTAATTCTCAAACTTGGATGATGAGTGCTGATTATTTTTTGCTGTGTTTGGTTTAAAGTGAACTAACAAAGAAAAACTCTAGACTCAAACAATCAGTTATTTTTTCTTTTTCGAAAATTTTATACCCACATACGCCATGACTAAAAAGAGGACTCCAATTAAACCAAATAGCATATAATTTGGCGTTGAAGGGGATGGCGCATCTGGATTCGGTCCCTGATCTTGCTCAGAGGCAATTCCACGTTGCATTTGCTCTGGATTGACTTCATTTACATTTTTATTTTCATCAATTTTTTGTGCTAGTTCAGATTTTTCTTCTGCAACATCATGAGAAAATTTTCCAATTGTTTGTCCCAGTGTTCCAAAATCTTTTTCTTGTTCACCTTCACCCGCTGAAGCTAGGAGCACAGGTGTTTGATCCTTATTTTCAGAATTGGCCATGGCCACTTTTGCTGCCTCAAGTGATTTCATAAATTTCTCCTCTAGATTTTGGAAATATTTTTCCATTGATGGATGTATTTCCTTAGAATTTTTAAAATTGTATAGGGCTTTTATTTTTTCTTCGATCGTGAGTAATTCTTCAATATGTTCAGGCCAATCGGTCGTTTCACGAACAGAAAAATTTTCTTTTAAATTGGGATAATAAAAAGGAACATAGGCCAAATCCCCTTGGGCCCCTAGAGAGGTTTCGCCCTCCAATATTTTACTTGCCGCATCCAATGCTTTCGTTGATAGCCACAATTCATTTTCTTCCTGGGCCATTTTTCCAAGCATTCTTAAAGCGTCCGCGGTTCCCGTATTTTTAAGCGACTCAATTAAGGCAATTTTTCCATAATTGTCTTCATATTTTTCTACTCGGGTTTGAATTTGCTGATAATACTTTACTTCACTCGAGGAGAGATTTCCCTTAGAGTTACGATCTGCTAAATGGCCATAACCGCGGATGGCATTTTCCCAAGCGAATCGATTTTGAAACCCATCTAATTGAGGCAATTCTTTTTGGGGGTTAGCAATGATCAAAGCGAGACGATTTTTTAATGCTTGAGGATTCTGAGAGTAACGTTCCGTTAACGTTTTCCAATCCACATCATGAATGGAAGTTAAGTATCGGCCGAGTTCCGTATCCGTTAATGCGGCAGCAAAAAGGGAATTTGCAGAAAGTATCAACATTGAAATGATTAAAAATAAAGATTTATTTATCATTTAACGAATCTCGAATAATATTCATTAAGAATGTTGGAGTAAGCACCATTCATCGCAGAGTCACTATTCGATTTAAATAGAGGATAATTGGTTACATACCACATCATGATCGTTCTCGTATCCCAATTGAAACCTCCCACATTTCGAACACCCTCGTAACTCATGACGTCTTCTAGAAAAATGTCAAAATTGTAAATCAGTGGAGGGGTATTTCCTACAATCGTTGAGTAGCGCTGAATTCCATTGGGGAATACATTGTCTTGTCCGCCGTTTCCGTCAGTGGTATGAGGGGCACCCATTCCATGTAGTAATTCATGTACTAACACCGTTACTCCATTGGCCACTAAGCGATACTCCATTACCACAATGGATTGTTTGGACTTCCAATCAATTCGCAAACCAGGAGAGTAACCTGCCGTTCCTCCAGGGATATCATTGACGAGTACCAATACATAAGCATCGGTGGCACCGTACTGAGCAGTCATTGCCGACGAATTTTGAATCGTGGCAATCGAAGGCTCTGGCAACTCTACGGCCTCTTTGAGTTTAAACTTTAGGTGCTGATGTCCATCGAACAAAAGTTCCCTATTCGCCTTATCAATAATTTGCACGGCCATCGATTGTGCATTTTGGGTGAGCTTACTTCCCGCAGGATTTAAGAAAACTACTTTCGCAGGAATTTCTTTCCCTCCCGTTCCCGGTGCGCCGTAACCTCCTTTGCAAATCACCCCTCTTGTTCCCACACAGGCCATTGCCGTTCCTGTTGGACCAGGCGTCGCAGTACCTGATGGAGTTGGTGC
>JARXAH010000080.1 GCA_029865945.1 Bacteriovoracaceae bacterium | reverse complement strand
AACGTTCTATGCTAGATCAATCTATACTGATGCGGTTTTGATTTTCCAGTGCGTCGAACTTCGGGATTCGTCGCTTGCGACGTGCAGGAGCACGTCTCAGCGTCTCACCGCTCGTTCTCCTTCTTGAAAACCAAACCTGCACCAGTATATTTAAGAAGTTTTTCTTTAGTTCGTAAATAAAGTAATTTTGCGAAAAGGACGAATATGAATTTTTCACTCAGCGGAATTTTGGCAAGTTTAATTTTCAGCACTCTGGGAATTTATTTTTTTAAAAGAGGCCGCAAAGATTTAAATAACGGGTTAGTCGTGATCGGAATTTTACTTTTTGGTTATTCCTATTTTATCGAAAGTGATTTTTGGATGTGGACGACTGGTGCACTACTTACAGGTTTAGGATTTTTTTTAAAAGAGAGGAATAGTTAAATTCCTCTCTCATCTTTAGTTTAATTTAATTCAATTCAAAAAAAAAAAAAATCATAGGCCGAGATAGAATACTTTAATTCCAAGCCAGGCCCATGATATTAAAATCACGGGTGCAAAAGGAAACTTAGTCCCTAAACACTCGCGAAACCCCCTAATGTATCCAGTCCTCGCGTACAAGGACATGCGCTGAAAATTTTGTGCGATCGTTGTAAAAAGAGAAAAGCTTCCAATCACCATCGTGCAAACGAGCAAATCAAAAAATGCTCCATCTAGCCAAGGTGGCGGGATGAGTAAGAAGAACGTGAACAAATACTTTGAATCTCCCGCGCCCATCACTTTTAGAAAGTAGAGAACAAATCCTACTGCTAAAAATGTTGAGGCCATGAGAAACGGCGTAATACTTACGCTATAGATATGGGGATAAAGAAAAAACAATATCCCGAAACAAGCTAAATTTAAATAGATCCAATGATTCGAAATCATTTTATGCTTGATATCCACAAGGCTTACAAAGAAGGCCTGCACAAGCAAAAAACTATATACTAATATTTCTATCGACATAAATGTCCCCTTGGACAATCTAAAGTTTTTTCAACTTAAATTTAAGACTGTTTTATGGGCCCATCAATTTATTAACTTCTTCACCAAAAATCTTATTAATGAGAGGATCAATCGCTCCCACTAGTCCTGCCTTAAATTTTGAAATTAAAGCAACGACCACTACGATTAATAAAATGTACTCCGTGGATGTTTGTCCACTTTGATCATTCCAGTAACCTTTCACTGCATTAAGCAATTTTTTAGTTTTCATAATCTCTCCTTTACGCTTTTACTCTTTTTACCCATACATCGGGGGATGGTAGGTTTCTTTTATTATTGTAAAGCTAATTGTGATTATTTTTTTAAGTATCTTTTATTCTTCATCCCAACTTCTCAATTTCATTAACATTTGAGCTCTGAGTGTTTAGACTTTATCCACTCTTCTACTGACCATCTTTTGAGGCACATCATGACAAAAGCTCATAAAACCTTGGCCCTTGTTTGGATACGCCGCGATTTAAGAGCGTATGATCACCACGCTCTCTCGCAAGCGACTCAAAATCACACTCAAGTACAAATTATTTTTAATTTTGATTCACACATCCTGAATCATCTATCAGATAAATATGATCGTCGAGTCACCTTTATTTTAGAATCCTTGCGAGATCTGGAAATAAAAATCAAAGAAAAAAATCCGCTCGCCTCTTTGATCGTTTGTTATGGAGATCCTGTCATCGAAATTCCTAAGCTCGCAAAACAGTTGGGCGCGACCCACGTGTATGCTAACCGCGATTACGAACCCTACGCGAAATTGAGAGATGAAAAAGTAAAGGCCGCCCTCCAAACGGAGGGTTTGAATTTTTTGATTTTTAAAGATCAAATTATTTTTGAGTCCCCTGAAATTTTATCCAAGCAAGGACTTCCTTTTAAAGTATTTACACCCTACAAGAATCAGTGGATACAACGATTACTACTTTCCCAAGATGAAGCGCTCTCCAATTTTTCCATTGATTTTAAAGTTCTCCAAGGAAATCAAAGCGAATGGCCTAATATTTCTGATGATCGTTGGTGGGACATCATCGGTTTCCATCAAACAAAATCACTTCTTGGCGCTGGTACCACCGGAGCAACGGAGCTTTGGAAAACATTTTCAAAAAAAATTCTGAGCTACAAAGTGGCGCGCGATTTTCCCTCTCTTGAAGGCACATCCCACCTCTCCGTCCACTTAAGGCACGGAACCGTGTCCATAAGACACCTGGTGAGAAAACTCTTGGAAGATGAAAGTTTCAAAAATGAAAATATTCAAACCTGGCTAAGCGAGCTGATTTGGAGAGAATTTTACCAAGGCATTCTTGATCAAAACCCTCACGTGGTGGGTGGTAGCTATAAAGTCGAATACGACCAAATCGTTTGGCCGGGAAGCACGGAGCATTTTCATGCCTGGTGCGAAGGCAAAACGGGATACCCCATCGTTGATTGTGCCATGCGCGACTTAAACCAAAACGGCATGATGCCCAATCGACTTCGCATGATTACCGCCGTCTTTTTAGTGAAGACATTGCTCGTTGATTGGCGACTGGGAGAAAAATATTTTGCCAAGAAATTACTAGATTTCGATTTAGCTGCCAATAATGGGGGATGGCAATGGTGTGCAAGTACCGGCACCGATGCACAACCCTACTTTCGCATCTTTAATCCTTATACCCAGTCAGAAAAATTTGATCCAGATGCCCTCTACATCAAAAAGTTTTGCCCTGAATTGAAGGACACCGCTTTGAAAAATATTCATAGCGCCACCGATCTTCCCCGCTCGTATCCGAATAAAATAGTTGAGTACGAAACGCAAAGAACTAGGGCGCTATCTTTATACTCCTCTTTAAAAAATGGTTCTTAAGGATTAAGATGAAAAAATATCATTTATTATTCTTAAAAATTTTTAGGATTTATGAGGAGTCTCTATGTCATCTGAAACGGGCGATGCGGCACCCAGCGGCCCAAAGTTTTCTTTTCTCATCCTCCAAACTTCGGTGGGACGAAAATATTTAGTAGCGATCACTGGCCTCCTTTCTTGTGGATTTTTACTAGGCCACTTGGCCGGAAATCTTTTGCTCCTCATGGGCCCTGACTCATTTAATTCTTATGCACACAAGTTGACCTCTACGTCCCTCATTTATGTGGCCGAAGCGATATTAGGCGTTATTTTTCTTGTGCACTTAGGGCTTGCCTTGAAGCTCAACTGGGAAAATAAAATGGCCCGCCCCCAAAAATATGTTAAGAAAAAAACTTTTGGCCCGGGTGAAAATATTTTTTCTTCCACCATGCCGTATACCGGAATTGCGATCTTAGTTTTCTTGGTTTTACACTTAACTCAATTTAAGTTTGGGTCTGTTTATATGACGCAAGTGGAAGGCGTGGAGATGCGAGACGTCTACCGAACTGTTATCGAATTTTTTAAAAATATTTGGTCGCTGGTTTGGTATTGCGTGGCGATGAGTTTACTTGCCATGCATTTGGCCCACGGTGTGCAATCCTCCTTTCAATCTCTAGGAATAAGAAGCAAACAAATTGGCCAGTGGCTCAAGTGTGGATCAAGAATTTTTGCTTTTGGTGTTCCAGCAGGATTTATATTTTTAAGTATCTGGTGTCATCTCCAATAAATGTAAATGAGGTAATTATGTCTTCTCATAAATTAGATTCCAAAGTTCCTTCTGGTAGCATTGATCAAAAATGGAACCAGCATAAGTTTCAAAGTAAAATGATCAACCCTTCCAACAAAAGAAAATATAAAATTATTGTCGTGGGCACTGGACTCGCGGGATCATCCGCGGCCGCCTCACTCGCGCAACTTGGCTATGAAGTATCGGCCTTTTGCATTCAAGACTCTCCACGGCGCGCCCACTCTATTGCGGCCCAAGGGGGAATCAATGCGGCCAAAAATTATCAAAATGATGGCGACTCCGTTCAAAGGCTTTTCTATGACACCATTAAGGGTGGAGATTTTCGTGCGAGAGAGGCCAACGTTTATCGGCTCGCGCAAGTATCTACCTCCATCATTGATCAATGCGTGGCGCAAGGTGTCCCTTTCGCTCGCGAATACGGCGGCACACTCTCCAATAGGTCTTTCGGTGGTGCGCAAGTTTCAAGAACATTTTATGCCAGAGGACAAACGGGACAACAATTACTCCTAGGCGCTTACTCTGCTCTCATGCGCATGGTTGGTCTTGGGAAAGTTAAATTATATCCCCGTCGCGAAATGACGGAGCTCGTCTTAGTCGACGGCCACGCCAAGGGTGCCGTCTTTAAAAATTTAATCACAGGCGAATATGAATCCCACGCGGCCGATGCGGTCATTTTAGCGACCGGCGGCTATGGAAATGTTTACTACTTATCAACAAACGCGATGGCCTGTAACACCAGTGCTAATTGGGCGGCCTACAAGAAGGGCGCGTTCTTTGGAAATCCTTGTTACACCCAAATTCATCCCACCTGTATTCCGGTCCACGGCGAAAACCAAGCGAAACTCACTCTCATGAGTGAGTCGTTAAGAAATGATGGACGTGTTTGGGTTCCTAAAAAGGTGGGAGACACAAGGCCTCCTGACCAAATTCCAGCAGAAGAAAGAGATTATTATTTAGAGCGAATTTATCCCAGCTTTGGAAATTTAGCGCCGAGAGATATTTCTTCAAGGCAAGCAAAAAATATGTGTGATGAAGGCCGTGGTGTCGGCAGTAGTGGGCTCGCTGTTTACCTAGATTTCAAAGATGCCATCCAAAGAGATGGAAAAAGTGTGGTCGAAGGAAAATACGGAAATTTATTTGATATGTACCAACGTATCACTGCGGAAAATCCTTATGATGTCCCCATGCGTATTTTTCCCGCCGTACATTACACCATGGGTGGTCTATGGGTCGATTACAATTTAATGAGCACTATCCCTGGACTCCATGTTTTGGGTGAAGCGAATTTTTCTGATCACGGTGCCAATCGCTTGGGAGCATCCGCGCTCATGCAAGGACTAGCGGACGGATATTTTGTGATTCCTTACACTATTGGAAATTACTTGGCCGCGAGTGCTTCTAAGAAAATTGAAACCAATCACGAGGCGTTCAAAGAAGCGACCGAAGCTTCCCTCATTAGGGAAAATAAGTTTTTAAATATAAAAGGCAGCAAAGGCGCCATGGAGTACCACAAAGATTTAGGAAAAATTATGTGGGACTCAGTCGGTATGTCTAGAAGCGAAGCGGGCCTAAAAAAAGCGATCAGTGATATTCAAAAATTGCGCCACGAATTTCATCAAAATGTGAACGTGCCTGGTTCAGCGAAAGGTTTCAACCCTGAACTGATTCGCGCGTTTCGAGTGAGCGACTTTTTAGAACTGGGTGAAGTGATGGCGAGAGACGCGCTCGAGCGTAACGAATCTTGCGGCGGACACTTTAGAGATGAATTTCAAACAGAGGACGGAGAAGCGAAGCGCGATGATGAAAATTTCTGTCACGTGGCGGCCTGGGAATTTCAAGGTGTGGATAAAGCGCCGAATCGCCACCAAGAAAAATTGGAATTTGAAAATGTAAAACTCTCCACTCGAAGTTATAAATAAAACTAAAAGGATAGACCATGAATAATAGTAATAAAAATAACATGACGATCCATTTAAAGGTTTGGCGGCAGGCCTCCAACAAAGAGAAAGGCAAAATGGAGTCTTATACTTTAAGTGACGTCTCTCCTGATATGTCTTTTTTAGAGATGCTCGATCAACTCAACTTAAAACTGATGAAAGAAAAAATAGAACCGGTGTCCTTTGATCACGATTGCCGCGAAGGAATTTGTGGGATGTGTAGTCTCATGATTAACGGCCACGCCCACGGCCCCCAACTGCTCACGACAACTTGCCAACTGCACATGCGCGAGTACAAAGATGGCGATGAAATTGTGATTGAACCGTGGCGCTCAAGAGCGTTTCCGGTGGTGAAAGATCTCGTAGTCGATCGTTCCGCTTTTGATAAGATTATGGCCGCCGGCGGTTTTGTGTCGGTCAATACCGGAAGTGCGCCAGACGCCAATGGAACGGCCATTGCGAAAGTCGTCGCAGATGAAGCGATGGATGCGGCCCAATGTATTGGGTGCGGCGCTTGCGTGGCCGCTTGTGAAAATGGTTCTGCGATGCTCTTTGTGGCCGCAAAAGTTTCTCAATTATCGCTTCTTCCTCAAGGACAACCAGAAGCCGCTTCAAGAGTGAAATCCATGGTAGCGAAAATGGATGAAATGGGATTTGGAAATTGCACCAATCATTCGGAATGTATGGCCGCATGTCCTAAAGGAATTAGTGTGGAGCATATCGCTCGCATGAATAGAGATTTTTTAAAATCGTCTCTGCTTCAATAATTAAACGAACTAAAACACTCAATTAAACTGTGTAGGTGACAAAGAAGATTTTCTTCGATTCAATAGTATTGTGCCTGCACAAAAATATTTCAAAAATGAAAAGGGAATTTCAGCCATTGAACTACTGGTAGCAGTAGCACTCATGTCTATTGTTGCCCTTTTTACCGGTCAACTTTATTTAGAATTTCAACAAGTAAGCAATAGTTTCAATAGTGATGCGCAAATCGCGCAAATCAAATCCAACTTGGCCTGGTTTTTAGCTGATCAAGATAATTGTAATTATAATTTTAGACTTCAAGATGCGACGAGATCCCTCACCTCCATTGTGGAAACGGATGACGATGTGGTGATCGCTGCCAGCACCAAGACCAGCAGCTTCGGAAGTAATGTTTTTATTGATACGATCAGCACGGCGCTGATCGATACCACCAGGGCATCCCTTACAGTTACAGGGACCAATTATCGAAATTCAAGTGATGCCGGAAAAATCCAAACCTTTTCTTTTTCCCTTACGCTCAACGTGATTATCGATAGTACCACTAGTAAAATTGTTTCGTGTCATGGCTACGATTGGGGCTCCAGTGAACAGTCTATGGATAAACTTTGCCAAGGCCCGGCCACCATCTTTAATGCGATGGGAACCTTTGATGCCTTTGATGATATTTGTAATCATATTGGATACTCCGATCAGAGCTGCTCTCCAGGTTACGTGAAAGGTTTTTACTTAGATGGCACCAACGCGGCCTCCAATATTTATTTATATCGCCCGACCTGCGATACCTCGACTGTCATCAACGCCAAAGATTGCATGAACTATCAAGTTTTGCGCGGCGTAACTTCTGAGGGAGGACTCGTGTGCTCGCAGCTTGCTTACACCGAACTTCTCTCCTTTTTTAACAACCCTTACGTCGATAGCACCTCGCAGACGACCATCAATATCGTTCAAAATAGCTCTTTAATAAATTTGGCCTTTACCGGGGGAGCGACTTCTACGCCTACACCTACGCCCACACCCACTCCAAGTCCGTCCCCGAGCTCTTCGCCCACGAATACACCGACGTCTACATCAACCCCAACGGCAACTGGGACAGCGACACCTACCTCCACACCAACCGCAGCTTGCACCCAAGATGGTGTTCCAAGCGGTGGACACCGAGTGTTCGTGAGTAGCGCAACGACAAATGGAAATCGAGCAGGGGCCACAGGTTTTGATACTAGATGCGATTCCTTGGCGGTCAGTGCTGGTTTGACCATGAGTTATAAGGCGATTGTTGCACAAGATCACACAGTCGGTGCCAAGGCCCGGCTAGAAGGATTGATCAACACTGATGGCGATTATTATACCCACAGTTCACCCTCAACAAACTGCCAAGTGGCGACGAGCTGGGTAGATTTTTGGGACACCACAAGTATTGCTTGTCCGATAAAATTTTCTGAGAGCGGACTTGATATTTCGGGGGGCGCAACAGATGCAGTTTGGACCGGATCAGGAAATTTAGGTGTGGCCTCATCACCGGCCTCATCACAGACTTGCAACAACTGGGCCTCAAGCTCAGTAATGTCAAGAGCATTAGCTGGACTTTTAAATTCGAGCACAGCGACTTGGCTCAATAATGGCATCACAGCTTGTAATCAAACTTTACACTTTTATTGTGTCAGTGTGGGACAGGCATGTGTGACCGCCACACCTACGCCAACAGCTACGAGTACACCAACGAGCGGGGCGACTGCGACGCCTACCTCAACGCCTACAGCATCACCCACAGCGTGTACTAGTGAGGACGGAGTTAGTTCGGGAACACATCGTTTGTTTGTTTCCACTCGCGCAGTTCTAGGTACTGAACTCGCTTTAAATTCTGCAAGTATATGTAGCGAATCTTCAGTGGCTGCAGGGCTAACAATGACTTATGTTGCCTTAATCGCTGGAGGCGGCTATGGGGCCAAAGGTAACCTTGAAAATACTCCTGGTTTTGACAGTACAGGGGCATTTGCCACAGTGGAAAAACTTGCCGGCGAACTTTCCGTGGCCTCCTCTTGGGCAGATATGTGGGATGGGATTATCAATAATGCAATACAATATGACTCTGATGGCATGCCGACAACAGCACCTGATTTTATTTGGACTGGTACTTCAGAGACTGGTTCACTGGGGCAGGATTGCTCTGGTTGGACAAGTGGCAATGCAGAAACAGGCAGATTTTCTAGCGCTGGAAGTAGTTGGATTGAAATTTCGGAAGGTCAAGATTGTGGAACTATGGTCGGAAATATTTATTGCATTAGCTTAGAAAAAGCCTGTTCACCGTAAAAAAAAGTAATGAGAGCTAAAGCAAAATGAAATGAATCGGAATGAATATGGCACATAAAATTATTTTGTCTCTTACACTATCATTAATTTTGATTTCTCAATTTGGGTCGACCATTATGGCAGGGACAACAACGGGAACGACCACCTCAGGATTAACCGGTGGGGCCTCAGGGGAAGCTTCGGGTGGGGATTCTGGCGGAGCCTCCGCCACCCCCACATCTTGCAATTACGGTGATCTTAGTTGCCCAGGTAGTGGACGAACGGCCACACCCACCCCATGTGCCTATGGAGACGCAGGCATTTGTCCGGGCGGTACCTACACACCCACTCCCACACCTACTCCTACAAACACACCGACTAATACCTTTAGCCCGACTGCCACGAACACCAGTACCGCATCTCCCTCTCCCACTAATACTTCGGCCCCTGGAAGCACGACGGCGCCCACTAATACCCCGACCAACACTCCCACGATTCCCGCCCCCGATTACACGTCCCTTATCGCCGTTTGTAATAACGGAACGAAATATTGCCTAAGCTCGGTAGATGACGCCAGCGATAGAAATCTTTGCCAATCTGGCGCCGAAGGCGGGCTTAAGCAAATCACCTCTGGTACAACAGACACCTGTCCACCGAACACCGTCTTTGTGGCCTCTGCTGCCAGCGGTACGGCCACCACCGGAAATGACATCCCAGTTGGCACGACCCTTCAAGCAAGATGTTTATGCGGAACCACCACTCAATATGTGACTGTGGCCACTTATTCTGCCGGGCCACCTGCCTGTACCTCGCTCGTTAATGTACCGCCTTGTATTTTCAATGGATATAAAGTGCCCTAGGAAAATGGGATGAATTGAGATGAGACGTATCATGATTGAAACGAAAACATTAAAGAGACTAAATAAAAATTCCGGATTTTCTTTAGTTGAGATACTTGCGGCCTTAGGCATCGTCGGTGCCCTCTCACTCACCGTGGGAACACTCATGCAAACCACTAAAAAATATACTCGGGGTTTACAAAATTTTGATGAAGTAGAAAATTTCGTCAACCAAATGTATCACCAATCCCAAATACAAGAAGTATGTGCCGTTAACTTTCCTCCAGGTACCAGCATTCCCTTGGCGACTGATCGAACTACGTTTTTAGATGCCAATGGGAACACGCTCTATACCACGGGCGAGATGGGCACTAATGCCACCGTCAGCGGATTTTCTTACAACATTGATTACCTTAATACAGATAAAGATGCTGTCTACATGACCATCACATTTACGTCGGGAACCAACAGCGACGGCCTAAACAATATCTTGGGATCCAATACGGTGACTCGTAGCTTTCCTCTCTACATGAGCTACGATACGACCACCAACACCGTTATTGAATGTCTCTCTATGGATAATAACTATAACCAAACCATCTACGACATGACTTGCAACGGGACCGGTGCCGTCGGAGATGATGCCACCCAAACCTGCTACCACATTGGCCTGGACACCACGAATAACTGTGACACCAATAAGTTTGTCTATGGCTTTCTTTTAAGTAGTTCTGACCGAAAATATAAATACTATCCCGATTTATGTGTGGATAAAACAGGATCAACCTACCATTCTCCTTGTGCGAGCAATGAACTCCTCATGGGTTTTGATGCTTCCGGAAATTTTATTTGCTCGGCCCTAACAACAACACAGCTCATGTTGGGATTCGACCAAGCTTCCTCATCTTGCGCGACAAATTATTTAAACTTGAACCTCAATTCACCTACAGGGCCAGTCGACATTAATTGCAGTGGCGCAGCGGTGCCTACGGCCACTCCTACGTCCTCAGTTTGCTCCATGGCCGCCACTAATTTCCTAGGTATTCAAGGGAAGTCGGGTTTAAAATTGTGGGGTGATGGAAACTGGGCGATTAGTAGCAGTAGCTCCACTTCTCAGGGCAGTGCTTACCTAACCATTGTTGCACCTGGTGATCCTTATAAAAATTATGTCGAGCACGTCAATGACATTAACTCAACCATGTATTCTAGTGGGACTTCCGGAATGATGATTTATGATATGATCTACAGTTTAAATTTTAGTACCGCTAATCCACCCAATATTCCCGTTTTTTATATTGAAGAAAATACTTCCGGAAATTACAACAAAGTCACCTATTATACGCGGGCCGTATCAAGTCAAAGCGCCGATGCGAGCATCGATTCTTCTGTGTATGGAACCATTACTTGTCGATATGTTTTTGAAAAAATGGCGGCCACAACCTATCGCTATACCATCACAGTGGAATCTTGTGATCCCGCCTCAGGAGACGCGCCTACGGCCACCATTGGGCCTACGACTTTTACCTATGTCCCAGGAAGCTACTCCATTAATTTGGCCAATAAATTTATTGCAGGCCTTGCGCCTGCTTGCGGGATCAGCATTAAAGGGCCGGGGTGCAGCAGTTCTAATTCCCCTACTTGGCCAACGGAGTGTATCGATTCCTCCTTCCTTCCTGACTACACTTGGACGTGGGCGACGGCGAGCAAAAAGAATGACTCTTTTGATTCTCCAAACCTTTGGCAAAAGCAATTGCAAGTGTTGGGCGGTGATTGGAATGCAAGCTCCTCTTATTCTACCCAAACCAAGGGTGTGCTCGATGATTTTAAAATTTGCTTAGACACCAACCCGGCCACTGGGACATCTGTGAATTGCGACATCCCTTAGTATTTATTTCCTACTTTTAGGAGTAGATAAATCCTGCCATACTTAGGTAATGCAAGCTCATCGTTCCAAAATTGAAATTGTTCCCGGCGAACTCGTGTGGGTGGATTTAATTAATCCCAGTTCTAAAGAAGTTTATGAATTTTCTAAAACTTACCATCTAGATAAAAAATTCTTAAGAGACTGCCTAGGGCCGGAACACTTGCCAAAAATTGATCGCATCGGCCGCGTATTTTTCATGGTGCTCAGGGCCTACGACGATCAATCGGGATCTGATGCGGATAGCGTAAGAACCTTAACCAGAAAGCTTGCCATCTTTTATGGCGCGGGATTTGTCTTAACCATTCACCGCACTGACTTACTCTACGTTCACAGGCTCAGAGAAAAATGGCACAACGATACTCACCTTTTGCAAACTGTTAATCATCAAGCGTCAGAACTTCAATACATGCTCATTCACGACATAGTTGAGGCGGTCACCAATACTTATCAATCTCCGATGGAAGACTATTTCGATCAACTAGAGAATTTAGAAACGGCGCTCATGGCCGATAGTGAAGCGCAAATTGATTTGCGCGCGGGACATTATTTGAAGAGAAAGAATTCTCTCATTAAGCGCATGTTGCGCATGCACGTCGAAGTCGTAGATAAACTTATCAACTTGGCCCCACCAACCATGCAAGATCATTTTAAGTACGCTAAAGGGCATCTAGAAAAGTGGTACATTTATTCAGACGATTTAAGTGAAAATATTCATGGATTACTCTCTCATAACCTGGCCCTCGCTTCTCAGCGAACCAATGAGGCCAGCCATAAGACCAATGAAGTCGTGCGCATGCTGACCGTGATTTCTTTATTTTTTTTGCCGCTAAATTTAATTGTGGGGTTTTTTGGAATGAACTTTTCCGACATTCCCGGTTTTCAAGCGTGGTGGGGCAAGTGGTTTGCGATCCTCTTGTTATTAGCAGTCAGCGTGTTTATTTATTTTTGGGCCCGAAGAAAAGAGTGGATCAAGTAAATTCATTGGCCTTAAAAAAATCATGCGACTTGATTATAAATTACTCTTTACGATAGTGAATACTAAAGGTGCCGCTATCAAGAAGCGTATAAACGTACTCTCCATCTATCACTTCTCGGTAATAAATATTGTAAGAAAAATTTTGATTATTTCCTGCGAGATACTCAGCGGTTGTTACACCAGAATCGCATGCAGTGGGGAGTTTTAGATGATCGGTGCCGTTGTAAGTAACAACTGAAAGCTTGCTGGAAGCCTGTAAATCCCCAATGACTAATTCGCCTTTATTATATCCACTTAAATAATCATTAGCTAAGGGATCAAAGAGAAGCGCATCTGGAGCGGCAAGATTTTTACCATCTAAATAGCACTTAACAACACTGTTGTTAACCGGAGGTGTATTAGTTTTCAGATTGCCAGGCCCTCCGGGTGCTGTTTCCGTTCCTATTTGCACGTCTTTTCTTATGTAGGAGATCACATCGGCCCCAGCGACATAAACAAAATCCACTCCCCCATCAGTCTCTATTAAATTGTCAGAATTTGAAGTTGCTGAAGGTGTGGAGGATCGCTCAGAACAAGAGAAGAGAAAAAAAGGTAAAGTGATTAAGGAAAAAAAAACTCGAAACATAAAGTACCCCTGGTAAATAGCGGTGATTATTTCTAAATACACCTCACTAAATTATGCTGGGCATACGTGTAAAAAATGAAACGATTCTTCCATTGGTTTATGATTTCAAGAGATTAACGATTTTCAAAAAAAATCAAGTTGCCCATTTTAACTGGCAACTTGAGGATTACTGGTTGCAGATTTGATTACAAATATTTTTCTAGATCTTTGAGTGATTGCTTTTTATGAACGGCACGCCTCAATTTTTGAGGGTAAATATTTTTATCTTTTGGAAGAGCAGAATTACGGTAAACATATTTTTGAAAATCTGGAACTAAATTTTCTGAATAAAAAGAACTCATCCACGACGCAAAATCTTCTGTCGTGTAGGGAGTAAACAATTTATTTTCAATCATGTATTTTAAAAATGATTTTAAACCACCACCATTGAGTGCATTTAATTTCCCATCTAAGTAGGCCATAAAGTCGGCCCCAAAATTATAGGCCGCCTCATCAGTATCTCTCGTATAGTAAGGATGGGACGCCATTCCCGCATTTCCTAAGAGCGAAGTGCGCCTTGGGTAGCCATCATCTCTCCAGCTAGCAATGGCCTCATCAATCCATCCCGCATTCCCATTGGCCGGAAGAATCCCTCTAGCAAAATAACTATGAGTTAACTCATGAGCTAGTGCCCAAAGATCCGTCATCGTCGCGCCACAATACTCCATTCCTCCAGAACCATTGTTGAAGATGACTACTTTTTTATGTTTAAAATTTCCGTAATCCCCTTCCAATTCCTCGAGGGTTTTTAAAGTGTTCGCTTGGTAAGTCGTAAAATTTGTTCGGCCTTCAGGCCCATACACGGTAACTGGTATCTTCTCCCCAGAAAGAGACGGAAAAATAAAATTTTTCTCCGCATAAACACCTTCGGGAGCTAGGTGATAAAAGCCTGATGAGCTCGTAAAATATGCTGGAAATTCTACGACAAAATGATTGTTATCACCGTCTTTGGTCACCACACCATTACTATAAATTTTGTGGGCCTTAAGAGCGCCGATGACTTTTACATGAAAAATCATTTTATATTGATCAAATTCATAGTTGGAGGGAAGAAAACTCTCGAGATACTGACGATCATCTAAATCACTGGTCCAATGGGCGGCACGCACACCTGATTGGTCCGCTTCAAATCTGACAAGATTCGTAATCGATCCCCTTACCTCAAGGCGGTAGGTGCCTGGTTCACTGATCACATCTACGATGCGAACTTTTGATTCGTTGTTGGGAGTAGAAATTTCCTTTTGATTGACCACTTTATTATTCAAGAGAACAGAACTAGGAAGACTCACGACATCAAAAATGGGATGCCCTGATTCTTTTTGTACAAATTCAATCTGTGCCCTATAGCTCGCTAAACCTTTTTGCACATTGTATTCGATAAAATAATCTGCTTTTTTAAAATCCACAAAAACGGCCACATCACCTGCGGTATTGGATAATTTAAAAGATTTTGGAAAGTAGGCAAGCGCCTCGAGGGAAAAAACTAAAAGCCAAGATAAAAACCAAAATTGTTTCACTAATTCCTCCTTTGAATACATTTTCATCAAAGGAAATTATGGTGAGAAGAACATTTATCCGTCTAGGGAATAACTCTAACCTTTGCCAACTTTATGGGGCAATCTGTTGATCAATTTTTTCGCAAAAAGGACGATAAGTGAGGGCGATGAATAATTTTTTTCGTTTGCCTAAATTTTTTTATCTCTTGTTTGCACTTATCTTTAGCTGTAGCTATTCGGATAAGGGTGGAAAAAATGATAATGCCTATGACGCTGTCTCTATTGCTAACGACGTAAATTTAGGGGGAGCTGATCAATCTATTGTGACTGCCTTGCCGGCGCCTCCCGCGAATCCTGCCGATGGATCTGGAACAACAGAATTTGATAATCCCCTTAACGCAAGAATCGTCACCACAGGAACCACTGGAAATAATATTTCGTGCATGGAGACAACATCTACAACCTCGCCCTGGCCATGGAACGATCCTTATTCTAAGTGCCAATGGCATTTTGGAAATTTGGGACAAAAGGTTCCTCTCTTTTTGCCTTATCAAACGGGCGGAGGATTTTTTGCTAGAGGAAATACGGGCGCCGATCTCAATCTCTATGCTTTTTATACTGATCAAACGTTTCAAAATATTCGCGGCAGTGGAGTCAAAGTTCACATCACTGACAGTGGCATGGATGTTAATAACCGAGATTTTGGTGGAAGAGTAAATTTAAGTGAGTCGCGAGATCTTTGCCGCGCAGGCTCCAATAATCCAACACCGACCAATGATGAAAATAAGGCCAGCTCCTCTGGTGCGGCCCACGGCACGGGAGTCGCTGGAATCATTGCGGCCAATGCTAATAATAATTGGGGCGTGGCCGGCATTGCGCCAGAAGTTTCTATTAGTGCAGACAATTTAATTTCCTATTGCCGAGACACGGCCAACATCATGGATTGGATCAATATTCTGGGAAGTCAAAAGTCTCAAATTTGGAACGGAAGCTTTGGATCCAACACCACCTCCATTACTCACTCAACTGCTAGTGACGGCTACGATATGATCAATGCCGCGGTTAGTATCACGGCCGAAACAAATAAAAAATCCTACTTTAAAGCGGCCGGAAATGAAGGTTATGATTATAAACAAGGCGATGCCAATCGCGATCCCTTCTCTCGCAATATTCAAATAGGAGTGATCGGTGCGCTCACAGGAAATGGCAAACCCGCTACCTACTCCAACCCTGGGGCCAATTTGCTAGTCTCTGCTTTTGGTGGCAATGACGCTTCTAACCGAGCAGGCATTACGACCTTAGGCCTCAATGAAGCGATTATTTCAAGCTTCAATGGAACTTCCGCTGCCACCCCCATGGTCTCAGCAGTTGCGGCGCTCATGGTGAACGCGAATCCCTCCCTTCGCTATCAAGACGTGCAATACATTTTAGCGAGAACGGCCACCCCACTGGATTTAACAGCCGAAACAACTAATGGATCGGTAAAAATCACTAACACTTCCGTCAATGCAGCAGGATATTATTTTAATCGCTATGTGGGGTTTGGTGCCGTCGATGCTTATAAGGCGATTAAAATGGCCAAGTCTCCCAGCTACAAATTATTGCCTGATGTGGTGGATTACCCTCAGTTACTTAAAACAGGAAATTCACCCGTGAATTTTTCGGCCAATAAAAGTTGTGCGATCAAAAAAATTACTGTTCCCTCGAATTCACAAACAAGCACTTTTCAAATTTTTGCGGCCACTGTTTCTTTTGACATTAGATTTCAAGATTACAAATCTGAAACAGATAAGCTAGGAAACGTAAGCATCAGATTCATTTTGCCAGATGGTACGAGAAGCCAAATCGTGGCCCCTTCCCAAAATTTAGTGGGTTCAAGGTATTCGCTTAAACAAGAATTTTTAAGCAGGGCCCTCATGGGAACAATGGCCGTGGGATCTTATTTTTTCGAAGTATGCGCGGTCAATACACTAAGAGATACTCCCTTTTTATTTTATTCTGCCCAACTAAAACTATCAGGTTTTACGAGTAAATCTCTTACTTTCAAATCCGAAAATATTTAATAAATTTAAAAAAAATCCGATAACCAATTCATCATGAATAAAAAACCTTATAAACCCTTTTGGGATAGCATTCGTGTTCCTGTTTACGCCAAAGATCCTGACGATGATTTGCGCTATGTGATTTGGAACGCAGAGTGCGCAGAATTATATGGCATCACCGCTGAAGAAATTCTAGGAAAGACGGATTTTGAAATTTTCCCGCTCGAAGTTGCTGCCAAGAAAAGAAAATTTGATGAAATCTTGATGCGTGAGAAACAACCCATCTTGAATAGGGAAGAGAAGATCTGGAATTTCCAACAAGAAGAAATTCTGATCAAAAAACAGCACATGATCCACTTTAAACCAGAGGGAAATCTCGATATCTTAATCACCGTGATGGAAGATGTCTCTCTCGCACGCAGAAAAGAAAAAAGACAAAATTTTATTTTAGAAAAAGCGGAAATGGGATTCTGGGAGTGGGACTTAGTAACCAATGAACTGCTTTGGGAAAACGCTATGTATCCACTCTATGGAATTCCTAAAGAAAAGTCAGTTAACTATGATTTATGGTGGTCGCTTGTACACGAAGAAGACAAAGAGAACATTCTTCAAAGTGTAGAAAATTCCCTTAAGCACAATGCTCCTTATGACTTAATGTTTAGAATTCATCACCAGGAAAAAGGAATACGCTGGATTTCTACTAAGGCCTATTTTGAGCAAGATGATAAAGGAACAAAAACGAGAATGATTGGGGTGAATCGCGATCTAACAAATTACATCGAAGTCATGGAAGAGTTAAAAGGGACTCAGAAAAATTTAATTTCGCTTCAAGAAAAAAATCGCATCGCCCTTGATAGTGTTGGGCTTGGTGTTTGGGAATGGAATTTGTCCGACAACAAACTGAACTGGGATCAAACCATGTTTGAAATTTGTGGGGTCAATCCCAAAGATTTTAAACACGATTTTTCTGATTGGAGTAATTGTTTAATTCCAGAAGATCTTGTTAGCGTAACTCCTATATTGCAAGAAAGTATGCAAGGGAAGCGCCCACTGGATATTGAATTTCGCATTCAACATCCCCTCAAGGGCCTGAGACATATAAAAGGCATGGGCAAAGTTTTATTTAATGAAAATGGTACTGCCTATAAAATTATCGGGCTCAATCAAGACATCACCGAAAAAAAATTAATGGAGGCCAACCATGAAATCCAGCAAAATAAACTCAGGCATAATTCTCACCTCGCTGCGCTAGGAGAAGTGTCATCAAGTATTGCTCACGAAATTAATAATCCACTCACCATTATTTCGGGAATGGCCAGCATCATTGAAGTTTTCATCGAGGAAGATCCCATAAAGAACAAAGATAAGATTGTAGATAAATTACATAAGATTGTGGCGACCGTAGGTCGAACTGCTAAAATTGTGAAATCGATGAAAAGCTTGAGTCGCAATCACGAACATGAATCGTTAGAGCAAGTGGACTTTAGAAAAATTGTTGATGAATGCAAAGTTTTAGTCAAAGAATTTCTCATGAAACATGAAGTGGAACTTTACAACGACTTGCCCCCAGAGCTTCCCATGGTAGAGGTAAGGCCTAATCAGATCATGCAAGTTCTAGTCAACTTACTTACCAATGCCGTAGATGCCCAAGCGGCCCTCCCCCAAGAGAAGAGATGGATTAAAGTTAGATTAGATGATCGCCATCATTCGGAGTACATTTTGATCCAAATCATCGATGGAGGAATGGGAATCTCACCTACTATCCAAGATAAAATTATGCAACCGTTTTTCAGCACTAAAGGAAATAGTTCAACCGGTTTAGGCT
>JARXAH010000029.1 GCA_029865945.1 Bacteriovoracaceae bacterium | reverse complement strand
ACGTTGAAAGGTCTCAAGAAGTTAACGAAGAAAAAATTAAAAAATATGTCGATGGATTCCAAAAAAATTCGCGGAATATTTAAGCGATGCGATAACTCAAAACTCTATCTTAGCTGAAATTATTTTCGTTACGATCTATAATAGAAAAAAACGAAAATTTCTTTAAAAATGAAGGTAACAAAGTTTCAAGCTGGCAAGAAGAATTCTCTAGTGATAACTCGCCAATCAATGAAGATGGTAAAAAATTTCTTAGTTTGCAATTAAAGCCATTAATTCTTCGAAATAAAAAATTGCAGCACGTCGCCTCCCACTGGAAATTTTTGAAAGTTATCTTTTTTGAAAATTTTGGAAATTACAATGCCTTAATACAGGATGATCTTTTTGGTCTTGATGTAAAATTCTATGACTCAGCTGATGGAGCACTTTTCCTTTTTTTCCCAGATGGAAAAATTAAAATTGAAATTTATTCTCAATCATTACCCTCAAATTACTTGGAACAGATACGAAATATGATGAACGTCTTGAAAAATGAAGGAAATTTTAAAATAGAAAATTTGAGTTCGGGCTCTATTGGTCCGGGAAGAGGCTTTAAAATTACATTTATGAAAGGGAACAGCAATGATCAAAATGGAAAGGCAATAAGAAATATTATTTCATTGATGAATGGAAATAATTAATCTCAATTTCCCGACAACTACGAAATCATAAAATCGATTAAATTTTTACCCAATTTTGCAACTTACCATTTGCAACTTACCTATCACCATCCTCCTTTGTTTTTGAGTTAAAATCTTAAACTCAGTAAAATAAAAAAATTGACAACTAAAAAAAATCTAGCTAATTG
Organism: Bacteriovoracaceae bacterium; assembly: GCA_029865945.1. Taxonomy (GTDB): domain Bacteria; phylum Bdellovibrionota; class Bacteriovoracia; order Bacteriovoracales; family Bacteriovoracaceae; genus JARXAH01. The sequence goes on along the minus strand of JARXAH010000029.1, from coordinate 26,388 downwards.
ATACTACGTTTGCACGACGTATTTCAATCCATAACCTAAACCAAAAGGCCTCCATGAAAACTCTATTTGTTCTATTCTTTGCTCTCAATTCCTATCATTCCTCGGCCAGTGAAAATTGTAAGTATGACTGGTCAATTTTTTCAGACCATTACACGACTAACGAAGTTTCAACTAAAACAGTTAAATTTTTCGAAAAATTACTAAAAAAGAAAGGTTATGAAAGAGGAGAATGGGTCAATAGCGTTGATTACCGTTTCCAATTTCGGACAAACGTTCCCTCGCTAGAAAATAGTAAAAACTATGAGCAAGTTGACTTAACTCTTGTTGTAAGAAAACTTACAAATACAACTTCATCTTTAGGCAAAGTTGTTTATAAGAAAAATGTGAAGCAAAAAATTTCAAATCTTCCCTTCAGTTGGGGCCTAAACTTAGCGATACGTAAATCCATAAAAAAATCACTCAAGGAATTACCGAACTGTAAGTAAAACCAATTTATCAAAGCGACTATAAACAAATAATAACAATGAGGAGACCTTATGAAATCAGCATTTCTCGTATTCTTTAGTCTTTTAAGCACTTTTGCTCTAGCGCAAAACAACCACTTAAACTGTACTGTCACGCTTCCAGACAATACGACAGCTGTGGTTAACAACATTAACCTGAACACGAATGATCAATTCGTAACCGATGCTAATAATAAAGTGGCCATTAAAAGCTACCCTTATACCTATTTAAATGCTGAAACCGGTGAATCAGAAGAATTCAAGGATCAATATAGTTTTCAAGTTATTTTAAATTACAAAAAGATTGGTGGAAATTTTAATGCGGCAATCAATAACAAAAAAGTAATTAACTTAATTGGAAATTATTCTACATCACAGTCGATTTTTGAGTTATTTCTTAATCTCCAAAATAAATTTTACAGCGTAAAATGTATTCTTGTTCCCTAGTTTTTTCATTCATCTTCTCTAATTACCGTTAGTATTGGCCCTCTTACACAGAGGGCCCCTCAATTAATCCTATAATCGTAAAATCCAATAATGAAATTTACAAATGCCTTGGGCCAGTTTCTTCCTGCTCCAATTTTTGCTTCGACCACAACTCTGCGTAAACCTGATCCCTAAGAATTAAATCATGATGGGTGCCTTGCTCCACAATTTCACCATTTTTAAGAACAATAATTTCATCTGCATCGACAATTGTTGAAAGACGGTGAGCAATCACAATTGTCGTTACATTTTTAGATATTTCTTTCAGTGATTTTTGAATCTCTTTTTCGGTGTGGGAATCAAGTGCTGACGTCGCCTCATCAAAAACAAAAATGGAAGGATTCTTTAAAAGAGTTCTCGCGATGGCCACCCGCTGCTTCTCTCCGCCCGATAATTTCAATCCACGCTCGCCTACTTGCGTATTATATTTGAGAGGAAGCAGCTCGATAAAGTGATGTATTTGTGCCAACTTTGCCACTCTCTCAATGTCAGCTTGGCCCGCTTTGGGATTTCCGTAACCAATATTGTAGCCAATCGTATCATTAAAAAGCACGGTATCTTGAGGAACCATCCCTAATTTGAGTCGAAGTGAACTTTGAGTAACGTCTTTAATAGAAACTCCCCCCAAAGAAATAATCCCAGACTGAGGATCATAAAATCTAAAAATTAATCTAGCGATCGTCGATTTCCCAGAACCACTTGGCCCAACTATGGCCAATGTTTTCCCACTAGGTACTTTAAAGTTTACATTTTTTAATATCGCTCTCTCTGGCTGATAAGAAAAGTTTACATTTTGAAAGACGACTTCGGTGTTAAGTAAATTCATTTCCGGCGCATTGGCAGCATCTGAAACTGAGGGAAATACATTTTGCAGTTCAAACATTTTCTCCATATCAACTAAACTATTTTTGATTTCGCGGTAAACAAATCCTAAAAAATTCAACGGAAGGTAGAGCTGGATTAAAAAGGTGTTAACTAAAACAAAATCTCCCACAGTATATTGGTGACTCTCTACACCCGCTGCGGTGAGCATCATGATTGCCATCAACCCCAAACCAATGACGGCCGCCTGAACCGTGTTAAGCAAAGATAATCCAAATTGACTTTGAATGGAGGCCTGCTCATATCGCTGAAGAGATCGGTCATAGCGATCTTTTTCATGCTGTTCATTAGAAAAATATTTTACTGTTTCATAATTTAATAAACTATCAATGGCTTTCGAGTTAGCTTCTGTTTCTTCTTTATTCATCGCCTTTCGAAATTTCATCCGCCACTCAGTAACGAAGAGAGTAAGCGCAATATAAATAAAAATCGTACCAAACATAATTAAAGAAAACGTGAAATTAAAATGATAATAGACAATTCCTGTCACTAGAATAATTTCAATGAGAGTTGGCAAAATGTTAAAAGTAGCAAATGTCAGAACAAAGTTTACTCCCTTGGTACCGCGATCAATAACTCTTGATATGCCACCAGTTTGTCGCGATAAATGAAAATCCAAGGACAGATTGTGAAGATGGGAAAATGTTTCAAGCGCTATTTTTCTTTGTGCGTTCTGAGCAACCCGAATAAATAAAAAATCTCTCAACTCCCCAAAGATTGAGGCCAAAATCCTTGCAGCGCCATAAGAGATCACCAAAGATGCTGGAAGTAAGACGATGAATGGTAATTCAATTTTTGAACCACTAAGCGAATCAATCGATGCCTTTAAAAGAAAAGGCACAGTTACATTGACGGCCTTAGCAATCACTAAACTTAATAGGGAAAAAACAACAAACGGTTGAAGTTCCTTTCGATCTTTCGGCCATAAATATTTCGCAAGAGACTTTATTGTCTGCCATCCGCTTCGCTCTAAATTAGACATGAATATGTTCTCCGTATAAAATTGGAAAGTATCCAAAACTTAAAAATTGAAAATAAATTGTTGTTTCAAAGGCCTGGAGAAATAGTCCGGTTAATTCGATAGCTAAATCACTTAGTCGCTACTGTTATCATTTATTCTAAATTTATTTCTAGCTACATTTCGTTTGGGGTACGTAAGTTAGTATAAATTTGTACTTATACTAACTTACATAAAAGTCATTTTTATTCACAAACCATGGATTGCTTAACTTCTTCTCCCAAAACAGAGCCTTGAGAATTATAGATAAACTTGTTGCCTTGTTTAAATCCTGTAGATTCCAGGCTCGCGACTTCTTGATTTTGGATGACAATTTTATTACTCACTTTTATGGAGTCTTGTGCACAATTCACTGTAGTAACCAACAAATCATCTGGTTCACCGCCGACATTTTCAGATCGTGAAATGCCGTCTGCAATAAATAGTAAAGTACTCCTTTCGTCGGTTTCATTATCTGTACTTTCTAGTGAATAAGTTGTGATATTGTTTTCAGTTTTTTCAGTTATCACGACATCTCGCGATCCTTTATCTTCGGGATCATCAGATTGGCATTTTGCATATTTTCCTGCCAAGCTAGGACAACTAGCATCTGCAAAAGCTGAACTTAATGTAAAGCTTTGTGCCATGAAAATAGCAGATAATGCCATCGTAGTTTTAAGAAACATAAAATCTCTCCTTTGTTCATTAATGATTGGGACTTCTTCGATGAGAAATATTAAGGAAATTTAGATGAATTGGTCAATGACTGAAATCATGATTAAAATGGATGTAAGCTTTTAACCGATTCAAACATGAGTGAAAAAGGAATAACAGTCGTGTCGATCATCAATTTTAGAAAAAATTCAAATTCTAACTATGGCATAATTTCAGGGATCATCCTTCTCTTGGCTGATAGTTTTTTCAAGGCGAAAGACGAAAACCTGATATATGTTTTTGTTGCCCTTTTTGCTTCCTCTTTTACACTCTTCCCCAATACAAATTTCGCTAAAAAATCTAATCGTTTGGTCCCTTTTTTGCCCTATTTTTTTGCATCACTCATTTTTAGTTTATTTTATTTTTTTGAAAGATCTTACATTGGCATCCATTTTTCTTTCGTTGTCGTTTTATTTGGCCTATTTTTTCACTCTTCAGATGATAAGAAAATTTTTGAAGTTGATCCCATTGAAAATTTTAATCGAGCTAGGCTATATTTCGTAAATTTCATTTTCGTATCCATGATAACCTTACTTGCTAGCTTGCTAATAACCGCCATTAAGTCACTTTTTCACATAAAGTTACCAAGTTATATTAGACCTCTTGCATAACCCAATTCTCCTTCCAATAACGTTGTCGAAAGTGTGCTCGAAACCTCACGTATATTGAATACGCTCGGATTTCTGCGCGCACTTTCTCCTAGTTCTTGTTCGGATAATAGGGTTATGCAAGAGGTCTATTGAATCACTTCCCTTCGCCATCGCCGCTTTTTTATTTTGTCATCTTTTAGATTTCTTTAAATTAAAAACTTCCCAAGAAAAAGAAAAAGCAGCGTTTCAAATTAAATACGCGATCAGTTTCATCCTCATTCCCTTCCTCTACCTGTATTCACTGGTGCTTTTCCTCTACTTAGGAAAGTTACTTATTACTCAAAATATTCCAAAGGGTTTCATTTCTTGGCCCGCAACCATCTCCCTTGCCATTTGGTTATTTATTGAGTCCTTCCCTCACCTATATCAAATTAAAAAAACTTGGGTTCGGAAACTCATTCCCTTGCCGGCCATTCTTCTCTTGATGTTGGGTGTTATCACTCGCATTTCTGAATACGGATTTACGCCTGATCGCATTTACTTAACTTTTTGGTGTTTGCTAGCGTCCTGCATTTATCTTCAATTTATTGTTAAAAATTATTTCTCTATCAGGGCGATTATTCTATCTCTCATGATTTTTTTTGTTTTGACTACAATACCGCCTATCGGAATAGATCACCTTACCGCTTTTTCACAGTGGAAGCTGCTTAAGAGTAAAATCAGTCGCTTAAGTTCAGAGCAAATAAAAGAAATTATCAGCAATGATACTTCCGTGCATGAACTTAATTCCTCTCTCGCTTTAGTTGAGAAAGTGCAAAAAAAAGATGAGCTCAAAAGGCAATTTAAAAAAATACTATCTTCGCATGATCAAAAAGAAATCGATGAGCTTTATAATAAGATTTCTCTCTATCAAGAATCTCCTATGAAAAATATTTGTATAGATATTCAAGAAAATCCTGGCGTGATTAATAACTCAAAATTGCCCTACTATTTTTCGTTTCATGTTTATATGAATCAAAATGAGACCTACTCCTTTGGAAAAAAAGGAACTTTACTCTTTAACCTTCGAGGAGAAGGAGGCGTGATCAAAGTGAAGATGCCAGGAGAGGAAGACCAAATCTTTGATTTCGGAAAAAATGTTAAAATTATAGAAAAAACAACAAATATACTAAGAAGCCATTTCCAACAAACGAACTTCGAAATACTGCTAGAATCAGGAAGTATTTGTAGTGATGAGTCTCCTCACCTCAGAGGGAGATTTTATTTTGATTAACTTAAGGGATTAAGAATGAAAAATCATTTTTGTTAAAATGTGAAACAGTAACTCATGGTGTACTGTGCTCTATCTTTCGATTTACTCTTAGCAATGTGAGAAGGTCTTTAGTTAAACGAATAGCGGCCACTCATTGGTGGCCGCATCATTTTCAAGATTCTGCTTAAATTTTGATTTATACTGATGCGGTTTTGATTTTCCAGTGCGTCGAACTTCGGATCTCATCGCCTGCGACGTGCAGTAGCACGTCTCGGCGCTTCGCCCTCGTTCTCCTTCTTGAAAACCAAACCTGCATCAGTATATAAGCAAAAGATAGGAAAAAGACTAAAGTCTAATTGGTCTTGGAAATACAACACTAATATAGCTTTGAAGATTAGTTTTAAATTCACCAATGGTATAGTTATAACAAATTAAATAGGCAATAGAGGACCTATCAAATTCTAAAACATTGGCCCAGCTGTTTGCTTCTCCAAAGTAGGCTTTAGTTACTGTTAACACCTCATCTTTTTCTAAGATTCTATCTTCTGAACTTTCATCTTTCGCTTTGATATAACAGCTTTTATTAAAAAAGAAAGATTGAACATTTGGTCTAAAATTCAAATCACGTTTTATCACTAGCTGAGTTCCAATTCCGATATTAACTAATGGGTCACTATCGATGGGATGATCTGCATAAGCAAAACAAGAGGAAAAAAACACTGACAAAGAAAAAAATACTTTTAACATTTGTTACTCCTTGTATGGGAAGTGATTGGGAAATTAAATGTAGGGCAAACCCCATACTGAGTAAATTAATTTTTGCTAATTTGATATTCAACTGGAAAAAGAGGATCTAAATGATTAAGAATCAGACCTTAATGGTGGTGCCCAAAGGCGGAATCGAACCACCGACACAGGGATTTTCAGTCCCTTGCTCTACCGACTGAGCTATTTGGGCAAAATGGAAATAGAACTCTACATTATGGTGAGAATTTTAGAGTGTCAATGTAGAGTTTATCTGAATGATGGAATAATGAAAAAAAAACGCTAGAATAAGTGAAATGAAAAAAAATTTCACACCTTTTAAAATCCTACCGGAAGTTCTTAGTTACAAAAGTTTATCCTGTAATGCCCTTTGCTTTTTGCCTGAGTCTGAAAAAAATTCTCCCTACTTGGCCATTTTTACCCATGGCTTTACGGCAAGTAAAACGGATGTTTTGAATTGGTCCGCTCGCCTTCTGGATTTAAATATTCCAAGTATAATTTTTGATCTTCCAGGCCACCTACTGGGATCATTTTCCAAGTCCCCAACTCTTGAGGAGTTTCTGAGCGACTCACCCCAATTATTCTTAGAGGCCTTCAAAATTCTAAAAAATAAATGGGCCCTCAAAGATGATCAAGCAAACCCACCGAAACTTATTATTGGTGGCCACTCATTGGGCGCGCTCTTTGCTATCAAGTCAGCAGCCATTGAAACAGATTCTTTCAACAATAATATTGAACATATCATGGCCGTGGGATTTGGATTAAATGATCAAGTAAAAACTCACCTTTTTGAAAGTGATCTTTATCAAAAAACTCTTCATTTACGTGGTCAACTGGTATCCCCTGAAATTTCCCACGAAAAAGTTTTAAAATGGATTCGCGAGCAAAAATTGGATCTACCTGTGCGTGGTAAAAAAATATTTCTCTTGAGTGGAAAAGATGATGCTGTCGTTGGGCCAAACGGTGCAGAAATTTTGAAACAACACCTATCCCCTTTTAACGAGGTAACGCTCGAAACACCAGAGCAACTTCCCCATCACCGCCCTGAACTAGCAGCTGCTCACCTCTATCACTATCTTAAAAAAAATATTTCCCATGGAATGTTATGATTCTCACTTTATGTCACGGGTTTAATTTAACACCCAGCAAGATGTTATCTCTATCCAAGGCCATTCAAAAATCACTCCCAGATAAAAAGATCATCATTAATAATATTGTGCTTACCAATCACGAATCCCAAATCGCTCAAAAAAAAATTGATTGGAAAATTTGGGCCAATGACGTCATTAAACAATCTAAGCTTATAGAAGTTTCAGATTCCACTCCTCACTATTTCCTTGGATACTCTCTTGGTGGGCTTGCTGGTCTCATGGCCCAATCCATCACCCAAAAAAAGTTTCACAAACAAATTTTTATTGCCACACCCTTTTATTTCAATTCACCACTAATCGGTTTGCTTAGGATGGCAAAATTTATTCGCTCTCCTCAACGCAGTTTTATCGCCAACCATCATTACCGCGCACAAAAATTAATGAATGGGAGTAGCTATCAGAGTGTCTTTAAGATGAGATCTCAATTTCTCAAGGCCTTTAATCAAGATAAGAATTTTTTTAACATTCCTACCCTCCTGATCAATGACCCTTTAGATGAAATCGTGGATGTAAAACGAGTCAACAAATGGCTGATCGATCATAAAAATTCGCTAACTCGTTGGCGAAGTACTGAATTTCAAACTCATCCTATGCACCATCTATTAATCGATCCCTTTGGACTGGGCACAGAAAATCAGTGGGAAAATTTTATCTCCCAGATTCAAGCTTTTTTAACCGCTTAAGATGGGCCTCAATGGTGGCCTCTGCCAACTGCAAATGATAACCACTTAAATTAGGATATAAGGTATGGGCGATTTGTTGTACGGATAAATTTCGTTTCAAAAGTGAAGCTATTTCCGTTTCTCGGTAAAGCCTGTGTTTTAATAATTTCTTTAAGAAAAAAGTGCCCCCCAAAGGAAGACCATGGGAAGGAAAAATAACTGAAGGAGCAAGCTCGATCACCTTTTCTAAGCTCTGAAGGTAATCATCCATATCCCCATTTTCGCCGCCGACAACAACGGAATCCGTTCCTTGGATGAGGTCTCCTACTAAAAACCAAGTTTTATTCTCACTCATGAGCCCTAGGTGGCCCGTGGCGTGACCAGGGATAGGAATCGCTCTGATTTTTTGTTGTTTCCAAATACCGAGAACCAAATCAGAGTCTTTCAAGATAACGATTCGGTCACTGGAAATTTTTTGCCAATAGCTAACGTATCGTTTTTGAAATATGTCCCAAGTGTCCTGTGACAAATAAATTTTCCCGCTGAATAATTCAAATAAATTACCCAAGGCATCCCAATGATCTGAATGATAGTGAGTAATAAAAAAATCATTCACCTGCAAACGCTTCAACTTTGAAACCAACGCCAATCTTCCCTCCTCGTCGATGGGGGCGGGATCAACTGCCAAGCGACTTCCATCATCAAAGTGAATCACAAAACAATTGGTTTCTTTTGCGGGAGGCAGGGTTTCTGAGGGAACAAACATTTGTAAAACGCCAGCAAGAAATTCAACACCAACAGGGTAATCTGTTATCTCAGTAGGTCGCCATTCCTTAAAATGTCCACTCTCGTGCAAACATTCTAATATTTTTAAAACTGGAGGAACGACTAAGAGTTCCCCTTGTCGATATTGATGATACCACTCCTCAAAGGTCTGCCATTTTCCGAATTGAAATTCTTGGGAGTCTTTAGAGTCTTGCGAAAATTCTTCGATCTCTTCTAATTCCAGATGATAGTAGTGGGTGCGAAAGCGGTAAGGATAAGCGAAAGGCGCTGAGGAATGCCCGATAAAATTTACTCTTTGTATTTCCCTCTCACTGAGCGCACGCCCCGACTCTTCTTCAAATTCTCTCTCAAGTGCACGTAAATGGTTTTCACCCACATCCACTTTGCCTCCGAAAAACGCAAAGAAGCCAGGAAAGTGGCGCATGGATTCACTTCGCTTAACCATAAAAAGATTATTCTTACAGGTAAGTACAATCGTGACGGCCTCGATGATCGGAGCGTTAGATTTTTTATTTTCCATTTGGCCATTACCTATTTTTCTTTCTAAAGTTAAACTACTTCATAAACATAAAGTTTAACAAAGGATATAGACATGATTTCACCACAAAACCCCGTAGGTTTGAAAGGTATAGATTACTTGGAATTTGGTTGCGCAAATTTGCTTACTCCCACTGCCACCCATTTTACAAATTTAGGATTTTCCAAAGTTTCTGAAAATTCCGATAAGTCGCAAGTATTATTTCAGCAAGGGCAGATTAGATTTTTACTTAATGCCCATCCCAATAGTCATGCTACCCGCTATTTTGCGGCCCACGATGAGGGCGTTTCACGAATGTCCTTTCGGGTGGAAAATCTAGAGCAAAGTTTGGAAGTGGCCCTTAAGCGAGGGGGAAAATTAAAAGAAGATGTACAAATTTTTGAAACGCCACAAGGAAAAATTAAGAAAGCTGCGATTCAAGGCTTTGGGGATGTACTCAACGAGTTTATTGAGCGACCTAGTGATGCGGAGTTGCCTGGCCACACAGCGCTAACCACTGACCCAACGGCCCGGCCGCTTAAGCAAAGATTTTCTCGCATCGATCACTTAACCAACAATGTACCGAGAGGAGAACGATTACATTGGGCCGAATTTTACAAAACAGTTTATGGTTTTGTAGAAACAAGATATTTTGATATTAAGGGGAAAAAAACTGGCCTCTACTCTACGGTTGTTCAACTCAAAGATAACAATGTGATCATTCCTATCAATGAACCTGAGTCAGATCAGAGCAAATCTCAAATTCAAGAATTTTTAAACAGGCACAAAGGTGCTGGTGTTCAGCATATCGCGCTGATGACCGCTGATATTTTAAGCTCTGTTCCGGATTTAATTGATCGCGGATTTAAATTTTTAGATGTACCCAATACTTACTACGAAGATATACCTAAGCGTAATTTCAAAGTGGAAGAAAGTATCGCAAACTTGCAAAAAAATAATATTTTGGTCGACGGTGATCCAGAAGGATATTTATTGCAAATTTTTAGTGATACCTACATTGGTCCATTATTTTTTGAATTTATTCAAAGAAAAAATCACTGGGGATTTGGCGAAGGAAATTTTCAAGCGTTGTTTGATGCCATGGAAAGAGATCAAATGAAACGCGGACTTTTGTAATTTTTTTGGCCCATAACCGGAACTTATTTATGAGTGAAAACGAATCACCCCAATGCCCGAAATGCAATTCTTCCTATTCCTATTTCAGTGGAAGCTTATGGATTTGTCCTGAGTGTGCTCATGAGTGGATACAATCTAAGACAAGTCCATTTAGCGAAAATGAACGTGAGAGTAGTGAAGAAAAATTCGTGGTTTGTGATGCGAACGGAAATATCCTTAATGATGGAGACTCAATTACGGTGATAAAAGATCTTAAGATCAAGGGCTCATCCACCGTAGTCAAAGTGGGATCAAAAGCTAAAAATATTCACCTGGTCGATAGTAGCGACGGACATAATATTGCCTGCAAAATTGAGGGCATTGGACAAATCAATTTAAAGTCTGAATTTGTCAAAAAATCGTAACAAGATACAACAATGAAACAAGAAATTATCAAACAACTTAGTCTTATTCCTCCCGTCAACAACTCACATCAGGTGGCACGCTACATAGGATCTGTGGGGCACGAAAAACGAAAAATTGATGAACAAAGCCATCTTAAATTTCTTGGACTATCAATTCCTCAGTTGAGAAAATTTGCGAAGGAAGTAAACCAAACCTTAAATTCATTTCCCATAAAAAAACAAATTGAAATTATCTTTGATATCTACCTTAACTCTGAGCGACACGAAGAATTGACGTTAGCGCTTATTTTACTTAAGCGTAAGGAATGCATGACTTTTCTTACGCAAAACCCTGATTTAATTTTCTCCTTACAGCGCAAAGTAGACAATTGGGCCATTTCTGATGGTGTGTCTGATTTTGTCGCCACGCTCTCAGAAACAAATCCCAAGCTCCACTTCCAACAGCTTCAAAAATGGAACAAATCCACTTCCCCTTGGGATAGGAGGCAATCTCTCGTTGGAATTTATTACTACGCCCGCTCTCGAAAATCGCCCGTATCTCCCAAGAAATCTTTGCCCTTAGTTCAAAAACTTATTGATGACCCTCATTACTATGTACAAAAAGCGGTAGGATGGTCTTTACGTGAAATTTATCAAGTTGATGAAAATATTCAATTTAATTTTATCGTCAAGCATATTGAAAAATTGAGTAGTGTTGCCTTTACTACGGCCATAGAAAAATATCCTCCCAACTTTAAGAAAAAAATAAAAGACCTCCGGGTTATCAAAAGAAAACCTAAAAAAAATTGACAGTATCCGAAGTAAAGTTTCTCAAATATAATTACTATTGAACTAATGCAACTTAGATTTTTTTTGGAAAAATTCATCCATGCCCATTACTCCTCGAATTTTCTTTTACTTGATGTCCAAATATTTAACTTATTTTTTAAGTATTTCTCTATTTCTATCCTGTTTTTTTGTATCTATTGAGATGACGAAAGTAATCGGTCTTTTTTTTTCCTTTGAACTTGGACAACTACTGATTCAAGAGGTGTTACCAAAAACTTTTCTGGGCGTAATCCCTCTCGTACTTCCGATTAGTGCTTATTTCACTGGACTTTATTTTTTTCATAAACTTCAAAGTGAAAATAATTATGTCACACTTAAATCCATCGGAATTTCTCGTCTAAGCATCCTCTCACCCATCGCACTAACACTTACCGTTTTTGCATTTTGGTTGGCAGAAATAGATCAATGGCAACTTCCGGCGGCCAATGCAAAACTACGCCTCATGACAAACGAACTAAAATCCAGAGCTTTTCTTAAAGAAATACATCCTGGCGTTTTTTTTAATAAAATCCCGAGGACTACTTTTTTTACTGAAAAATTTAATGATCAAACGTTAGAATTAAATGATGTGTTTATTAACATCACATCGGCAGATAATTCCGAGCAAAAAGTTATTTTTGCACAATCGGGTAATTTTGAATTTCTAAAAAACTCTTCTTCTCCAGCAGTAGGAAATTTAGTTTTATTTGAAGGTCAAATAGCAGCTTGGAATCAGACAGATCAAACATTCGATAGTATTCATTTTCATAAATTTGATTTTCCACTCCCTTTTTATGCTGATAGTTATGACATTAAAACGAAGGCCTCATTTCTCAATTATGATGAACTCAAGTCTTTAAAGCGCAATTCTTCTGATCTGCTGTCGAAGGGTAAGATGGACAAGGAAAAGTTTTTTCAAATCCAAATAGAATATTATGACCGCTTTTCAGCGCCCATCGTCTTTCTACTTTTGGGACTACTGGGAGCGATCCTCGGAACTCAAGAAACAGGAAGGAGCACAGGCCATTCAAAAACGCTTTTTAGTATTTTTTCATTAATAGGTTATTTCGGGTTATATTTCACCTTCATCGGACTTTGCAAAAAAGGATACTTGGGCGCGGAACCTACTATCTGGATTCCAGTGGGAATCTTGTTAGTTTATGTTGTTTATATTTATCGAAGGCTGCAATGGTCCTAGTACCAATTACATAAAATAACCATCTACGTTGTCAGGCTTCGGCATCGTCGCCTTCCTAGTAGCTGATTATTTTATATAATTGGTATACCTACCTTGGTGCCAGTCCAGGTCATCGATCCTAAAAATTTCCAGAAGCACAGGTTCAAACAAATATAGCGAATCAAGCTAATAGCAAGATAAAAGAGAGGACAAATAGTTAAAGGTTGGATTATAAGGGAATCAAAATTTTTAATGAAAAATGAAAGAGGTATCCCATGAAATCTAACTTTTCTAAGCGCAGTTTCCTATTATTTTTTTTGTTGCTGGGAAACTCAAGTCTATCCCTCGCAAATGTAAACACTAATCGAGTCAGGTGCTATTTGCTTGATGAGCAAACCTTAATGAAAACGGACAAATCTTTTGAGATCGAATCCTACAAGCCCATTAGCTCAAGAGATCAAAAATTATCAACTAATGATGATTATATAAATTCGTTTAATAAAATAGTGGAAGATAAGACCAATTTCTTAACGAAGAAGCACACCAATTCGCAAACCGCTTCGAGTATCAAAATTAATCATTTTGATTACCGTTATGCGATGAAGAAAAATTCAAGCGAGATTCAAAACCCATCAGAGAAAAACGAAATTTCCGGTTTTTATCTCTACTTTTTGAAACAAGAAGGACAAAAAAACCAAGTGGAAATTTTAAGTATTGAGAGTTATTTCAATTTAGGAAAAGACATTCCAAGCAAAGAGGAAGTTCTACCGATGGGACTAAAAATTCCTTTTCTCAACTCACAAGCTGAGATTAAAAGATATTATTTAGACGCACTACTTAGGGGTGGATACATTGGAAGGATTTCTATCTCTTCGAATAAAGGGATTTCTTATAGAATCCTCAATTCGATCCAATGTGTATCACTAACCGATAAATATATTTATTTATCTAAGTAGTAACTTTCTTGAATGTCTTAAATCCCATGAAACAAAATAAAATATTGCTTTAATCAAACATTACTCAAGGCCTCCCCCCAGCATAAATATTTAGGGGTGGCCTTAAATTAAGTGAAATTATCTAGCAATAACTTTTACTTTGAAACTCAAATTTCCCTTACTGATTTGATCTAAGAATACCTTCTCAACAAATGTTGTTTCAGGAACTCCCAATCGCTTGGCAAATTCGTAAGCATTTTTCGCTGTAGCTGCTTTTCTTCCCATTTCTAGGAAAGCAACTTGCGCGCGAGAAATCTTAAGGATTTTCCCAAACTCAGGTTGAGTTAGACCTCTTTCCTTACGGATGTTCTGGAGGAACTTCCCGAAAGATACGTCAGAGTTAGAGTTAGAGTTAGAGTTAGAGTTTCTGTTTCGTGTGATTTTGTTTGTTTGTTTTTTCATAATGATTATTTTATAAATCGCTCCCGTTTTTTTTGCAACTAAATAAATTCAAGCGAAATATTTCGTGTAAATTTTTCCTACATTTTAGAAAAATTCAGCGTTTCAAGCTCGTAACACTCGCTCATGTTTCATTTTTCAAACGCTTACGGTTGCGATCACTAAAATAAAAATCGATTTACCCTCAATTTAGTGCTACCAATATATTTATTATGAAAAAACAAATTGCTATTATTACAGGAGCTTCCTCTGGTCTAGGCTCTGACTATGCTCGTGAGCTAAATCACTACATAGAAGTTGACGAAATATGGATCATCGCTAGGCGAGAAGATTTGCTCTTAAAGTTAAAATCGGAGATTGAGTCACAAAAATGCAAAATTAAAATTTTGCCACTTAATTTAACAGATAGAACTTCCTTTACCGTAATCAAAGATTTGCTTGATGCTCAAGATTTTGAAGTTAAAATATTAATTAACAACGCAGGCCTTGGTAAGTTTGCAAACATTGAAGAAATTTCTTTATTAGATCATCAACAAATGATTGACCTCAACATTACAGCACTCGTTTCCCTTACGAAAATTTGTCTCCCCAAAATGAGCGCTCCAGGATACATCATCCAAGTTTCCTCTATCGCATCACTCATTCCCTTTCCACGCTTTGCCACTTACAGCGCAACAAAAACGTTTGTTAAGTATTGGTCGCAGGCATTAGCAAATGAAATTAAATTTGGTGGAAGTAACAAACAAATATCAGTATTAGCGGTATGCCCTGGGCCCGTGGCAACGGAATTTTTTGAAATTGCATCCACTTATCAAAAACGAGTGCATAAAAATTTTGCATCGCCAAAAGATGTGGTGAGAAAATCCTATGATGATTTGCTAAAAAACAAAAATATATCCATCTATGGATTACCTATGAATCTTTTTGCCATCATTTACAAATGGCTACCTTCTGCGATGATAAACTGGATTTTGAGATTAACGAATCGTACTTAATTGATGATTTCATAACTCGCGACCGCTTCAAACACGAGCACTCCGTAAATATGGGGAAACTTCTCTGTCTCTTCAGAATTCCATTCCTCTTTAATCATATTTGCCCCTCCTAGCTTGGTTTTATCAATCTTCAAGGAATAAACAGGGGTAATTTCAGAAAAATATTTTTCCAAGACAGATAAGACTTGTTCCTCATAACATGCGTGAATGAAACCATCTTTCAAATCTAAGTTTGATCCTTGAAACGTTCGCGTTTCCTGAAATTTTACCCATTCAGTTTCTGTTAACATTTTATAAATAAATTTGTTGTCACTCATTCTTGATTTTCCTTTTTGTTAATCTATTCGTCCATCGGCCAAACAAACCTTGCATGTAAGAATTTATTACCTTCTTTCCCTATTCTCTTTTTCTTTTTCATGATGGACTAGTTCGTCACTTTAAAACGGAATTCTAAAGGACGTCTATGACAAATGAGACAAATGATTCATTAAAGATTTTCCTTATTTTTTTCTTTGCGCTCACTTTTTGCGCACGAGGTTTTGCGCTATCAGAAACTAAAGAAAATTCCCAACAACAAAGCACCGCTTATCAAAAGTTTCAACTCTTTTACGATTGGTCAGCTACCTATGCATGTGATGAAATTAGGTGGGGCAGCGACCCCGCTCACTGGAACCGAGGGGCAGATCCCTATCATGTTTGCACGGATGGATCTGTCAGTTACGATCAACCCAACTCACAAGGTCCATTGGGGTGGGAGGGTTACTGCGGTCAAGTGGCGGTTTCCAATATTACGGGAATGTTTTGCCAAAGAATGATTGCGCCCAAAAATATCGATTTCTATGCGACTGATAGCTTTCCAGGCTCACTTCCCTCAACATTAACAACAATTCTCACGCAAATTTTTGCTGAAAAAAATGGCGTCATGCGCTGTCCTAATGGAGAATGGAAAACGAGCACCAGTGAATTATCTCAGACCTTTATTTCAAATTTAAAAAAACTCCTCTTTCAAACTAACCAGAAATCTGTGATTCAAAGAAAGCGATCTTATGAATCCACCATTGCCGTATCTCCCGTCATTATTTTACTTAATGAGGGCGTTCTCGCTTACCATTATGTCACTCTGCTTGATTTGATTGATAATTCCTACGACTCTTTTGGTTGTAGCGCGGTGATTAATACCTGGGGGGAGCAAAAGTTATTGAGCTGTGAAAATTTAATCAATCACACTCAAAATTCTGCGTTAGGATTTCTTGCGATTTACTTTGATGAACATAATTAAAATTCTTATTTCGTCATTTTTTTGTTATTCAATTTCAAGTTAGCTTCCATAATTCGTTTTACTTCAGTTACTTTATAGCCCGCAATTTTGCTGACATTTTCCATAATGGTCGCGTCTGTAAAAAGCATTTCATTGGCGGGTTTTGTCTCGAAACGAAATTTTAAATTTTTTACATCTGCATCGACATTAGAGATAGCGCCAATTTTTTCTAGCGATTTCGTAATCGAGGCCGCGCAAGACTCACACGTCATCGTGGGAATAGAAAGCTCAAATTTTGTGGCCGCCATTCCATGAGAGGCAGATAGCAAAAGGCTTAAGGACAAACTTAAATACAAGCTTAAGATTAAAAAATTTAAGGCCTTCATCGGGATCTCCTTGTTAGGGTTATTTATGTTTTAATTATACTCTCTAAAAATGACCACACCTAATGAATTTTGATTTCTATTGGCAATAGCTCTTGGCTTCTTAGGGTACAGATTGTAACCTGGGGAGATTTTTTTATTTTGCACTACTTGTGCGCTGAAAGGATAATAAATATGAATTACCGCAAGTCTCTCATGGTCGTTACTTTGCTCTTCTTTCTCTTTGGATTTATTACTTGCTTAAATGACATTTTAATCCCCCACTTAAAAGAATTACTCACCCTCAACTATACTCAAGCGATGTTAGTTCAGGTGTGTTTCTTTTCGGCGTATTTTTTTCTCTCCATCCCTTCAGGTTGGTTCACCGATAAATATGGTTATCGAGCTGGTATTGTTTCGGGATTACTCATCGCCGCCGTCGGAACGTTGGGATTTTTGCCGGCCGCTCAGTATGGCGCTTTCACTATTTTTTTAATTTCTTTATTCGTACTGGCCTCAGGAATTACTCTACTACAAGTATCCGTCAATCCTTATGTGACTTTGCTCGGTGATCCCGCCAAGAGTGCTTTTCGTCTCAATTTAGTGCAGGCCTTTAACTCGCTTGGAACGACTCTTGCGCCTTTAGTCGGAAGTTTGCTCATTTTAGAATCTACGGATAAAGTTTCTGGTGTTCAAATTCCTTATTCCATTATTGCGGTGGCCTTAACAGTCGTTGCTTTTGGATTTTTTAAAATTCAACTTCCCAAATTATCAGAATATTCCCATGGAGAAGCGAGCTCCACTCTTGGCAAATATTTAGCGACCCTAAAAAAACACCCGCGCCTCTACCTAGGGATGCTGGCCATCTTTTGTTATGTAGGTGCAGAAGTGAGCATTGGAAGCTTTATGGTTTCCTGGATGGCGTCACCAGATGTGGCCGGCTTCGATGCGGCCAGCGCAGGAAAATATGTTTCCTTTTACTGGGGTGGCGCGATGGTGGGACGATTTGCAGGAAGCCTACTCACGGCCTACTTTAAGCCGGCCAAAGTTTTAAGATGGTCTACTCTCCTATCTGCTGTTTTTGCTGCGGTGGCAATTCTATTGTACTCGCCAGGTATATCGCTGTGGTTAATGTTGCTCATCGGATTATTTAACTCCATTCAATTTCCTACTATTTTCTCACTCAGTGTGGCAGGCCTAGGAAAAGATACTCCCCATGCATCAGGCCTACTTTGTACATGTATTGTGGGTGGCGCACTCATTCCTCTTATCCAAGGAGCGTTTGCTGATAATCTTAGTTTAAGATTTTCTTATATTGTTCCCATCATTTGTTATTTGTACTTAACATGGTCGACTAGTCGCTTATCAGATTCAAAAGCGTAGTGAGGATAAAAAATGAAAACGGATGTGAATGTGAATGTGGTCAATAAAAATTTTCTTGTGGTTGATAGTGGTTCAACCAAAGCTGATTGGGCCTACATCAATGAAAATAGTGAAGTGATCTACCTTACGACGCCAGGATTGAATCCTTATTTCCATACGCCTCAAAAAACTAAAGAAATTTTGTCACAAGAAGAATTCTCCAAAGCGGTTCCCAAAGATAAAATTGAAAATGTATTTTTTTATGGAGCTGGGTGCTCGGATGCAGAATTTTGCGCCACGATGGAAGCAGGACTTAGATTAGTATTTCCTAACGCCAAATTAAGTGTGGAGCACGACCTCTTAGGAGCAGCGAGATCAACGTGCGGACGAGTGCCAGGAATTGCCGGAATTTTAGGAACGGGATCAAACAGTTGTTTATATGATGGCAAAAAAGTGATTGATAATATTACGGCCTTGGCCCACGTATTGGGCGATGATGGCGGCGGTGTACACTTAGGAAAGTTGCTCCTTCAAGCGTACTTTTATCGTGAGCTACCACAAGACATTAATTCCATTTTTGAAACGACTTATCCGGAAGGAAAGCGCGCTATCATTCACCGCATTTACGGAGAAAATCAAAATGTGCGCATTGCTGAGTTCGCTCAGTTTGTGATTCAAAATAAATCCCACGCTTCTATGCAATCCATTATTACTGAGGCCTTTACTATTTTCACTAAACGACATTTGATGAAATACGAAGGCTGGAATAAAGTACCGATTAATTTTGTGGGCTCTGTTGCCGACTCATTAAAAGTAGAGCTAAAAAATATTTTAGAAAATCACGGCTTAAATTTGGGAAGAATTATCAGACGACCAATTGAATCACTGGTGGAATTTCATCAGTACTGAGCTACAAGACAATTGGAACTGCTTAATGGGTGAATCGGTAAACTGAATAAATCATTACTTAATTTTACTAAAAAATATTTATAATATTCAATTATTGCGATGGCCTTTAAGATCATGAAATAAAAGCGTAATTCGTCTTTGCAAAATCAGTCCAATCTCACAGAACTGTGATTTCTCCATTTCCTTTCACCTGAAAAGTTGCTGAAAATGATTTTAGATCAATAGGTCCGTCCACCATCAGATTTAGTAAAATAGAGGCCGATGGAATTGGAGATTGACTAGTTCCCATGTTTACAACATCTAATAATTTATAATCTACGGCAAGATCATAACCAGGTTCAACTTCTATATAATCAGGAATGACAACCAAGCCTTTTATGTACTGCCCTGTGTGATTATATTTTCCTCCATAATACAAATGGAGTTTGTATTTAAAACTTACAACTTCTATTCCAACCATATTTTCGAATACAAATTGATACGTTTGAATTTTTGCTCCCTTCCATTGCTCCATTTGGGCAAAAGTTGGCGTCATTTGGTTGGGGCCAATTATTGGCAAAATGCTAATAGCAGGTGAATTAATCGTTATTATGGGTTTGCTATCTTTTACAATCGAGTAAAGATATTGACCAAAAGCGATGAGCTCTCTAGTTACTTGTATAATAATTCCATCACCATTAATTTTAGACTTCCCTTCCAAATTATCTGGGACGAGTACTTCACTGACAAGTTTGATTTTCATCGTCGAGATTTCATCAATCGAGCGATAGGCTGACTCACATTGGAGGGAGAAGATAGTAACAAATAGTAAGATCAATATTTTCATGACATCAACTTTAATTTTAAAACAAAATGATCAAAGTACAGTTAATAAATGACCAACAAATTCAGGCGCCCAATAATTTGTTTCTACAAAACATTTTTTATCAACTCCTTTTACTAGATTGGATTCCATAAATGTTTCATCTTCTAGCATCCGCTTAATCGTTTTATAAAAATGGTTAATTGATACTTCGTCCGACTTATTAATTCTTATTGTTTCTGAAGATCTCTCCAAAGATGTTAACTCGCTCATCGTGTGGTTGCTAGCTTCCATAGCGTTTTTAATTTTCATCAGTCCATTATGAATTTGAAGATACGTTATCGGATTTTTGGTTTCACATATGGATACTTCCATATAATGAAATTTTTCTTTCATCTCGAATTTAATTTGCATACCCATCTTAGCTAAGACTTTTGCGTTTAAATTTTTTAACAATTCCTCTCCAGAAACTGAGTAAGGATCAATGATAACTTCAACTGGGGTTATTACGGAGGGATTGGATGCTTTTGTTTCATTTCCGCCTCCACTACCAGAACAAGCAACGACCAATAAAAATACTAGTGAAATAAAAACTTTGCTTAGTGGCTCCATAATTTTCCTCATAAATTTATTTCCATATCCTTAGCGGCCGTTAGATCAATAATCAATTGGCTTGTAACGGTACTATAATTCGTATTTTTTACATGCAGAGTCATCGTATCTTGTCTCGTAAACTCGGCCTCACTCATGGCAATTGATGCCTTGAAGTAAGTCCCTGCGTTTGAGCCTTGAGTGGCAATTGTTACATCATCACTAGCTGGAGGAACGATGGCCTCAAACTGATACAACATGTGCGTAAGCATATCAATAAAAATAGTTTCATAATGCCTACGAAGTTCTTCATGACGAATAGGA
Organism: Bacteriovoracaceae bacterium; assembly: GCA_029865945.1. Taxonomy (GTDB): domain Bacteria; phylum Bdellovibrionota; class Bacteriovoracia; order Bacteriovoracales; family Bacteriovoracaceae; genus JARXAH01. The sequence continues at coordinate 5,561 of JARXAH010000029.1, read as the reverse complement.
TCAGCTTCCTTTATATCAAAATTCATGAGTCCAAATGAAGTTAAGTTTTGAAACGTATTTTGCATAGACTTTTTTAAACCAAGTCCTACGTTCATATAGGCTCCACTAGCTTCACCGGCCTTTTTTAACTGAGTATAAAACATATGGGTATCAAATTTTAGCGAAACATCATCGTCATACTTAGCAGTATGTAAAAATGTAATAGGTGGGAGCGCAATTCCTGCCCCACTTAAGATATTTTGGGATAATGATGGTTCATAGGAATCAAAGGGAGCGGTAATTTCTAATACAAATTCAGTCGGTGCACTTACTAAATTACAAGGGGATTCAGCTATACCATAACTGGCCACAACTCCATTAATTTCATTTGTTGCAACCTCTCCAACTTGTTGATTGAGTTTTGGCATTCCCATTTGAATTCCACAAGGCGGCAACATACCTTTCAACGCTGCCAGCATTCCAAATTTATCTCGCAGAGCGACGGTAGCATCATATATTCTGGCGTCTGAAATCTTATCAACTTTCATAGTGAAACTATATTTACTATATTTAACGCCGTTCTTAAAAATTACTGAATGATTGGCCATGAGTTTGTTTTCAAGTTCACCGTCATTATTCATAACCGCCATTTTTTTTATCTTAAATTTTTTTGGCAGCCAATAAAAATCACTCTTATGCGCGACGTCTTGAATAAGTACATATCCACCAACCGCGAATTGTCCTCCATCCCACAAAAAACCTACTGATTGGGTTTTACCTTTCAATGGAACTAACATCAGGGCAAATAAAATAAAAAATTTTTTCACTGTTTTTCCTTTTTCGTTTTAGCTAAACAACGATCATTCTCGAGGTAATAGGATTTTCCACTTTTCTGCATGCACTGCATGGATGGTGAATCAACAATATCTGACACTTTTTTGGCCAACTCAGCTCCAGGTTTTGCATTGGCCACTAAATTTAAATGGGTGAGGCCCAAAAATCGATAACTATAATCGTAATTATCTTTTCTTTCTTTTAACAAATTATCCACCGTGTAAGTTGTAACTTCTCCAGCTGCTTCCTTCTTTTTGGTCTGAAAACTGCTAAAATAAAATGCGGATAAGCATTTTTCGTTATACATATTTCTTTCAGTTTCACCGGCATAAGCAAATGTACTAAAAGCAAAAGAAACGTGTTCATTCAATGAAGCTCGCTTAAAAACATCTTTTGTCTGAGCAATATTTTTACATGAATATTCATCAGAACATCTATTCCCAAGGCCATAGTAGTTTTTACAGTTATGGGTTACTGTACAGGTTTTTGTCTCGTAGGATACTTTTTCCCATTCGGCCATAAACTTATAATCTGAGTGAAATGAACAAGTTGCTTTTTCATCATACATTTCAAAAGGTCTTCGAATTTTTAAATGACCATTTTCTGAAAAATTATTTTTAATAAATTTTGCATGTTTGGGAGATAGTATATTTAAATCAAATCCTAATGAGACTCCGTCTTTTCCAAAAGTTGCATCCACACGTCCGTCACCATCATCAAAAAGGACTACCGAGCCAACTCGTAAGGCAATATTTTCATCAGACCTAATTTCACCACATCCAGAATACAACTGTTCACCAGCTAGGTATTTCTGATCGGATGTCATGAAATCCAACACCTGTTTAGTAATCCCCTCCAAATCAACCTGCGCAATGTTCCCCTCAAGATCTATAATTCCCTGAAGCCGAGGAATCATACGAACAACATTTTGAGGCCCATAAGTTTTAACATTCACAATTTTCACAAAACTGGAAATCACATTTAACTTATGAGGCCAGACCAAAACATTTTGGCAATTATTCATATCTAAAAAATAGGTCAAATCTTTAGTCATTTTTATTGGCGCACCAATAACGCCCGTGACTTGAGCATAAGCCGAGGCGTTGGCCACAAAGAAACCACCGAAAATAAAAATTTTAAGCAGATATTTGATCCGTTTCATTACTGAAGACACTCATCAGCAACAGGCACAAATCCTACTGCCTCATCAGAGGGACGAGAAAAAATCAATATTTGGTGCTTATAATATCTTTGAGCGCAAAGTAGCCAATCATGGTTTTGATTAACCTTTCCCATACTCTCTATCATCTTATTTGAGATCATTATTGGCATTTTAATTTCCATATTTTCAACGGCCATGTTGGTAATATGTAATTCACCTTCAAAAGTAACAACACTAGTTCCTGTGAGAGGTTGAAGCTTAAGATCAAACTGCTGATTTACAATATTACTAACGGAAGCCACAAAATGCATTTCTAGCCACATTTTCCACAAGGTATCTTCAATGTACTGGTCCATAGGAATCGAAACCCTCTCTCCATCAATCAGTCTAATGATATATTTATTTGCCATTTTAGGTTTAACGTTAGCAGAGAAATGAACACTAACTTTCATTCCATATTGACCGGATTTTAGTATTGTTCTCAAATCATAATTACAAGTTGTTGATGTTGAAGTTCCTTTCCCAAATACACTAGCTAGAGTTCCTGAAAATGCTCCGATCCCACCTCCGAGGGGACCAAAAGCGTAAGCCTTCGCGGCTGTACCCAAAATATTAGTACTGCCTAAAATCCCTCCAGAACGTCCACCTTCATTTTTCGTAACGGTACAATTAATTTTTTCTAACATACTTTGATACTCTGCGCTCGACGTACCAGTAGCTGAGATTGATGCTTCGCTAACGAGATCTTTCGAATCAATTTCCATACCTGTCTTACCAACAATTCGATACCCAGAACTATAATTTTGTGATTCACGGTCAACAATAATATTTTTAGCAAAATCATTCCAAATTGGATTAGAACCATCAAAATCTAAAGTAATAAGAGATGCACCCCACGCTGACTGAAATTCATCTTGCCCAGAACTACCAGGCTCCGGTCGTATTGGAAGCAAAGGCTTATCATATTGTGTTCGAGTTCCAGCATTTTTGAAAGTTGGCTCACTTCTTAAATTTCGCACTGAAATCATATTTAAGATTACTCTGTCGGCACTAAGTCCATTAGGACAACCATCAAAAGTTTTTTTCTCTCTTTCCTCTGGTGAAAGATTAGTAATATAAGCCGCAATCTTTTGCTTCAGTTCTGCTTCTTCGGACGGTGTTATCGTTGGAGGAGAAGCTTGAATCTCAATACTATTTGTAAAAACGACTTTACCTACATTTCCAGTTGCTGGAGGAAAATTGGCAAACTGATAAGCATGGGCTTCAACAGAGCCTAGCAAACTCACATCATCAAAAACTATGGTAGGTACTAGATACCATGTGCTACAGGATGCTGTTGATCTATAAGCGTTAAACAATGGTTGATTCCATTCAGGTCTCCTCACATCAATCCCATCCATTGTAAATACGGAATAAGCAAACTCCCCTCGCAAAAACAGAAAACATGGCAATAAACATTAAACGCATAAACTTACCTCATTCATTAATTAGGCCAAGAGACATCTAGAAATAAATAGCAGTTAAAAGGCTTTTTAGTACATAACTGTTGGGAAGATTTTCTAATTAATTCAAATATGAAACAGTATTGAAAATTTCACACAATCAGTAGATTTATGAGCGCAAACTTGCTATGTATTGCCTAAAGAAGAGGTACTTATGCTTAAATCAAATATCCATTATATTTTACTAAGTCTCACATTACTTAACCAAACGACACACGCTACTAGTTTTGAGAGCTTAAAATCTAAAATTCTAAGTTTATCAGCTAAGAATCAATTAGTTGTCGAAGATTCTATGCTAACAAATGAAACAAAAAGTAAAATCAGCAAAAACCTTGAACAGTCATATAGTATGACGGCTTTATTTGCTCCCGAAGAAATGCTCAACGCTTTTGCAAGTCGCTACAATGTAAAATTTGTTAAAGACAAAGTTGATGAAACCTATGACAAATATGACAGACCACTATTTACTTTACCAGACATCGACGAAGCAAACTACTACGATACACAAGCCGAAGCAATACTCAAAATATCTCTTGATCTCAAAAGTGAATTTACACAAAATGCAGTTAAGGGCGTATTCATAGCTGGATATTATAAAAACGATCTTGAAGATTTATGGCATAAAGTAGTCGCACTTCCTGATAGATTTCGGCCACAACAAATGATTAACAATGTTATAATTGTAAACAAATATTTTAAATCTATGGAAGACATTGGGATAAAAATCACAAGATTCGTCAATGACGACAAAGTGACCTATGAGTTTGATCAAAATTATTTTCAAAATTATTATTCGGCTGATACAATCGAAGAACTACCTATTGAGAAAAAATCAAAAATATTGGCTGGAGTTGATCCACTGTTTGATATCCTGTATGAGTTTCATAATTCAGAAGTTTTGAATAAACTAATTGGCTATAATGAGCTCAAATATTTCCATTTTTCAATTATTAATCGTCTTAAAGAAAAGCCATAGATAATCCAGGCAGCGAATATCAATTTCTCATCGAAAAAATTAATTTCTGAGATCTTAAAGTGAAGGAAATATTATGTTAAAACTATTCATTAAGATTCTATTTTTAAGTCTTGCAGTTCAGCCACAAATTTCTCATGCAACAAGAATGAAACAGAACACTATCAAAGAAAATACTTATGACTCATACGATATGACAGTTATCTTTACACCCGAAGAAATGCTCAACGCTTTTGCAAGTCGCTACAATGTAAAATTTGTTAAGATAATAGACCCAAGCCAACGTAATGCACCAGACTACTACAGTGACTACCGGCCACTTTTTAAATTACCAGACATCGAAGAATCAAAATATTTTAATGATAAAAGAGATGAAATCCGCAAAATAATAAGCGATATACATTTAGAATTTAATCAAAACGCAATTAGGGGTGAATCCTATTCATTGGAATTTTTCACTTGGTATTACAAGCAAGACCTTCAAGAATTAGAAAACAAAATACATGCTTTGCCTGGATTTTCACCTAATTTAATGAATGAAAATATTAAGATTGTTACACATTATTTTAAATCAATGGAGGACATTGGGATAAAAATTACAAGATTCGTCAATGACGACAAAGTAACTTATGAGTTCGATCAAGGATTTTTTCAAAATTATTATTCCGTAAGTTCAATTGAGGAACTGCCAAACGTCACAAAAGAAAAGCTATTGAATGAATTATCCACTATTTATATTGCTCTCATCTCTGAATATAACGATTCATATGATATAAATGGGCTAATTGGATTTAACGAAATTGGCTACTTCCAAAACTCTATTAAAGATCAACTTAAAGCAAGACATTAAAAAAAATATGCATTCGCAAGAATGAATAAGATCTTCACAATAAATTTATGCATTCTCACCTTGTTTACCTCTCTACAAATGATTCATGATGTTGCAATCATTTAAAATTATTTAAAATTATTGTATCTACCTACGTCCCTCTGAAAATCTTTTCTAGCTCTTCTTGAGGATTCTTGCCTTGCTTTTGCATTGAAAGAATAAATGATCTGATTCTACAGAATCGCTGAGCTCCCTCAAAAGTTCTGAAGCATCCAGATACTT
>JARXAH010000014.1 GCA_029865945.1 Bacteriovoracaceae bacterium | reverse complement strand
ATCAATAGCGCCATAAAAACCCATACCAATATCCCAATCTTGAACCTCCGGCTTGCTACCTTTTAAGCTATGTCCAGATTCATAATTCCAAAAGTAATTATCTGCCATCGTTTGAAAATATTTCAATCCCTGAGATTCATTAGTGGCAAGTTTAATTTCATAGCTAGGAATTTCTTCCTTTTGACTCTTTGCACTTGGGAAATAGTAGAAAATTTCTTGCCAAAAAGGATAATTTTTAACTTTTAGCTCAAGCAGTTCCTCGGGACTGAAAAATGAGCGCGAACCCCAGTGGTAAGATTTAAAAGAGTGCTTAGTCGTTTTCATATTTTTGCTAACCCACGCTTCAATATCTTTCTTGGTACATTCTGCATAACAAAGGGTTGTGAATACGGATTGAAAAAAAAGTAGAGAGAGAATTTTATTTTTCATGGTATAAGGTTATCGCAATAGATAAAACTTTCAATTGTGCCCTGAATAAAGTTCCAATCAACATACTTTTTTCCTTGATACTTAGTCGCTATTGATCAAAAAATTGGCTATAATCCCAGACTATGAAAGAAATCATCATTGAAAATGCCCACGCTCATAATTTAAAAAATATTGACGTCACTATTCCGCGCAATAAATTTATTGTAGTCACAGGCCCATCAGGATCAGGAAAGTCATCACTCATTTATGAAACGCTTCACCTTGAGTCTCAAAAACGCTACCTTGAAGCACTATCATCTTTTGGAAAAAATTTTTTTCAACCACCCATCCATACAAAAGTTTCGATGATTAAAGGGATCTCCCCCACGCTTGCCATCGATCAAAAAACGACAATCAACAATAAGCGTTCCACTGTTGGAACGGTGACAGAAATTTATGATTTCTTGCGCTTACTTTTTACTCACCTAGGAACTCCTCACTCACCAACGACTAAGGCCGCACTTGGTGCCCGCGATCAGCAAGATCTCATTCACCAAATTGGCACGCCGAAAGCGGGAGCGCGCGTCGTGATTATGGCCCCCATTATTCTCTCTCAAAAAGGGGAGCAAAAAGATGTCATTGATAAGATGATTAATAAATATGGAATTCAATCCATCGTTATTGATCAAAAAATTTATGAAGTGGGACAGCTTCCTAAAGTAGATAAAAATAAATACCACGATATTTTTGGTGTGGTTGATCGCATTATTTACTCGCCTCAAAAACACGAGCGCATGGTGCAATCCATTGTGACGTCACTTAAGCTCGCTGAAAATTCCGTCATTGTTGATGTGGATGGAAAATCTCAATTTTACTCGCTCGGATCTTATTGCCCAGTTAGTAAAACAAATTTTCCCAAACTCCAGCCGCGGCTTTTTTCTTATAACTCGCCCTTAGGTGCATGCAAGACGTGTGATGGTATTGGAGAAATTGTTCGCATCGATGAGTCTACCCTATTAAAAAATCCCACGCTCCCATTTAACAAAACAAGTTTGTACAAAATTATTTCAAAAGATGCGCCGCTTTTTTTAGTGGTGAAAAAATTATTTTCTAGCGCCGGAGTTCCTTTAGAGTTTTCCTCAAAGGAGTGGCCGAACGAATTTAAGTCTCACTTGTTTGAGGGAGTTAAGAAATTTCCCGGACTCATCCCCTATTTTAAAAATCTCATGGATGACGAGGACACCTACTACGGCGAAGATAATTTAGCGAAAATTTTGAAATACGTACCTTGTCCTAAGTGCCATGGAAAACGGCTGCAAGATTTTCCCCTCAATGTAAAACTTTGGAACATGACCATTGATGAGTTCGTGGAAAAAGATTTAGTGTGGCTAGAAGATTATTTTTCGAAATTAATTTTGAGCGATTCTGACAAAAGAATTGGTGAAAAGTTGTGCTTAGAAATTAGGCAGCGACTTATTTTTTTAAATCAAGTGGGGCTCGGACACTTACAACTGACACGCTCAGCGGTCACTCTTTCCGGAGGGGAACTCCAACGTATTCGCTTGGCCACCCAACTGGGAACAAGTTTGTCAGGCGTCATTTATATTCTCGATGAGCCAAGTATTGGCCTTCATCCCTTTGACAATGAAATGCTCATTAAAACCATCAAACAACTTCGCGATTTAAACAACACTGTGATCGTCATTGAACACGATGAACAAACGATGAGAGAAGCGGATTTCATTTTAGATATTGGGCCTCAGTCTGGAATTAATGGTGGCCAAGTTGTGTACGCTGGAAATTCGGAAAAATTTTTTAAGACTGATAATTTAACGGCCAATTTTCTTAAGGCCAATGAAGTAAAACTTCCTATTCATAAAGTAAATTTTAAACAGCACTTAAATATTTTAGGAATCAAGAGAAATAATTTAAAAAATATAGATATTCACATTCCTATCAATGCACTCACCTGCATCACGGGACGAAGTGGTTCGGGAAAATCCACTCTCGTTCATGATGTGATGAGATCCGCTCTCAATGAACTTATTTTCAAAGAGGCCGATGGCGACAAAGAATACAAGTCAGTTAGTTGTGATGATCATTTGCAAGATTATTTACTCATTAGTCAAAAGCCGGTTGGCCGCACTCCGAAATCCATTCCCCTCACCTACCTTGGGGTGTTTGATGTGATTAGAGAAATTTATGCTGATACCATTCAGGCCAAGTTACAAAGCTTAACGCCGTCTCACTTTAGTTTTAATTCAGCGCTTGGACGATGCGAAACGTGTGAGGGAAATGGCCGAATTAAAATGCAGATGATGTTTTTATCTGACGCCTACATCCCTTGCTCTGCCTGTAAAGAGATGCGCTACCGGCCAGAAATATTATCGATCTACTATAAAGGCGCTAACATTCACGACGTGCTCAACATGAATGCGAGTGAAGCGCTTGCCCATTTTGGAAATTATAAAAAATTAAATTTTTCGTTTGAATTACTCTTGCAAGTGGGCCTTGGATACATCAAGCTTGGTCAGCCAACCTCCACTCTCTCGGGAGGTGAAGCTCAGCGAATTAAGATCGCTAAAGAATTATCAAAATTGAAACGAGGAAAAATTCTCTACATGCTTGATGAGCCTTCCACGGGTCTTCATTTTCAAGAAATTGAGTTATTAAATAATTGCTTAAGAAAATTAGTCTCCCAGGGCCATACGGTTCTTGTGATCGAGCACAATATTGATATTATTAAACACGCTGATTATGTGATCGATCTTGGGCCGGGCGGAGGCAAGCATGGTGGCGAAGTTGTGGCCACTGGTCACCCGAGTGATATTGCAAAAAATCCAAGATCGCTAACGGGTAAATTTCTTGATCTGTATGTCGCAAATTAAAAAAATTAAAAAAAATAAAAGCAAATTATAATTCACAACCAAGATGAATTTCTTAGATTGGCCCATTGTTTCTTGATTGCGCTCCGTAGGTAAGATTTTTGTGAACTAAGATAAACACCAGACAATACTAATGCCATGGCAAGGTATTCAAAAATATTAGGAACGTGTCCTTGAAAAACTTCAGCGATGGCAAGCCATAGAAATGCCAATCCACTAAGAATTGAAACTTTTGCTGACTCCGCAGGATTTTTTGCAGCTACTGAAATTATTTGAATTCGTATGGCCGCAATCGCACCAATCACAAGTATTGAACCCCACTCTGTGGGTATAGAGGGACGAATAAATGCCAAAGCTATAGCAACAAAAACTCCTGCTCCCATATTATAAAGTGAGTTTGTCGTACTTGCTTTTTCTCCGTAGACAGAAAGTTTTCCCAAAATAATAAAAAGAGGCGGCGTAAGCAAAAGCGGCGGTAAGAGCGAGAACATAGGAAAAATGAAAACTAAGTGCAGTATTGCTGCTGGCCAATGAAAGAACAACTCCTGCGGATGCAAAAATTGCACCAAGGCGCGTTCTAAATTCTGGTACTGCATAAAACGTTGCAAAGACTGGCGCAGTATTTAAAATCATGGATGCTTCTTTTGGGCCCGTGTCCGGAAATGATAATGCAAAATAATAAGCACCAAACGCCCAAAGGCCAGAAACAAGTCGAAGAGCATGAATTTTTATAGGTGCAACCGGATATTGTTTTGGGGGGCAAAAAATAATTCCTACTAAATATTGAGCACCCAGTAACCATAGTGGATTTACCCCATTAGCACTTGATGATGCAACGATGAGTGCAGTTACGGCAGACAGTAAACTCGCAATAGTACCCCAAATCAATGCATTCACTAATGTATCTCCCATCAAACATAAGGACTTTTTTATTGAAAATGAAGTCTCATGTAAAGCGATATTTATAGTTTCTGAATTACGTTTCAATTCTGAAATCAATCAAAATTAAAAGCCTTCCTCTCAAGATTGAAAAAATATTCAGTGCCTCAAATAATGGTCACTTTCAAGTGCCCCATTTTCTCGTATCCACTCGAATTCAAGTAAAATTAAATTCCGACCGATATAGTAGCGTAATCTAGTATTTAAGAATATTTAGAATTTATAGTGGTCGAATTTGGAAAATGAATACTGTGAAAAAAATGTTTTATTATTTTTTTAAAATTTTTTTCATCATTGCTTTTATCGCATCTTGCTCGGTTAAAAATGCCGTTCGTGAGCAATCAAAAATTCCGACTAATGCACCCATGCCTGAGGTGACTCCGCCCAACATTGGCCCAGATCCCGTTCCAGATCCTGATCCTGATCCTGATTCAACCCAAACTCCCTCACCAACACCCTCTCCCACTGCAACTGCCACGCCGATCAAAGATCATGCGGCACCCACAAATACACCCATAACACCTACTGAGACTCCCACGTCGACAGAGACACCGACGCCAACATCGACATCAACGAACACTCCGACAGAAGTTCCTACCAAAATTCCTACAGAAATTCCGACAGACGCTCCTACTCAGACCCCAACTTACACACCGTCTTCAACTCCCTCGTCAACACCCTCTCCTACACCTGGCATTTTTGTTTGCGGAAATGAAGGGATCGAAACGCCATCATGCAACTCACAAACAAACCAGTTTGGAGATTATTGCTGGAGCAATTCAACTGGGTTTGTACAAGGCACAACAACCACTACATCCTTTGCGCCAGATGGACAGTCGTTTCAAATTTTACGTCAAGGCCAAATGCCCAATCCTCCAACTTGCAGTCAAAGTGGTACGGCCGGAAAATTAATTTCCGCAAAAACTTTTCCGCAAGTTAGTTCACTTTCTGTTGAAGTGAGTAACGATCATAGCGGACAGTGTAATATGAATGATAGTGATGTAAACGTAGTCATCCGCAACCGATCTGATCAGTATATGAACGCATGGCAAATTGGCTGCAAGATGGGCCTAAGAAACAACAATCAAATTTCAGGTTTTGGTACTTGGTTTTTTAACAAAGCAGGATCCGTTACGATCACGAATTCTTATGCGATTCCACTTAATGTAAATAACATGGTAGCTCCGTACCAGATGGTCATTAGACATGAATCAGGAACATTGAATTATAGTTGTGAGTATTACAACGCAAATAATTTATTGTTGGCATCTAACTCCTATCATTTCACCATTCAAAATAATGAAAGTTGCTATAAATTTTTAATTGAAAATAGTTTGCCATCGGAAATCAATTATCAAGTCTGGACGAACCGAACGCTATCTAATGTTGTCATTCCTTAATGCTGGCACAAACTTGCGCTCCCAATAAAATGATCATGCAAGAATAATAAACCCAAATTAAAAAAAGTAAGAATGACCCAAAAATTCCGTAAATATCGGCCACCAGATTGTTGGCCAAATAAATTCCTACCAGTTGTGTCCCAACGATGAAAAAGATAACCGTAATCACAGATCCAACCATGGACACTAACCAGGGCGTACGTCTTTCAGGCATGTAGCGAAAGAGGCCGGTAAAAATGATGGAATAAAACAAAAAGGCAACAATACTATTAATAAAGATCGCCGCAGATTTATTTGCATTACTGGCAAATTGAAAAATGGAAGATGTCGTTGTTAAAAATAGCACTAAAAAAAGGATCAATATTAATACGCTGACGACATGAAATATTTCTTGTTTTATTATTTGGTAAGAAATTTTTAAAACAGATTTTTTTTGTAAATTTGGGGTTTGAATATGAAAAATCATATTTAAGGATCGTCTTAAATCACTAAAAACTAAGCTAGCAGAAAAGAGGAGAATTAAAATTCCAAACCAAGTTCCTAGTACTTTCACTTTTGAAACTTCTCTGTTGTTTTCCACAAATAAATTTAAGATCTTTGCAATCTCAGGCCTTAGTAAATTTTTAGTTTGAAATTGAAGAGTCGATTTAATTTTTAAATCTAAATATTTTGAAAGTTTGAGAAGTAAAATTAAAATGGGAGCGATAGAAAGAGTTGTATAAAACGATAGTGAAGCTGCGGCTGAAGCTAGTGGAAAATCGTTGAAAATCTTAAAAAATCTCTTTAAAAATGACGTCATAAGATAAGCCGAAAAGAAAAAATTAAAAATATAATTAGTTTCTTTTCAGCTTATCACTAAAATTTGGAATTTTACCAAGCCTAGAAAATAATCTTCATCTAGGAAGGCGAGGTTGAAACGCCGAGACGTGCTCCTGCACGTCGCAGGCGGTGATACCGATGCCTGACAACGATGAAGGTTATTTAATAGGTTTGGTACTACTTAATTAAAAGTGCTACAACTAATCCGTAAATCGCAATGGACTCGATAAGAGCAAGACCGATAATCATCGGAGTAAAAATCTTATCGTAAGCAGCTGGGTTACGTGCAATCGCATCGTAAGCAGCACCAGCAGCGCGGCCTTGTCCAAGACCACAACCAAGAGCAGCAATAGAAACAGCAAGAGCAGCAGATAAAGACTTAATACCTACATCTGTAATTCCAGTTGTTGATGCAACCGCAGCAGTTTCTTGCGCGAAAGCAGCAAACGTTGTTAAGAATGCGGCACTTGCCACGACAATTTTAGAAAACACTTTAGAAGACATAGAGAACCTCCAAAAACAAAGTTAATAATTAAATGCCTAAAATTCCAAGTGGCTTAATGGTCGTCATGATCGTGACTAACAATCGCCAAATTGACATAGACAAGAGATAAAATGGTAAAAACGAACGCTTGAATAAAGCAAACAAGTGTTCCCAAAAACATAAAAATAACAGGAACGAGAAGCCCAGTTAATTCTGTAAAAGTGGCCACCACCATGTGATCCCCTTCCATATTGGATCTAAGTCGTAGTGCTAAGGAAATCGGGCGAACAAGGTGAGAGACAATTTCTACAAGTAACATGAGTGGAGCTAACCACCAAACCGGACCAAGTAAATGAGCGAAATGTTTTTTAACCCCGACGGCGCGAATCCCTTCCACGTTGTAATAAAGAAAAACTAAGAGTCCGAGGGCAAGCGTCGTATTTAAATTATTTGTCGGTGGTAAAAACCCTGGAACTAGGCCTAGCATATTGGAAACAAGAACGAGAATAAAGACTGCGAAGGCCAGGGGAAAATAATTTTTCGCCTTTTTCACACCGACAATGGATTCCACTAACTTGAAGATGGCCTCACCAAAAAATTCCATAAAACTTCGAATGCTTAAATCACCAGCTGGAACAAGAACATCAGTGCTTGATAGTCTGGATGTTTTTGTTCGGTAAATTAAACCTGCAAGCAAAATAAGCGAGCCCACAAAAATTAGTCCAATGGTGTGCTCTGGAATTCCTGACGACTCAGCAATGCCAGCAAAAAATGTGTATCCCTCTGAGGCGTGAGCTAAATAAGGACAAACCAAGAGCGACAAACTCAACAGTTTGAAAATTTTAGAAAAATTCATACAGATCTACCTATAAATGTAATAAAAATAAATGAAGTTATATTCTGATATATACATGAATCATATATTTCTGGAAAGAGAAAGCTGCGCCTTTTCCTGAAGCCTTACTCCAAATATAAATAGAATGAGGTGAAGAGTATAAAAGCCAACCATCGGGGCCATAAGCTCTAGCTGGTGCACTCTCACTGGGTAATAAAAAAGTACTCCCACCACAAAGAAATTCCCCACTAAAAACAGAGACACGACTAATCGCGACAAATTCCCTTTTTTAGGAAGCGGTGAATCTGGAAGGGAGGCCTGCTGAAAGAGTCCTGCGAAATGATATTTTTGAACGTAAAATTTTAATTCAAAGTATATGGCCAACACAACGCTTATTAATAAGCACGCCACAAAATGATCGGACAGCAGTGGGGTAAAATAAGAAATAAGACAAACGATGATGATGGCGACGATCTGGGACAGAAAAATAGACATAAAAAATTATTCTCCCCTTTTTGCAAGCATGACTAATTTAATTAGGCTGGCCAACAAAACAAGCAGCACGAGTCCAATAAAGACAAATAAATTAATGTAGGTCGATTGATAGAGCCAGTTAAAAACCCAAATGGAAATAAAAAAGATTGACGGCAAAATAAGTGACCAGGCGAGCACTTGGGGATTCTTTGATGAGTTCATCGCTTTCTTGCCACACGCCTAGCATAAACAGATTTGAGTCTTGTTTTTACTAATTCAATATTGGGGTAACTATCAAGTAAGGAGTAATACAAACTGTAGGCCTCAGTTAATTGGTTGAGCATTTCGTGAGTGTTGGCCATATAGAATTTCACTTCTGTGGTGCGCTCTTTAGTTTGTTGATCGCACTTCAAATAATCTTGCCAAGTAGTAAGAGATTTTTTCCACTTTGCAGATCTAAAATAAAGTCGGCCTAAATAATAGAGCGCTTCACCTTTGTAGCTACTGTCTTTGTCGTTGGCCAGCTGTTCATACAATTTAGTCGCTTTTTCCTCTTGAGAAATTTCCACCATGGAATTAGCAATCTGCAATTGATAAAAATCATAATTTTTTAATTTGGGATTAAATTCCGAGAGTGTTTGGTAGTGCTTGATAGCATCGCTATAGTTGCGCAAGTACTGAAACTCAATTTCGGCCATGCGTTCGAGTGCCTGAATCTGCCAAAATACTTCACCAGAGTTTAAAATTTCTTCATATTTTTTGACGGCCATGCGAGGACGATTTAAGTAGAGGTAATAAATGTCTCCCAATTGGTAGAGCACTTTGACGCGAGTATCTTTTTCAATGGATTTTTTTAAGAGATCTTCAAACACGGCCGCAGCACTTGCGAATTTTCGCTCATCTAAATATTTCTGCGCAAGAAAAATATCTTTATGTAAAATGAAGGAAAATTCACATCCACTGAGTAGGGTGAGGGAAAAGAGTGTCATTAAAAATAGAAAAAAAGATCTACTGCTCAATTCCCGCATCACTTTCGCCATCAATGATCTCAGTGGACTCAATAAGTTTCTCAACTGAAACGACGACTTCATCTCCACTCACGTTGATGAGTTTCACACCTTGAGTAGCTCGCCCAACAAGAGAGATTTCGTGAACGCGCGTACGAATAATTTGGCCTTTATTAGTAATGATCATGAGATCATCTTTTTCAGTTACTGGTTTAATCTGAACGATGTCCCCATTTTTTTCAGTGAGCTTCATTCCGATGGTCCCTTTCCCGCCTCGGGTCTGAACGCGAAATTCTTCCACTTGTGTTCGCTTACCATAACCTTTACTTGTCACAGATAAGATTTCACTCTTCTCGTCCACTACTTCCATTCCAATAACTTTCTCATCATCTTCGAGCATTATTCCGCGCACACCTTGAGATACGCGCCCGAGGGGACGACAATCTTCTTGTGAAAAGCGAATCGTTTTTCCAGACGTTGCGGCCATCAATATGTCTTTACCTTCCTCAAGCAATTTAACAGAAACTAAGTTGTCTCCATCGACAAATTTAATGGCAATTTTTCCTGATTGATTAATGCGGTCGTATTCTGCCAATTCCGTTTTTTTCACAAGTCCTTGCTCGGTGGCAAACATTAAATACTTGGCCTTGGTATCTTTTGGTATCGCAATAATTTCTCTAATTTTTTCATTCTCACCGAGTTGCAATAAATTAATGGCGTTGCGTCCTTTCGCCAAACGATTCGCTTCTGGAACGTTGAAAACTTTTAATCCAAAAACATTTCCTTTGTCCGTAAAGAAAAGAATTCTATCATGCGTAAAACAAGTAAACATGAGTGTATAGAAATCTTCATCCGACGTTGTTTGTCCGCCCTTAATTCCTTTTCCGCCGCGCTTTTGCGCCTTAAACGTATCAGTCGTCATTCGCTTCACGTAACCTTTGTGGGTAAACGTGACGACCACTTCTTCATTGGCGATGAGATCTTCCATTTCAAATTCTTCATCAGTCGCAATGATTTGCGTTTTACGGGCGTCTCCATATTTTTCTTTCACACCGATAAATTCTGTTTTCACAATTTCTTTAATGCGATCTTCCGACGCTAAAATGGCCTTCAACTCAGCAATCACGAGCATGACTTCGTTGTAATCTGCAATAATTTTATCTCGCTCTAGGCCCGTTAAGCGCTGAAGTCTCATATCGAGAATAGCTTGCGCTTGTATTTCAGAGAGCGAATAATTTTGAATCAACGCCGATTTCGCAATGGCCGGTTCCGCAGATTGTTTAATGAGTGCGATGATCGCATCAATATTTTCAACGGCAATCTTCAAACCTTCTAATATGTGGGCCCGCTCTTGCGCCTTCTTTAGTTCGTAAGTTGTTCTTCTAAAAACTACATTTTTCCTGTGATCAATAAAATATTGAAGCTGATCGCGAATATTTAAAACTTTCGGTTGCCCTTGGTGAATCGATAAGAAAATAATCCCAAAAGAAACCTGCAACTGAGTTTGTTTGTAGAGTTGATTTAAAATCACATTACCTTGTTCACCACGTTTCAACTCAATGACGATGCGAATTCCAAGTCTATTGGACTCATCACGTATAGATGAAATCCCTTCTATATTTTTTTCATTCACTAACTCTGCAATTCGCTCAATGAGCCGCGCCTTATTCACTTGATAAGGAATTTCCGTAACGATAATTCGCTCTCGATCTCCGCGCTCCATCGGCTCCACTTCTGCAACCGCGCGCAGTTGAATGACTCCCTTACCAGTGTGGTAAGCAGACTTAATTCCCGCCGTTCCATAAATGACACCTGAAGTTGGAAAATCTGGCCCTGGAATCATCGTCATTAATTCTTCAATCGACGTCTTTGGCTCTTCAATTAAATGAATGAGGCCGGTCATGATTTCCGTAATGTTGTGGGGTGGAATATTGGTCGCCATTCCCACCGCAATTCCTGTGGATCCATTGATTAGTAAGTTTGGAATTTTTGTCGGTAGCACCATGGGCTCTTGCAAGGAGTCATCATAGTTGGCTTGCCAATCAACCGTATCTTTATCGATATCTTCTAATAAATCTTCTGCTAATTTTTCCATTCTGATTTCGGTATAACGCATGGCCGCTGCATTATCTCCATCGATGGAACCAAAGTTTCCTTGTCCATCGACTACTGGATAGCGCATGGAAAAATCTTGCGCCAAACGAACAATCGACGAATACACTGCACTGTCGCCATGCGGGTGATACTTACCAATAACATCCCCCACGACACGCGCAGACTTTAAGTAAGGGCGGTTGTGATAATTATTGAGCATGTGCATCGCAAACAAAATTCTTCTATGCACCGGCTTCAAACCGTCGCGCACGTCAGGAAGGGCACGTCCTACAATCACCGACATGGCGTAATCGAGATAACAACTCTTCATCTCATCTTGGATGAGTAGAGGTTGTGACGGCATCACAGGGCCTAAATTATTATTTTCATCACTCATATATTTTCTCTTTTAACTTTGAAAATTAAATATCTAAATTTTTAGCAAACAGCGCATTCTTTTCCACAAACTCGCGGCGCGGTTCCACTTGATCACCCATAAGAACGGAGAAAACTTGATCGGCATCGATGGAATCTTTCACTTCCACTTGCTTCAAGCTTCTATTGTGAGGATTCATAGTGGTATCCCAAAGTTGCTCCGGGTTCATTTCTCCCAGACCCTTATAGCGTTGGATGTAAGCGCCTTCTTTAGATTTTTCACTCGCGACAACAGACAAATGTTTCAACGATGAACAGTGAATATTTTCGGTTTTGTTTCCTTCATATTTCACTTGATAGGTTTGAAATAAATTATTTTGAATCCCTTCGTACTGATTTAATAAGTCGAGATAGTCACTACTATTTAAATATTTTTCATCAAGTAAAAAACGCTTGCGATCAAGCGCAGTGGTCACCGTCACTTGAAAAATTCGCCCCTCACCCTTAGCTTCTACTTCATATTTAGAGAGCACCATAATATTTTGATTGAGCAAGTTCACCATGTTTTGTAATTTCGCTAGTTGTTCACTCGCACTCAACTCTAAAAATTTGCGATCAATTCCTTGCTCCACCATGGAGCTCATAAAAATTCCATCATAGTTATGATTTAAAAAATTTAAGGAATTTTCATAATTGCGATACCTCTTAAGAAGTGTCTTAAGCTCTACCGCATCATAATTTTTGTCTTTACTCACAACGTTGGCATGATCCACAAAGTTATCCAGTAAAAACGCTTCTAACTCACGTTCATCTTTGATGTATTTTTCTTTTTTTCCGCGCTTATATTTATAAAGTGGTGGCTGAGCGATGTACAAATGTCCGCGCTCGATAATTTCTGGAAGTTGCCTATAAAATAGCGTGAGCAACAACGTTCTAATGTGTGATCCATCCACGTCCGCATCGGTCATAATGATAATTTTGTGATAGCGCAGTTTACTGACATCAAAACCTTCTTTCCCAATTCCCGTACCCATCGCTTGCACTAAATTTCTTATCTCTTCATTCGAAAACATTTTGTCGTAGCGCGCCTTCTCCACGTTTAAAATTTTACCTTTAAGCGGCAATACAGCTTGAGTTTTACGATCACGTCCCTGCTTTGCTGAACCACCCGCGGAATCTCCCTCAACAATATAAATTTCGCAAAGCTCTGGATTTTTTTCTTGGCAGTCGGCCATTTTTCCTGGAAGGCCGCCCATGTCGAGCGCCGATTTTCGTCTGGTCATCTCCCTCGCGCGCCTCGCTGCTTCCCGCGCCGCTGCCGCATCCATGGATTTCTTAATAATCACTTTTGCTGTCGATGGATTTTCTTCTAAATAAACTTTTAGGCCATCGCCTACCATCGAGTTAACGATCCCTTCGACTTCTGAATTTCCGAGTTTGGATTTTGTTTGGCCTTCAAATTGGGGATTTGTCAGCTTCACAGAAATAATTGCTGTGAGACCCTCGCGCATGTCATCACCGGTAAGCGATAACTTATCTTTGGAATTTGGCCCATCTTTCAAATAATTATTAAGAACCCGCGTAAGTGCCGTTTTAAAACCAGACAAATGGGTCCCACCCTCAGGCGTGGAAATGTTATTGGCGTAGCTGGCCAGTGTTTCACTGTAGCTATCCGTCCACTGCATGGAAATTTCAACTTCGTAATTTTCCCGCGACTGGGTAATGTAAATTGGATCCCTATGAAGCGCACTCTTAGAGCGATTCAAGTAGGAAACGAATTCCTTTATCCCACCGTCATACTTAAATTCTTCACTTAAACCACTTCGCTCATCGCTAATGGAAATGCATAAACCACTATTTAAAAACGCCATCTCTCTAAATCGGTTGGAGAGCGTTTCATAATTGAATTCTTGAACTTCAAAGATTTCATTATCAGGCTTAAAGGTAACTTTCGTTCCGCTCTTTTCTGGATCACAATCACCAATCACATGTAGCGGAGCTACCACCACACCACGATTAAATTGCACAAAATGAATTTTGCCGTGTTTTTTAATTTCTAGCTTTACCCACTTAGAGAGCGCATTTACAACGGCCGCCCCCACTCCATGCAACCCACCCGAAACTTTATAAGCACCGTCGTCTTCGTTAAATTTTCCACCCGCATGCAACTTTGTATAAACCACCTCAGCTGCCGATGCATTTTCCCCTAGGTGCATATCAACTGGAATCCCTCGACCATCATCGATCACAGTCACGGAATTATCGTTATGAATAACAACTTCAATTTTGGTACAATAACCGGCCAATGCTTCATCGACAGAGTTATCGACAATTTCGTAAACGCAGTGATGGAGTCCGCGCACCGTCGTATCACCAATGTACATTCCGGGTCGTTTTCGTACGGCCTCTAGTCCTTCTAAAACTTTAATTTTATCTGCGTTATATTCTGGTTTAGCGGCCGACATTTTAGGGGTTGGAATAGTGGTATTGGGCGAATTCATTTTTGTTATCCAAGGGTGAAATTATGTTGAATTAGTAACTCTACCATCATTTAGATAAATAATCTTAAAATTAGACGCTTTTAATGGCAAAAAATCTGCCGAATCACGCGCCGTTGTGATCATCATTTGAATCGGATACGATCTCAGATATTCTATTAAATTTTTCCATCGAATGCCATCAAATTCGCTCGAAATATCGTCTAAAAGAAGAATCGGATCATGTAATTCTGGATTGCCCAAAAAAAGATCAAGTAAAGAAAATTGCAACGACAAAAACGCCATTTTTTGTTGGCCCATGGAGGCATTTTGGGTAAAAGATCCCTGCTTTGATTGTATAATTAAATCATCTAAATGGGGCCCAACCAGTAATTTTTTCTTGGACCACTCCAGCTCTCTCTTTGCTTGATAAATTTCGAAAATTTCGCTCTGATTTTTTTTATTAAAAAGGGACTGCCATTCCAACTTAATTTGTAAATTATCTGCAAAAAGCTCACCAAAAATGCGAGCAAAAGAAGGTATTAATTTTTGGACTAAATCATTTCTAGAATCGGTAATATATTTTGTGACTACAGACAATTCTTGATTGAGAAAATTTAATTGAGAATTAATTTCTGGGTTTTTCCACGAACTTCCACTCACCATACTTTTCTTAATCAGTTGGTACTTATAAAATTTTATTTTTTCAAATTTTCTAAAAATTTTGCGAAAATTTATATCCGTGTTTTCGAGCGCCTCATCAACCCAGTGGCGCCGCTCCTCTGAAGCAGAAAAAAAAATATAAGATGATTGGGGTTGAATGAGGACGACAGGAAATTTGCGAAGTTGTGCCTCTGCCTTTCCATCAAAGGAATAGCGTTTTTTTTCGCCTAGCTCTTTGCTTAGCAAAAATTCTAAATGAGTGGTGTGTACTTTTTCATGATCGACAAATCTGCCTTCCAGACGAACTTTGGCCACATCGGAATTCATGCTTAATATTTGGGAAATTTCTGCGTTTTTCCGGAAGGACTTCCCTTGCATGAGAAAATAAACGGATTCCAAAATATTGGTCTTTCCGTGGCCATTTGGGCCTTTAAAGATGGTGAGTAAGGGATGAAGTTCGATGACGGAGTTATCTAAATTTCTAAAATTGGTTGGCCTTATTTTTTCTAAATAAAATTTCGGATTTAAACTCAAACTCAAATTCATTCCAACAATATCACCAGAAAAACTATACCTTTAAAGGCATGATGATCCCAAAGCCTTTGGTGTCTTGGGGTGATTGAAATAAAATCGGGCCTTGCGGATTATTAAAATGGATGGAAAGTTGCTCGCCTTCAATATTACTTAACGTATCTTGAAGATACTTAGCATTGAGTCCGAATTCAATTTCATTGCCTTCGTAGTCACAAGTAATTTTTTCTTGTGCCTTACCTAGCGATGAATTGGAGCTGGAAATTTCTAGAGTTTTATCCCTTAAATGAAGCTTGATACCTTGGGTTTGTTCGTTGGAAAATATTTTTACTCTTTTTACACATTGAGCAAGTTCAGATTTTTTAATTTGAATATTATAATTTGTCGTCGCTGGAATGACCGCCTGATAGTTAGGGTAATCGCGATTAATGAGTCTAATAGAAAGCTGGGTATTTTCCGTACATAAAATAATTAGACCTTCATCTAACCAAATATTAATTTCTGGACTTACACTCGATTCGGCCACTTTTTTTGCTTCAAGTACGCCCTTTTTGGGAATAATAATTCCACTTTTCAAGGATTCGCTCGCCTCTAATTCAAAAGCAAGTTGTCCCATAGCAAGTCTATGTCCATCGATGGAAACAAATCGAAGCTTATTGTTAATATGTTGGAAAAATAATCCATTGAGAAAAATTCTCGTCTCATCATTCGACATTGCGTAGGAGTATTGTCCAAGCATTTTAGCAAATAACAAGGAATCAATGGAAAATTGAGTTCCCTTGAGTTCATAATGGAAGGCCGGAAATTCGTCATCTTTCATATAAACGAGTGAGAACTTCAATTGCTCAGATTCAAAATTTAAAAAGTGGTTTTCTGGGTCGAGGTGAATATGCACCTTATCACCAGGTAACTCTCTTACGGTTTCCGTTAAACCTTTTATGGCGATACATACCGAAAAAGGCTCTTTAATGGGCGTTTGAAGAGGAATTTTAACTTTGCAGGTAATCTCTAGGTCAGTTCCCACAATCGTCAATTCAGATTGATTAGATTGAAATAAACAGTGTCCCAGTATTGGCCTGTTTACTTTCTTTTCGATGACCGTACTTATCTTAAAGATGGCCTCCTTAAGTAAGTCAGTATCAAGAATCATTTCATTAATTAGATTGTTCATAATTATTGTATTTAATATTTAATATATATAAATAACTAATACTAACCGTGAATACTGTGAATAACTTCCTGAAATACGTTTTATTTCAATAGGTTATACCCACTTGCGGCCGTGAATATCATTTGATAACTCAAAAGATATTCTAAGGTAATCTAACAAAATTTCCCCCTTGAAGCCAACTTATTCACATAAATTCTTAGTTACTCACATGGAAATGTGAATAACTTTTTAGAGGAATCGCTAAAAACTGAAATTGTGAGTAACTTTCAAGAGTTATTCACAATTTCGTTGTGAATGTGAATAACTTTACTCACAAATTCACATTAAAGTTATTCACATCATGTGAGTATTGTGAATAACTTCTTAAGGTACCGGAATGATTAAGGATTTTCAAGGTGAGTTACTCACAATGCATTGTGAATAACTTGGGATTTCTAAAGTTTAGTTTCGATTTCGTAGATCATATGTGAATAACTTGGATCTGATTTTTGTTGTTGCTTCACTTTTTTAATCGCATGGATAATGGATGTGTGGTCTCGTTTTCCAAAGAAAAGTCCGATTTCTTGAAGTGTTGCCCTGGCAATATAGTAGCTCAAATACATCGCCACATGTCTTGCGACAGTGATGTCTTTATTGCGCACTTTTGATTTGATATCTGGGATGGGAATTTTAAAATATTGGCCAACTGCTTTGGTGACGGTTTCCACAGTAGTGGATTTTTGTCCCTCATCATCGTCAATTTTTAATTGTTCTTTTGCAATATCAAGATCGATATCTACTTTGTAAATAGAGGAGTAGGCGCCAAGTTTAATTAGGGATCCTTCCAATTCTCTGATATTACTTTTAATGCTGCTCGCGATGAGATTTACCACATCATCCGGAAGGTAGATATCTTTATCAACCGCCTTCTTCTTTAAGATGGCAATTCTAGTTTCAAGGTCGGGAAGTTGAATTTCAATTACTAGTGCTGATGAAAGCCGAGTGCGAATTCGGTCCTCTATTCCATGAATTTCTTTTGGGTCTTTATCTGAGGTAAAGACGAGTTGTTTCTTTCTGCGCTGAAGCTCGTTGAAGACATGGAAAAATTCATTTTGGGTTCCTTCACGGTTTTTAAGCTCGTGAATGTCGTCAATCATGAGAATGTCGACAAGTTCGTAATATTTTTTTCTAAAAATATGGATCGATTTTTCCTGCATGGCCGCGATCATTTCCGACATGAATTCGGTCGCCGTGGTAATAAATATTCGCTCTGTTGGTTTTTGTTCAAGGACGTAATTAGCGATAGCGTGTAGCAGGTGAGTTTTACCTAAACCAGAATTTCCATGAATGTAGAGCGATTGATAGATGTTGCCGGGATTTTTTGCAACCGCAACTGCGGCGGCGTGGGCCAAGTTATTAGAAGGGCCTACGATAAAATTGCTAAAAATTCTTTTTTTGTCGATGGATTGCCCACCTGGGAGAGAGGGAGAAATATTGGAAATAATGGTACTCGATGCTTGCGCCAAAGTTTCTTCGTGAGTGGAAGTCATTTCTGTTAACTGGAACGAAAAATCTTTTACCTGGCGATTTTGTTTATTAACAGGGGTGGCGGCAGGAAGGATGACCTCTTTTGATTCACTTCCTTCGACTTGAATATCGATCTCGAAGTTTTTTCCAAACAAATGCAAGGTAGTCTCTTTGATTATCTCCATGGATTGCATTTCAATTAATCGCTTAATGAAGGTGGTCGGCACACTAAAACTGATGGCCACATCGGTCATGTTTTTTAGTTTGAGCTGTTCTATTTGTAAAAACGTAAATCTTTGCTCACCAAGTTTTTGTTTGAACGCATTTTTTATTTCGCTTGAAAAAAGCTCCAAGTCTCCTTGTTGTGAAAATGTACTCACTTGTTTGTCGATTTTTTGAGCAGGTGGATTCGTTTCTTCAAAAAACTGAGATAAAGGGAAGGAGTTTTGATCGTTCATTATAATTTTTGTCTTTTTAGTGTATTTTTTCTAAGGTTACCTAGTTTAATTTTTATCAGGAACACTTGTCTATTGACTAAGGCCTACATTCTTCTATAAAAATACAAATTCTGCTATTCTATTTTTTTGTGTTAACGTTTAACGTTAGCTTGTTAATTTGTGAGGATTTATGTCAAAAAGAACGTGGCAACCAAAACGATTGAAACGCTTGAGAAAGCACGGCTTCCTAGCGAGAATGGCAAGTCCCGATGGTGCCAAGATTGTTAACCGCAGAAGAGCTAAGGGGCGAAAGCTTCTTACTGTTAAAGTAAGTGGAAAATAATAAGTTAGATAATTTTTCTTTAGAATTTAGTAAAACCGATCGTTTACGATCGAAAGATGATTTTAATTTTTTAAAAACTGAATCCCAGCGCTATCGAGGCGATGGGCTCATCGTTTATTTTAAAAAACATATTTCTGAAACTAAAAAGATAGGGATTAGTGTTTCTACCAAAGTTGGGAACTCGGTTGTACGAAATAGATTGAAGCGTGAGATTAGATCTTTTTTTAGACTCAATAAGCCTCGATTTTTTCACTTACATTATTTATTTGTCGTGACTAATCCTGAGGTTGGTACGCTTAAGAAGTCAATAGATAGATTTTTGATCCAATTGTCTAACTTCCCATTGAGTAAATCTCAAAGTAAGTCCAATCAAGGTGAACTTGTCTCTTAAAAAATAATAAATTAATTTAATTTTTTAGATTAAACTTTTCTGCTCCTGAGGAATTTTCATATGGAAAAAGATCAAAAAAACGCACTTCTTGCGGTTGTGCTTTCAGCAATCGTGCTTGTTGGATGGCAATTTCTTAATCCAGAGAAGCAGCCTACGACATTCACTCCTAATCAAGAAAATGTTGCTGCACCAGTAGTCGCTGGACAACAAAGTCAACAAAGTAAAGATGGGCCGCAACTTAATACAACTTCTACTTCCAACACGGCAGATGTACCGGTTGTAGCAGATTTGGCGGTTTCAGAGGAATGGATTTCATCTGCAGGCTGGAGCTTTAAATTTAAGAGCGATTTAAGTTTTGAGATTCTTCAATCGCCCATGGCCGCAGATAAAGCGAATATTATATTTGGTGAAAAAACTTTCTTTAAAGTAGATCTCGGAAATAAACAACTTAAGTACCAACTTGTTAAGAAATCTGAGGAAGAGTTTCAAATTCAGTCTTCGGATGGCACTTCAGGATTTACTATTAGTTTGAGTAAGGACTTTATAAAGTTTAGTAATTTTTTTCCTATTTCTCCAAAATTTGCATTTTTAACGGACAATACTTTTGAAATATCAAGCACGGTTAAGAAGTTTATTTACTTAGCGGAAGGATATAATCAATTTGATGCCAGCAAAACGGAAGCCACTCAGGGTGTTATGCAATGGATTGGGCTTGATTTTCAGTATCATTTTTACGGATTGGTTTTCCCGACTAAAACCTTTGTACAGTTTCAAGGAGCAAATTACGGATTAAATGTTGCACCTAAAATAGATAAAAATGATCAGGTACTTTTTGGCTTCTTTACGAAAGACTATGAGCGGTTAAAGAACCTTGGATTTAATTTACACAGAACCATTGATTTTGGGATGTTTTCTTTTTTGGCCATACCTATTCTGTGGTTGCTTAAAAAATTATTTTTCATTGGTGAGAATTACGGACTTGCGATTATTCTTTTGACGCTTCTTATTCGGTTAATAACGTTTCCTTTGCAATTTTCATCGCTCAAGGGGATGAAGCGAATGCAGAAATTGCAACCTGAAATTCAAAAATTGAAAGAACGCTTTAAAGACGATCCCGCCTCAATGCAAAAAGAAACAATGGAGCTTTTTAAGCGTCATAAAGTTAACCCGCTATCTGGGTGTCTTCCGTTATTGCTACAAATGCCTGTGTTTTTTGCTCTCTATTCTGTTTTATATAATTCAGTGGAATTGCTTCATGCGCCTTTTTATTTTTGGATTCATGACTTGAGCTTAAAAGATCCATTTTATGTATTACCAGCGTTGATGACTGCTTCGATGTTTTTTCAGCAAAAAATCACGCCTTCGACCATAACAGATAAAACTCAGCAAAAAATTATGTTATTCATGCCCCTCATTTTTGGGTTTTTTATGAAGGATTTACCTAGTGGTCTAAATCTCTATATTTTAGTCTCAACTTGTGCTGGAATAGGACAACAATTTTTTGTTTTTAACCGCATAAAATCTTAAGTTGGTCCTATAGGACCATTTGGTTTGGTCTATGGATTTCAATGAGTTACCTAATTTTGATTTAAGGCACACGATTTTTGCGCTCATCACCCCCCCAGGCACATCGGCCGTGGCGGTGGTGCGTATAAGCGGAAAGAGAGCAAATTTTTATAGCTTATGTGCTTATATTCCCAAGCTCCCCGACTGTCTCAATCATCCACGTAAATCTTTACTTGTAGACTTTTTTAAAAATAACTCAATCATTTTAGATAATGTCTTAGCAGTGTATTTTCCCTCACCTGCAAGCTTCACCGGAGAAGATGTTCTTGAGATTTCTTTCCATGGAAATATGCTGATAGTAGAGCAAGCTCTTGCCATGCTTTCTTGCATTGAAAATTTCAGACATGCGCTGCCTGGCGAGTTTTCATTTAGAGCATTTAGAAATGGTAAAATGGATTTATTGGAACTAGAGCGTCTTAGCATTAGATTAAATGCCAAGTCGGAGACTATGCTTGATTTTGCATCACGGCTCAACAAGGTCGATCTAAATGAAATATTGATGACCTTAAGAATTAATTCTATGCGCCACCGTGCTGCCATTGAGATGTTAATTGATTTTTCAGAGGACGTTGATGAGGAGCATACATTTTTAGAAATATGTTCCACGTGGAACAATTTGTATCATGCCTTAAGTAAATTATTTCGTCACAATACGATTGGAAAAAGTTGGTTTATCCCTCAAATTGTTTTATTCGGGCAAACAAACGCAGGCAAAAGCACCCTTTTTAACCTTTTACTACAAGAGAAACGCTCTATCGTCTCTAGCATCCCCGGCACGACTAGGGATTACGTTTCTCAAACAGTAAACTTCGAGGGTGAAACATTTGAGCTTATTGATACGGCCGGAATTCGCGATTCCCAAGATATTATTGAGCAAGAAGGTATGGATCGGTCGAGAAAATTGCTCGAAGATTCTTTTTTTAAAATTTTAGTTATGCCACCAGATAGCAAAAATCAAGATTTTGAAGGCCGCAAATTTGATCTTTTATTAGAATCCTTTTCAAAAGAGACAGTGATTAACGAAAAGATTGGCAGATTTAATAAGGATAGTGGATTTGAAGAGTTATCCTTTGTCTTTAAGTTGGCAAAACGTAAATTAAAAGATGCTTTTAGC
Organism: Bacteriovoracaceae bacterium; assembly: GCA_029865945.1. Lineage (GTDB taxonomy): Bacteria > Bdellovibrionota > Bacteriovoracia > Bacteriovoracales > Bacteriovoracaceae > JARXAH01. The sequence goes on along the minus strand of JARXAH010000014.1, from coordinate 70,806 downwards.
GGTGGAGAGGAAGTCTATTTAGCACAAAAATTTAAGAATATCTTAGAATCTTTGAAACCTTATTGTCATACATATGATAGTTACATTAAAAACAAATATGACATTGCAATTTTAGATCAAGAGTTTCGCTCAATTGAAACCCTGCTTCAAAAAATCTCTGCTGACTATGAAGTTAATGAAGTAATGAACTATATTTTTTCAAATTTTTGCATCGGAAAGTAAAAAAAGAAAATGTTCCACAATGTTCCACGTGGAACATTTTATAAAAATGGAGCGTCACGAGGTCTATGAAACTTGAAACGTACGACATTCTCATCTTAGGTGCTGGACATGCGGGTTCGGAAGCCGCACATATCGCTGCTAGCTTCAATTTGCGCGTGGGTTTACTCACTTTACCCGACGTACCTATCGCCTCTGCGCCTTGCAACCCATCCATAGGCGGTGTGGGAAAAGGTCAAGTCGTCCGGGAGATAGACGCGCTTGGTGGGATCATGGGAAAGATCGCAGATTTGTCTGGAATTCAATATCGTACCCTCAATGAATCTAAGGGTGCGGCCCTTCAATCAACCCGAGTTCAAATAGATAAAGACATTTATGCCAAAAAAATGGAAGAAGAACTTCAAAAAGTTAAAAATTTGTCGATTATTCGGGCAAAAGTTAAGAAAATTCACAGAATAGAGTCGGAATACCTGATTGAAACGGAAGCCTGGTCCTATAGGACCAAGCGACTGATTGTGACAACAGGTACCTTTCTAAACGGGGTCTTGCATTGTGGAAGTGAGGTTGCCGAAGGGGGAAGAATTGGTGCCGATCCAACCGATGGCCTATCTCAGATTTTTGAGGGAATTCAAATTCTAGAAACACGTTTCAAAACTGGAACTCCTCCCCGAATAAACAAGGACTCTATCAATTTTCAAAAATTAGAAATTCAGCCATCTGACGATTTAGTTAATAATTTTCATTGGAATCATTACTCATCAAAAAATGACCGAAATCTGCTACAAGTGCCTTGCTATCTCACCTACACCAACAAGGATACGTTGAGCATTGTGAGAGAAAATAAAGAAAAATCGCCCATGTATAACGGTCAAATACGGGCAACCGGCGCTCGCTATTGTCCCTCACTTGAGGATAAGGCCTATCGTTACGTAGACAAAAATATTCATCACGTATTCTTGGAGCCAGAAGGTCTTGAGCTTAACACATACTATCCCAGTGGAATTTCAACTTCGTTGCCAAAAGAGATTCAGCAAAAATTTGTGCGCACAATCTCTGGCCTTGAAGATGCCATTATCGAGCAGTACGGATATGCTGTAGAGTACGACGTTGTTGATACAACTCAACTCGACTTTACGCTTCAAATGCGAAACTTACCTGGCCTTTACTTCGCCGGACAAGTGAATGGAACTTCAGGCTATGAGGAAGCTGCTGGACAAGGATTTATCGCAGGCGCCAACGCTGCCCTTTCTTTACTTGAAAAAGACCCTCTTATTTTATCGCGCCACGACTCTTACATTGGTGTCATGATTGAAGATTTAGTCACCGAAAAACGTGATGAACCCTATCGCCTCTTTAGTGCGCGCTGTGAAAATCGCTTAATGATGCGTGAGGATAACTCCTTTACTCGCATGTATTCCTACCGGAAAAAAATGGAACTTAATGATCAAATTGACCATTACCATGAGTCGCGAAGGATTGAAGTTGAAATTTTACAAAACCTAATCGACGTCAAAACTAGTGCAGGCGATACCCTTCGCATAGGAGAAGTGCTTAAGCAACCAACCCTCGATCCTGTGGTCGAGTTACAAAAATTTCTTGAAGCGGCCGACCTAAATTTTAGGATGGATGTGGTAAGAGAAGTGGCGATTTCCCAAAAGTATGCGGGCTACATTGCCAAGGCCAATGTGGATCATGCAAGGTCGAATAGCAAAACTAATCTAAAAATTTCTGCAATCAATTTAGAAAAAATTTTAAAATCCAATAACATCAGTTTTGAATGTAAACAAAGAATTAGTCAGTATCGTCCGCAAACCTTTGAGCAACTGCAAAAAATTCCTGGCCTAAGGCCTGTTACCGTTGCCGTAATTGCGGCCGAAAGAATATAAATTTATGATTACGGATTTTGCGAAAAAATATTTTGATTTAATTCACGGCCATTTTAGTGGACTAAATTTAACGGCCATCAAAGACTTCGATCTCTTTTTGGAACAGCAGGTAAAAGATTCACTCGCCCCCTTTGAGAGATTTCCAAAGGCCAATGATGCCTTGTTGAATTCCTCGCTTATCATCGACCTTGGATGTGGCGGTGGAGTTCCTATCCTACCGCTCGCCTCCAACTATCCTGAGAAGTTATTTTTAGGGGTTGATGCTCGCAAAAAAAAGGCCGCGGCCGTCAGTGAAATGGCCACGATGCTTTCGCTTGAAAACGTTAGCACCTTGGGCGAGCGCATGGAAAATATTTATTTGGACCGCAAGGGCGTCGTCGTATTAGTAAAGGCAGTGGGAAAAATCGCAGATGTTTTAAAATATATTCAATCTAAGCATAAGGTTACCGTGTTTTTTTATAAAGGTAGTAATTGGGAAAATTTAGAGTTTGCTCATTCACCACAGATTAATAATAATTGGAAGTTAGAGGAAGTTTTTGAGATGAAATTTCCCAACCTCGGCAACCGCTATCTACTCATGTATCAAGGAAGTAATGAGACTGATAAAAATAAAAATTCCGTCCTGTTATCTGCAACCATCGATAAACATTTTAAAATTAACAGCAAAATTAATAAACAAAACAAAGAGTAATTTATGGGTAAAATAATTGCCATTGCCAATCAAAAAGGTGGAGTTGGAAAAACAACCACTTCCATAAATTTAAGTGCTTGCTTGGCGGTCGCTGAAAAGAAAACCTTGCTTATCGACATGGATCCACAAGGAAATTCTAGTTCTGGTCTTGGGGTTGATAAAGAAAGTTTTGCAAACGCCAACATTTATCACGCGATCATTGGCGAAGAGTTATTTGAAAACACCATCTACCCTACTTCCCTACCCATGTTGGACATTTGTCCTTCAGATAATAATTTAATTGGCGCAGAAATCGAATTAGTAAGTGCAATGGCGCGCGAAATGAAATTAAAAAATGCGCTAGCATCCATTCGTGATAAATATGATTTTATTATTATCGATTGCCCACCCTCTCTTGGCCTATTAACGGTGAACGCGCTCAACGCGGCCGATAGCTACCTTGTTCCTATGCAGACTGAATATTTCGCCATGGAAGGATTGTCGCAACTCATTAACACGGTAAGACTCATTAAAAGTTCACTCAATCCCAAATTAGATTTAGAGGGAATTTTGCTCACCATGTACGATGGGCGAACGAGTTTATCGAAACAAGTCTCCCAAGAAATAGGAAAACATTTCGAAGATAAAGTTTTCAAGGCGATTATTCCAAGGAACGTTAAGCTCTCTGAAAGTCCAAGCTTTGGAAAACCCATCATTCTTTACGACATCAATTCTAAAGGAAGTGAATCTTACTTGGCGCTTGCTGGTGAAGTGATTGCTAATTTTGAAAAAGCGAAAAAAACCAAAATGATTAATAATTCTCAATTAACTTTAATGTAAATTTTTAGGAATATAATTTTATGAACATGCAAAAAAAACCGGTTCTTGGAAAAGGTATGGCCGCTCTCTTGGGTGCGGGAATCGTTGCGCCTCCACCGGTGACAACCGCACCGACAACTGAAAGAAAAATTTTTCAATCGGAGTCCCAAGAAAATGCTGGCGTCCTCATGGTGCCTCTTGAAAAAATTGTGATTAATCCTCATCAGCCTAGAAAAGTTTTTAAAGAGGAAGATTTAAAAGATCTAAGTGAATCCATTCGCGAAAACGGAATTATTCAACCCATCACGGTTTCCCACATTTCCGAAGAAAATAAATTTGAACTTATCGCCGGAGAGCGCCGCTTTCGTGCGGCCAAAATGGCGGGACTAGAAGTTGTGCCCGTTATCGTAAAACGCGTCACTAAACGCGATAAATTGGTAATGGCGATCATTGAAAATGTCCAACGCTCCAACCTTAATTGCGTCGAAGAATCCCTCGCCTACTTTCAGCTCATGGAAGAATTTAAACTCACTCAAGAAGAAGTAGCAAAAAAAATTGGAAAAGAACGTTCTGTCGTTGCCAATTTTTTGCGCATTTTAAAGTTGCCCCGCGAAGTTATTATTTTTTTACAAAAAGAACAACTGAGCTTAGGACACGCCAAAGTTTTGGGATCCATTAAAGATGATGAACTCGTCGTTCAATTGTCTAAAGAGGCCGTTGAACACGGGTGGTCAGTGCGCGATTTGGAAGCTCAATTAGAAAGTGCCCGCAATGAATCCTTGGATGAAGGCGCTACTCCCCGATCAGCGATCAATGCGGATTTAGCGGAATTTAAGCAACAATCCGATGGCCAAATTCAGCGGCTAGAGAGAAAAACAGGATTAAAATTTAAAATCAAAGGAAAATCCTTTTCTAAAGGGCAAATTCAGGTCAGATTTAATAGCGAAGCAGAGTTTCAAGCGATCATGAAATATTTTTTACCTTAACGTTTCTTAACTAAAATAAATTGGCAGTAATAAAAAATGTATAAAGACTCCACGAGCATTATTGAGAAGGGAACGCGCTTTGAAGGTAATTTAACTTTCTCTGGGGTTATGCGAATTTCGGGCGAATTCTATGGAAACATTTATTCCACCGATACACTCGTCATTAACGAAGAAGCGTACGTGGAAGGAACAATTGAGGCAAATTCCGTGATCATTTCCGGTCTTGTTAAGGGTGAAATCAAGGCCTCTTCGCGCGTAGAAATGAAGGGCCCTGCCAAATTTACTGGAAAAGTTCGGACTCCCAGTCTGATTGTGGAAGAGGGAGTTATTTTCCACGGAGAAACTCAAGTTGAATATGACGACGAGATTCCTTGACAGCGCGAGCGCATCAGTTTATCAAATCATTAAATAACATATTTAAACCTTAAATTTAAACCCTAATTTTAAGTGCACAAAAAGTAGATGACGGAAGCCATATGGATGTTGTTGTTCAAATTTTTAAAAGCTTAGGTGTCAATGAAACTATTTACCTACAACTAGCTTTCATTTTATTTTTTCTTATCGCTTTTTACTTCCTTTTTATCGACTCTCTTAGAAGTATTTTGATTGCTCGAAAACAAAATACGGTTGGTGCGGAAGATTTAACTAGTGAAATCATTAAGAAAGCGATCGCCAACGAAGAAAAATATCAAAGAAATGTTCAAGATAAATTGCAATCAGTTAATAGTGTGTACAATGAGAACCGGTCGCAAATTAATAAAATCAATGATCAAGAATTCAAAGCGACAGAAACGAAATTAATGGCAGAATTCCAAGGGGCAATGAAGGTGATGGAATCGGATTACGATTCTGCTAAAAATAAAATTTCTAGTGAAATCTCAGATTTGTCAGGTAAATTAGTCGATAAAATAAGATCAGGTAAATAGTTATGATCAATTTGAAATTATTTTTACTTTTTATTGTTTCTACTCTTCAAGTTGCGGTGGCAAGTGAAACTTCGTCTGGACATCACGGACACCCGACCTTTGTTGATTTAAAAATCAATATAATAAATTTTTTCATTTATGCCTTTTTAATTGGAAAGTATGTCGTTCCTAAACTGGCCGCACAATTCAAAGAGACGCGGGAAAAAATTTCTGAAGGACTAAAAACTTCAAAGAAGAAAATGGATGAAGCACAGGCAAGACTGGCGGATTCAGAGAAATTAGTCGCTGGACTAGATACAAAGCTCTCGGAAGTTGAACTTAATGCGAAACGAGATATTGAGCACTACAAAGAGAGAAGTACAAGAGAAACAAATGAACGCATTGAAACCATGGAGGCGGAATTAAAAAATCGCCTTGAATTAGAAGAATCGAATTTTCGTAAGCGTTTAAATAATGAAACGGCAATAAAACTCGTCCATCTTTCAAAAGAGAAAATTATTCAAGATACGGCCGTTAGTAAAAAAGTTAACGAACTCTCAATTGAGTTGTTAGGAAATTAATCATGAGCAATCAATCTACTATATTTATTTCGAAAATATATTCGCGCGCCATTAAAATGATTGCAGCGGATGTTAGTAAAACTACGGATTTTTTAAAAGAACTTGAACATTTTGTAGAATTACTCAATAAATCTTCCGATTTAGAAACCATCCTTTTTCACCCCCTCTTTAGGCTTGATGAAAAAAAACCTATTTTGTTAGACGTGGTTGAGAAATCAAATTATTCCAAATTATTTTCTGAATTTTTAGTTTTCTTGTTAGATGAAAAACGATTAGGATTAATTCCACAAATTTATAAAGAACTAATCGTGATTGAAGATGAGGAAAAAGGTTTCTTAAAAGGAACGATTGAAGGCCATGAAGATCAAATTGACCAAGATAAACTTTTAAAAGTGGTTAGCTGGCTTAAGCAAAAATTAAAAATTTCGCCAGTCCTAAATTATGAAAAAAATCCACAAATTACTGCTGGATATAAAGTAACTGTGGGTGATTTTCAACTGGATGTTTCACTCGACCACCAATTAGATGAATTCGTAAAAACAATACTTCAATAATAAATAAGACAAGGAACGAAGCATGAGTACAACAACGACTACCTTACGCCCTGAAGAAATTACCTCAATTATTCGCTCGAGAATTGCCAATTATGAAACGAGATTGGATTTCAGCGAAGTGGGAACAGTATTAACTGTAGGCGATGGGGTGGCGCGAGTTTTTGGTTTAAAAAACGTAATGGCCGGAGAACTAGTAGAGTTTGAAAGTGGCGTGCGTGGAATGGTTTTAAATCTTGAAAGTAATAACGTAGGTATCGCGATTCTTGGATCAGACATCGGTATCAGCGAAGGATCGACGGTTAAGCGAACACAAAAAATTGTACAAGTACCTGTGGGGGATGCGCTTTTGGGTCGCGTAGTAAATGCGATTGGAGAGCCCATTGATGGTAATGGCGAAATAAAAACTCACGAATTCAGGCAAGTAGAATTGAAGGCGCCTGGTATTTTAGCTCGTAAGTCGGTCCATGAACCACTTCAAACAGGTATCAAAGCCATCGATGCCATGATTCCGATTGGTCGTGGTCAGAGGGAATTAATTATTGGTGATAGAAAAACAGGAAAGACTGCGGTTGCCATTGATACGATTATCAATCAGAAAGGTAAGGACGTTGTTTGTATTTATGTGGCCATTGGTCAAAAACAATCAACCGTTAGACAAGTTTATCAAAAATTAAAAGATGCTGGGGCTCTCGATTATACCATTATCGTATCTGCAACGGCTTCTCATACGGCACCGCTTCAATACATTGCTCCTTATACAGGATGTACAATGGGTGAATACTATCGTGACAACGGCAAGCATGCGCTCATTGTTTATGATGATTTAACAAAGCAATCACAAGCGTACCGACAACTTTCCTTGTTACTAAGACGTCCACCAGGTCGAGAAGCGTTTCCAGGAGACGTGTTCTATATTCACTCGCGCTTACTTGAACGTGCGGCGAAGATGAGTGACGCCCTTGGTGCGGGATCAATGACGGCACTACCGATTATTGAAACTCAAGAAGGTGATGTGGCGGCCTACATTCCTACCAACGTCATTTCCATTACCGATGGACAAATTTATCTTGAGGGGGACTTGTTCAACTCTGGTATTCGTCCGGCGGTTAACGTAGGTTTATCAGTATCTCGGGTAGGTGGTTCTGCTCAAGTGAAGGCCATGAAGAAAGTGGCAGGAACTTTGAGATTAGATTTAGCTCAGTACCGTGAATTGGCGGCCTTTGCTCAGTTCGGATCAGACCTTGATGAAGCAACTCAACGACAATTAAATCGCGGTGAGCGTCTCGTTGAATTATTGAAACAAAATCAATATTCACCTTTGGATGTTATCGACCAAGTCATCAGTATTTTTGCGGCCACAAAAGGTTACTTCGATAAGATTCCGGTAAGCAAAATTAGAACGGCAGAAAAAGAATTGTTGGAGTTCTTGAGAAATCGTTATCCTTCTATCGTTTCAGATTTGAAGCAAACTCTGGCATTCGGTGGCGACCTTGAAGATAAGCTAGGAAAAGCTTGTAAAGATTTTATTGATAACAGCAAGGTCTAAATTTTATGGCAAATATTAAAGGCCTCAAAAAAAGAATTAAAACCACCAAGGGTACGTTAAAAATAACGAAGGCCATGAAGTTGGTTTCAGCTGCGAAGCTTTCCAAAGCTCAACAGCGCATTCTTTCACAGCGAAATTATTCTGATGAACTTCAAAGCACGGTGAAAATGGCGGCGGCTGTTGCGCAAAATTATCAACACCCGATGATTGAGCAAAAAGACGACAAGCTTCCAAATATTTTGTTTGTGATTTCTTCAGATAAGGGCCTTTGCGGCGGATATAATTCTGGTTTAGTGAAAAAAATTCGTCTCTTTTTAAGAAGTGATGCTAACAGCAAAAATTGGACCATTTATCATATTGGTAAAAAAGCAAAAGATTTTTTATCAACAGAATTTAAATTAGAAAAACAATTTAAATTTGTAAAAGCTGATCCGACGATTGAGGAATTGCGCCAAGTGGGTTCGGAATTGTCTCAACTTTATTTAAACAATAAAGTAGGAAAAATTTTTGTTGCCTACAATAAATTTTATTCGGCGATGACTTATACTCCGACCATTAAACAGCTCCTCCCCTTCTCTCTTTCTAAAGAAGAATTGAAGATGATGGAAGGAAAAATTACAGAATTTAAGTGTGAACCTGGTGCAGCGGAAATTTTAGATTTGCTTATTCCAGAGGTTTATAATAACTCCATTCAAACAGCTTTGTTTGATGCTGTTGCTTCTGAACATGGAGCGCGAATGGTGGCAATGGAAAGTGCGACAAAAAATTGTAGTTCCGTTATTAAGCGTTTGACGATCAAGATGAATAAATTGCGTCAAGCGGCGATTACAACAGAGTTAATTGAAGTTGTGTCCGGTGCGGAATCTTTAAAAGGTTAAAAAATATATTTTATACATTAGCTAGGAGACAGAAGTCATGTCAGCAAAGTTTGGAACAGTCGTACAGGTAATGGGGCCGGTAGTCGATGTGGAGTTTTCCGATGGAAAATTGCCGGCAATCTACAACGCCTTAACATTAACAAATAAGGCCTTAACCGGCGGCGAAAATAATCTCGTCTTAGAGGTGGCTTCGCACTTAGGAAATAATACCGTTCGAACCATTGCCATGGATTCTACGGAAGGTTTATCTCGCGGCCTAAAAGTAACCGATACTGGCGCGATGATTCAGGCCCCAGTAGGAAAAGAAACATTGGGAAGAATTATAAACGTGGTTGGACAACCTGTAGATGAAGCAGGCCCAGTGAATGCGAAAAAAACTTACGGCATCCACAGAGCTGCTCCTAAATTTGAAGATCAATCAACAAAACTAGAGCCATTCTATACAGGAATTAAAGTAATCGATTTACTCGCTCCTTACTTAAAGGGTGGGAAAATTGGTTTATTCGGTGGTGCCGGCGTAGGTAAAACCGTTTTAATTATGGAGCTCATCAATAACATCGCCACTCAGCACGGGGGCTACTCGGTTTTCGCAGGCGTAGGAGAGCGAACTCGTGAAGGTAACGATCTTTATCACGAAATGAAAGATTCCGGAGTTATTGATAAAACGGCGCTGGTGTTTGGTCAAATGAACGAACCACCTGGTGCTCGCGCGCGGGTTGCATTGACAGGATTGTCGATGGCAGAATATTTCCGCGATGAAGAAAAACAAGACGTATTATTTTTCGTAGATAATATTTTTAGATTTACCCAAGCGGGATCAGAAGTATCTGCCCTTCTTGGACGTATTCCTTCCGCAGTAGGTTATCAGCCGACACTTACGACGGAAATGGGTGCGATGCAAGAGCGAATTACATCTACTAAAAATGGATCGATTACCTCGATTCAAGCTGTATATGTACCAGCGGATGACTACACCGATCCAGCTCCTGCCACGACGTTTGCTCACTTAGATGCGACCACAGAATTGTCTCGTCAAATTGCTGAGCTAGGAATTTATCCTGCGGTAGATCCACTAAGCTCTACATCAACGGTATTAACGCCGGCGATTGTAGGTGATGAACACTATGATACGGCGAGAAAAGTGCAACAGATTCTTCAGCGCTATAAAGAACTTCAAGATATTATCGCCATTTTAGGGATGGATGAATTATCTGAAGAAGATAAATTATTGGTGGCGCGCGCAAGAAAAGTGCAAAAATTTTTATCGCAACCGTTTTTCGTAGCAGAGCAATTTACTGGGATACCAGGACAGTTTGTAAAAATTGAAGATACGATTCGGTCCTTCAAGGCCATCTTAAATGGTGAAGTTGATGATCTACCAGAGCAAGCATTTTACTTGGTGGGTGACATCAATGCCGTGAAAGAAAAAGCGCAAAAATTATTACAGAAAGCATAAGGGATAAGGTGAGTTGTGTTAACGTTTGACTTATTTACTCCTAATGGGGCGCTGGCAAAAAAAATTTCTTGTACAGAATTGTCTATTCCGACAGTGATGGGGCAAATTGGAATTTTTACAGGCCACGAACATCTATTATCGCAGCTTGATAGTGGTGTATTAGTTTGCAAGGGCGAGTACGGGATACAAAGATTTTTTGTATCCCACGGCATTTGTAAAGTAGTCAAAGACCACGTTACTGTTCTTGCCACGACCGCAGAAACAGAATCGCAAGTTAATATGGAAAGGGCGCAAAAAGCGCTTAAAAATGCAGATCAAAAGCTCGTCAAAATTGATCAACTATCTCAAGATGATCTGACCAAGCAGACTCGCAAACAAGCGCGCGCGCGAGGAAGAATTCTCTTGGCCCATGGAAAAACGAAAGACCTCTAAAGAAAACTAAAGAAAAGATTTAATTACTCTGAAAATAATCTAAGCAAATTTTAAGTGAATTTATCAGGTGGTCCTAAAGGACCACTTGACTATTTAGCTCCAGAGGAAAAAAATTCCCCATCTCAATTTTGTTGTCTCTCTCATAAACCTGGTACAATAGAGAATATATGTTCACAACTGTATCCATGATTTTAAAAACAGCTAGTATTGCCATCTACCTTACGTTCGTCGGGGCCGTGGTTTTTAATGGAACGACGAAATACAACAAAAACGATTCTGAACGTACTACTTACTATCAGTCGCCGGCGCTTTTTGATAAGAGTGCAGATAAGAGCGTGCCGGAAAGTGCTCGGGAAAATAGTTTCAATAATGAAATCGCAGTTGAAAAGATAAATCTTATTCAAGAAGAAACCCCGTCTTTTGAGCATATGGAAAGCATCGTAATGCTTGAGAAATATAAGCTTGAGAAAAAAATAGATGTGGCCCTCTTTCCTACCTATAGAGAAAATAATGACGAAGAAAATAAACAGAATCAAAATAATAACGATGAACCTGTTGAATTCATATTTGACGAGGTTGCTACAACTTCACATGCGGCACCTTCCCTGCTCGTTACTCAAGAAGTTTCAACTGCGCCAAAGAAAGGACTTTCGCTTGCAGAAGCGGATAAGGCAATAGAAGAAATAAATCAAAAATTTATCAACAGTAGTCCAAATAGTGAAAGCCTTAGTGTAAGCATAGTTCCGCAGACTGCGAATCAAACGCCAATTGGAAAGGTTTCAATAGTGAAACCCACAAGCGTCTCCAACCAAATGAATCAATCCTCTTTGCCCTTGGTGGCATCGAGTGATGATAAAAATAAAGAAAAGAAAGAAAATATAGAATTTAATAAATTCAAGTCCTCGGCCTTAGCAAAATCCTCTACTCCTGATGAGGCCTCCTCCTATATGGATAAAATATCAGAGGCAGATTCCTCTACGGAAATAAATTTCTTTCCTTTGCAGCAGTTGCCAAGTAAATCCTTAGATAAGTTGCGCTTTAAGTTAGATGTGGTGGCACTAGGAAACGCTGATACTAGAATTCACAGTAATGATCAGTTTCATTTTGAAGCTCTTTGGGAAAGTGCAAGTAGTGCATCTTTGAGTTCGTCGACATCCCAAGAGTCGCCTTATTTTGCTGCCATTGTTGATAAGTATTTTGCCTCCACAAGGTTTAGCGTCAATCAAAACGACGATATAAAAGAAGTACCACTTTTGTCACTTGATCTTTTTCAATCCCTCGATCCTTCATTTGTTAAAGGTGAGACTTCGGCGGCGCTCATTCGCATTGATCAGGTCCCAGAGACAAACATCCCTTTTGTTTCTTTAGACGGAAAAACTCAGATTGGAAATCTGCTCTATCTTGATAATAACGGAAATGTCGTGGAAGGAAATTCTGCGACCTATGTATTGATCTACCGGTTGCCCGCTGGAAATGTTTTTGTTGGGCAAGAAGATGAAAATAAAAATACGGCGATGAAGGTTGTTCACTTGCTTCCATCGGAAGTTTATTACGTTGATAGGATTACCCAAAATAATTTTTCTCAAGTGGTCACCTTTCATATCGAGCATTTGATGGGGAAAATTTCTCAAGAATTTAATTTAAATCTAGATTCTTTGGGCGGCGAGTTTCAAAATTTTCAATTTAGAAAGATTAATTACAACACAATTGAAATATCTTCACCTCTTGTATGGAAAGATGATTCCCAGTATTTAGCGCTCAAGCAAGATGAGACCATGATTACGATTGCCATCGATCGAAATAGCAAGACGGTTGAAGTTCCCTCAGCTGAATATGTTGAGAAAATTTACAAAGATTTAGGGCTTGAGAAAAATCGACATTGTGTGCTTCAATTAAATTTTAGTGATGAAAAAATTAATATAGATCAACTTAGTTCAAGCATTATAACAAAAGAAATTAAGGGCCAATCTGCCGATACTTCGCTAGAAGAACTTGAAACGATCGTTCTAGATGAGTCTGGTGTGTATATGAAAGATGAGTGGGTTTCCCCTCGCAAAATCTTTACTTACTCCGAAGGCACCGGGGAAATATTGCTTAGGTTATCGCTTCGAAGCGGCGTTACAAAAATGATAAATGCTCCGTGCGCGCCAGGGACATACGTAGTAAAGACTATTTCACTTTAATTTGCCTTGCATCGGATTGTTCCCCAGCTCAATATTAAGACCGAATATTGACGACTACTAGTTTGATAAAAATTAAAAAAATATTTGATTACATAAATTACAAAATTGTCAAATTTTGCCGAGATGAAACATTATTGATTATCGTTTATTATTAGAGGGTATGATTTATTCTTTATTTTATTGGTTCATTCGTATTAAATGCTGAGCGAAGTTTACAATGATTAATTTTATTTTGAAATTTGCTTTTTTCTTGATGCCACAATACTTTTTTGTTGAAAATGTAAGGGCAGGGCCGAAGTTCCCTTGTGACCCTTTAGTTGAAAAAATGAGATTATTGGAAGAACTAAACATAAGTTTTTGGGACGCAGGAAAATTAAGTAATCCTACAAATATATCAACTAATGAGCATAATATTTTTATGGTCTCAGGTGTTAGTTTTTGGGGAGCAGATAAGTTTGTTTCAAAAGATGACTATATAAAAGAACTAAGTGGTTACATCGATGAAATTTATCATGGAATTCAAGGAGAAAATGCCAGAACTATATCGGCAAGTCTAATTGGAATCAAGAAAGATGTCATTGGAATGTTTGGTCAAGTTGGATTCATTTTAGAGGGATGGAAGTCAAAAGAAATTTTTGGTTTATTCTTAGATGATGGATATACACCTAATTCAGTTTTGGGATCATTTTCGGGGATAAACTCAATCAATAGTCAAGATGCGCTTAGAGAATCCCTAAGTAATAATTCTCGTTTTAACGTAGACCCGAAGTTCAATTCTCCAAAATTATTTCTCGATGAAAAATTTCGTCAATTAAACAGTAATCAAGCGTACACTGATTATAATGAAGTGTTATTTGTGCCTGATGAAAATAGCACAATTCATATTGCTGGGATATTCGTTGAAACGAATTCAAAGGGAGTACCTTTGATTCCTGCTTTCATTCATGACTTTATGAAAACTCTCTCAATTCAAAGAAATTGGCCACTTGTTTATATAAAAAATTCAAAACGAAGTGAATTACTTGATGAAGGATTTAAACTGTTGGTTGACGAAGAAGGTGTACGTAGTTTTAGTTTTGTAAAAAATAAAATTAAAATTGCGGTTATTGAATATCGATCCTTAGATGGAACAAGTAGATATTTATTCGAAGCTTCTGCTGGAGAAAGAGAGCTCGATGTTTTTGAAGTCAAAGAATTGTATAATCATTTTTATGAAGACATTGGCAAACTTACGAATAATAATGACGCCAAGACTTTTGCTTATTTTCCAGAATTAAGATTAGCTTCAAAAGATATTCTTGATTTTCTTATATTATCTAAAAGTAATTCTTCTGCTAGACTTCGTTATCCTTAGTTGCAACAAAAAAAAATTCAATGTTAGTTCAGAAGACTGATGGTTTTTCTTAAATTTCTCAATAAGAAATGGCTTTTACTGTTTTTATTTTGTTATGCACTTATTGCAATCCCCAACCAAACATGAAATTGGCACAGCTAAATCATTAAAATATTTATGAGCTCCAATAATTAAATTCATTGTAATTTCTTTAGGCCAATTATCTACATCTATGCCCATTGATTTCCATTGTGCAATTCCTCCGTAAAAATTTAGATCATTGAAAACTTTATAATCAAGTTCAAGTTTTGTCCTGCTTACGTCGGAATCATTTAGGATCAAGACATCGAAGACAGAACCTCTCTCGTGTCCATTTTTAAAAAAAAATGAAATAATATTAAAAAAATCGGAAAAATTCTTTGAAATTTTTGCAAAATTTATTTCTCGAAGATATAAATCTCTGAATTTTTCTAGTATTGATTGAAGAAGGTTGAATCTTTCTTGCAACGAACTTTCTTTAGTAAGACTAAAAAGCAAATTGATATACATTCTTGCCTCTCCATGTCCAGACCAATCATGCATATTAAAGATAGCGGCCGTAAAATTTAGAAATCCATCAGCACTTAAAAGCTTCTTGGTTAATCCTGATGGATATATTCCCGCCAAATATAGTTCAACAATACTTTTCAAATTTAATTCAGCAGCAGAATTCCATATTGGTCCATCGAAAACACTCAGTATAGCATCAACGTGTTTACAATTTGATTGTTTAAAAGGCATCCATCTTGGCTGTATATTTTTTTGGGATTTTTCTCATTATGGGCGTTACTGAGTACACCCTCTGGCAAATAAGTATAATAATAACGCTCACCACCACCTCCTACTTTAATTTCTGGGATTATATCCTTAAGTGTTAATTTATTCTTAAGATCTTCAATTATATCTACATCCGTTAAATTCTTAACAAAGCGAAGCTGGGCTTCGTAAAAAGTTATAATGTCGTAGTAGGTTAGTAAGTGCTTGTGAATTAAAAAATAATCTTGGTAGGTAACTGTACTATTCATAATTCTATTAATAATTTCTTTAATTTGATTATTATTTAATTCGTTTACATTTTTAAAAAAAGCCAATGATTCCCCATTGAAATTACCTGTAGCATCGATTTCAACATCGTAAAAATTAATAACCTTTTCCAATTCATTTATGACGTCTCTTCCGACTGTGCCAGTATTGAAATAAGCAGAAAAATCAACATCCGCGCTGGTGCCGCCGGAGTCAAATAATTGTATAAATTTTTGATGAGCCTCCAGAAGACGTATTAGTTCTGGATGATTTTTGACAACTTCTAGTTTTGTTATAGTCGCCAAATCTAAAGGTTTTGCAAAAGAATTAAGTTGAGTTATAAAAAATAAAAATAACAAGAAATTAAGTTTAATCATTGTTCATCTGCTCCTGCTTGATGATTATGACATCGAAGTCCATATGTTTAAACAGGGCAAAAATGTATTACTTTTAATTGGTAACGACTAAAAAAATCTGCTCTTATAATTTGTCTGATGTGGACTAAACCTTGTTAAATAAGTGGTTGTCGTTGAAAGAAATCTTAAAAATACTCAGGGGGGGTATTCATTTTCTCAATTATAAATTTCGCTAATTAGCCTTCTTGATTTTTTAATAGCAAATTTTGGAAGACCCTACTTGACCGTGCAATAGTCACAATTTCCTGTGCTGCAGTTAACCAAGTTGTGGATTGCCTTTTCAAAAATAGAGAAACCTTCCATTAAACTAATATCAAAAGTATCAGGTACTTCTGCACTTAAGTTCATTGACTTCCACGGTTCTGTACCTCCGTAAAAGTTAGGGTCGTTTAAATAATCTAAGATACGGTTTATATCGATTTGTGTGAGTAATGTCTGGAATTGGGAACCTCTTTCATGGCCTTTGGAAAAAAAATATAAAATAGGTTTAAAAAAATCAGCAAAAATTTTCGTTTTATTTGCTTTATCCATTTCTGTTAAATAAATATTTCTCAATTTTTCAAGATTTCCCTGGAGAGCTAAAAATCTTTGAAGGGGATAATAAATTTGACTCGGAATTAATGGCGAGTACATTATACTGCCATGTGCCCATAAGTCATGATCATTAAAAATACTTGCGATAAAGTTTAGATAACCATCAGCATTTAGTAAAATTTTAGTTAGTGCTGATGGATTGATTCCAGCTAGAAAAAGTTCAGCAATGTCTTTTAAATTCAAGGGTGCAGAGGTGTTTCAAAGTGCGCAATCAAAGGAAGCAATATCTTTATCTTTAAATTCCAGAATTGTACTATGTAGGGTAGAAAAATTCCTGTTATAGACAGTATTAGAACCCGCGTCTCTTCCTGTGTTGACTCCTCCGCTTGAGCTGCTTATTACTCCTGTAGGATGATATTCAAAAATGAAATTTCCAAAATCCTGCCTCACTTGAATGTTTTGACTAATATCATTTAGTACTAAATCATTTTTAGCATTTTCTATTGCTACCTCGTTTGTAATTTTATCCGTAAAACGCAATTCAGCTTCTTTTAGAGTCAAGACGTCGTAGTAGCTTAATAAATACTCCTTGGCTAAAAAATAATCTTTATAGGTGCTAGTTTTCTGTCTAATTCTGCTTATTATATTTTTTATTTGGTCGGTGTTCTGTTGGTTTACGTTATTGAAAAATTCAATAGATCCTTCTGGAAATTGTGAATTCGTGAAATCGCAGCGAGCTTTATAAAAAAAAATTATTTTCTCTAATTCTTTAATTAAATTTTTTCCAACGTTGTTAGTTTCGAAGTATTCGCTAAAATTAATTTCACCAGCAACCTCTTCCCTTAGTCTAGAATTCTTCTTCTCTAAGTATTCTAGGTGTTTTTTCAGCAAAATTAATAATTCAGGGTACTTCTTTATAATATCAAGCTTTTGTATAGATGAAAAATCAATGGGATCTGCAAATGTGTGAAAGGCTAAAAGAAAAAAAAATATGAATAAGAAATAAATTTTAAACATTGTTCATTTGCTCCTGCTTTATGATTTTGACACCGAAGTCTAAATGTTTAAACCGGGCAAAAATGTATTACTTTAAATTAATGGCATAGCAAAATAGGCACATGGAAGACGGTACGAGTTCTTGATCCTATTTAACTCTAACGTCCTCATCATAGAAGATCGATCTGATCCAATGTTGCTTCCAATTTGACGAATGAATTGACTCACTACCGAAAGATCAGTGTCAGTATCTGAGTTTGAAAATTGGTAGCTTAAACGAGAGCTTAAGTTATCTTTAAGATTCGGATAGTGATCTCCCCCATCCGCAAAATATTTAGGCATAAAAACTCGGATCTTTAATTGATCAGTTGGAAAATTTGATAGGGAGGAAAATTTTTTTTCAAAAAATGATTTAAGGTCAACCGAGCTTCTTGATAAAACCTCTAAGTCGATGCCTGATGTTGGCGAAAACGCGCTACCCTTGGCAGGCGCAGTTTTATTAATTGCTAGTAGCTTTTCGACATAATCTAAGAATTGTGAAAATGAAAAAGTGACCATGGTCATTTTTTCATGAAAGGGTAAGATTTCATCTATGTCTTCAATATCGATATGAAAATAATTATCGACTCCTACGGGACGCAAAATATTTCTAATGGCCCCACGCATGCTGAGGCCAAGATTTATAAATTCCTTAGAGTCAGCAAATTTTGAAATTCCATATTGAAGAAATGCCTCTGCAATAAATTCATCAAGTGAGAGTTGTGTCTTGAAGAAGTCATCATCTCGTAAGTCAGGAGCGTAGGCCCTAGGAATTAATTCAAATTCCGAAGTTGGTACGGAGAGAAAAGTTTCGTTCCCAAATCCATATTTCTTGGACAAAGAAATAATTTTTTCCTTATGTTTCTCTCCCCACTGTCCAATTATATTAGTTGCCTCGACATAGCTAGCAAAATTAAAAAAATAAGAGGGAGGTATTTTAGAAACAGCGGAGTGAGGTGTGCGCGAAAAATTTTTAAGGCCAAGCCTTCCGTCAGTTAAATCCAGTTCAAATCTAGATAAACTGTCTCGATAAGCACCTGGCTGGATGATGGGAATTTTAAGCGTTGTTCCAATCGTTTCATGTTTTTTCATGTGGGTGTGTCCACCTAAAATAACATCAATGCCTTTTATGTTTTGCTTAATAAAGAAATTTTCAAGTTTTTCATAGAGGGCGATATCTTCATAATATCCCTGGTGGGATTGAAGAATAATGGTGCCTTGAAAATCATCCCGTACGCGTAGGTTGTGTATCACGTTTGAAACGGATTCAAAGGGATCGCTGAACGTGAATTCTTTTGAAAATGATGATCCGCTTGTCACTTGAGTATTGCGATCGGTAACTCCCACGATGGCAATTTTGGTGTCCTCATTTATTTCAATATAGCGAAATGGCCTAAACTCAAAGGTGTGATCATCGGGGCCGGGTCTTGATATCCAATTTATATTACTTGAGATAAAGGTTTCTTTTCCGAGGATGTCCATCATATTTTTAAAACATTTTTTACAATCAAATTCATGATTACCCACAGTGGCAACATTTAATCCGTAAATTTTATAAATCAGGGCATCGTAGTGGCCGTTAAGGTCTGAACTACCAGTATAAAAATCACCGTTATGTAAAATAATAAGCGGTATATTCTTGCTCTTTGCCTCTTGTTTTAGGGTTTCTAGATAGATAATTTCTTTTTGTAATCGATCGGGATCGTATCGTCCGTGGGTGTCACTCGTGTAGTAAAAAAGAGCGACAGGCGCCGCTAAACAGTGGTGCGTGAATAGAGCAATAATGATTAATAAAAAATTGGATCTCACTAGAATTAGTGTATCAAAAATGTAGCGGCATTTTTATTTATGCCAATGGGGAATTATTTTCCCTTATCTAATGATTTTGGATTCATCCCCAAATTTCAAAAAAGTGATGATAAAATATGAGTCAGGTGCAACCTTTTAATCGATCTCATTTTCGCAAAATTTTCCTATCTTGAATAATTAGCGGCTTCAAATAGAATAAATTAACTAATGATGTTGAGAATATTGCGATTTATTATTTGCTACTTTTTAATTTTATGCTTTGATATTCAAGCTGAGCCTGAATCAAAACAAATTTTATGTCACTTGATGGCTTCAGACATTAAAACATTCGTAACCCTCGTGTCTCTCGTGGACAATCCCTCATTTCCATAACCCATAAAAGCGCTATATTCAAACAACGGTCATAGTTTAAATGAGCTATTTGGTAGACTTTATGGCTATGGCCTAGAAGTTCCAGAGGCGCTACTTGGAGCAAACCTGCCACCAGGGGAAATTGATAAATTTTGGCGAGAAAACAAAAATTTAATTAAAAGTTTATTAATAAGATTTTTTTTTGAAAAAGTAACAGTGGGACAAGTTGCTATGATAACGAAAGATGTCTTAAATTTTATGGCGACATTAGTTTCTCCCATTCGTTTCAGTACTTATGGTCAATATGATGCTGAAGGTGAAGTATTACCTGTAAACAAGACTGCAAATGAGTTATTAAAAGAAATTAAAACTGAATTTATTAGTGGATACGGATACCAGTTGTTAAGTCCACAAAATCCAGTTTTTGAGAAATTCAAGATAGAGCAAAATGGTGCTTTCCTTCCAGTGGGAGGCTCCGCCTCGACTACATCGACGGGAGTATATTTTACACCCTTGAGAAATGGATTTGTCCGATTGCTTGATGAGTTTTCTGGTTTAAATTTAAAATTTTTAAATGCATTTCAAGCAGGAAGTGATGCAAACAATTATGCCCTTGAATTAGTGAGCAAAATGTTCCTTAAAGAGAAAAGTCTTTTAAATGGATTGAAGTTAAAAGGCAAAACATTATTCTTTGAAGGCATCTTTGGAGGCGGAAGAGGAGAAATTAAAAAATATGCATTCTTAGATTTAATTGGCAGTGATAGAAGTTTAAGGCCAACACCGCAGTACGACCCAGATACCGTTGGCCCTAATATGCTAGGAAGTCCTCTCGTTACTGATCCCATTTTAATTAACGCAAAATCAGAATCAGAAATTAAGGCATTGCTATATAGTGATAATCATCCTTATCACTCCATGACTACCCCGATGAAAAAAGAATACTTGAATTTTTTAGTAGAGCAATTAAAAGCTGTTAAAATAACTGAAGAAAAAGTTATTGAGGATTTAAAAAATAAAATTAAGGTTGGTGATGATGAGAATAGTATTTCGCCAAAAGTAGCTGCTATTTTCATAGAGCCCATTCAAGGGATTAATGGAGTTCTTTTTTACCGAAGAGAATTTTTGTTAGAAATTCAAAAAATTGCTGAACAACATGAAATTGTCATTATTGCCGATGAAATTCTTACCGGAGGAGGAAGAACTGGTAAATTTTTTGCCTTCCAACATTATGAAGGTTTTACTCCTGACCTTATCTCCATTGGTAAAGGCCTTCAGCAGCCGATGCTTCTAGGTAACATTGATTCTAAAATTAGTACCTTTAAAGACCATTTTGAACCTGAATTCTACCTTACGGTTGCCTACATGGAGCAGCTAATAAAAAGAGGCATTGCAGTTATGGAGGCAATAAAAGATCAAAATTTAATGGAGAGAGTGAAAGAGAATGGCATAAAACTTAATCAAGTTCTTCTTGGAATTTTTAGGAATTCTAATAATACATACAAAGGTAATTTCTCAAATTTTCCTCGCGGACTAGGTTATCTCCAGTGGTATCCATCTAAGGGCAATATTGATAATACTTCAGCGAGAACGGCGATAGGTAGAGTAATGCCGCCCTTGGATGCAACAAAAGAGGATATCATTTTTGCCCTTACGGGGGACGGAAAAGGAAGTTTATCTCGTGATTTTATCGAAAGTAAGTGGAATGAATAGTGGATTTATTTCCTGGCAATAGACATTCCAAACAAGGATAGAACGTAGACAGCATTATTTTCATCAACAAATACATTATACATCTCGCCGATAAAATCAGTAAGACCTACGGAGCTGTCTTTGACTGTAAACGAAGCTCCCTTGTCGCGACTTATGGTCAAAACTTTGTTTTTTAAAACGTACATATCTCCATTGCTATTGATGGCAAATGACTGTATGAAGCCTAAACTTGAATCTGAAGATTGTAATTCTCTTTGAGTAAGTGGGATAGAATAGGTTTTAAAAGTTTGACCTTTATCTTCAGAAATTGCAATTCGCCCTTCTCTACCGCCAACCGCGACCAATCCTTTGGAAGCGCCAAGGAGATAATAACCATAATCAAATCCAGTGATATTATTTTTTTTGCTAAAGGTTTGTCCAAGGTTGTCTGAAGTATATAAACTATCAGCTGTTACATACATGTTATTATTTTCATCAATTTTGAGACCACTAATACCTTCATCGAACTTAGCTAGTTTTACATAATTAATTCCAGATATGTCTGAGACCCAAATCTCATTTTTGATAACAATGTAAATTCTGTTTTGATTATCTTCAGCAATGTTTGGGATAGATGATAAATTTCCGGCCGGGCTAGGTATAGTTTTGCTTACTAAAATATTTCCTAGTAAATCTAAAACATAAAACGTGTGTCCAATACTTTGTACAACAATTTTGTTATTTTTTGTCACCCGAACGGAGAGCAAATTTTTTACATCGAAATTACCAAGTGGGGCAAAAGTTTCTCCTCCATTGGTAGACACAATTAAGCCTTTATCTCCAACAACATAAATAACGTTATTTTTTACATAAAGGTCATTGCTGTAATAAGCACCACCTGGATAATACTTAACAGGTGCACTTTGAGCAAAACCTGTAACTCCCACATTGGTTGAGATAAATAGACCACTCTCTGTAGAAAAAAAGAGATAACTTGAATAAGACGCTAATAGATTGGTAACAGCTTCCGTGTTTGTTGAATTAGCAATAGGATTAAAGCTTGCTGCTTGATCTGTACTAACTAATACACCATTTTTTGTGGATAAATATATTTTTCCAGAACTATCGAATGAGATCTTTGGTGAGTAACCCAGGGCATAGTTAGGTCCATAATTCTTGAAAGTAAAAGAATTGCCTACTTTTGCTGAATAAAATATTCCATTATCTTCACTTGAAGCAAATACTACATTTTGTTTATTAATATAAACATTGGTAATTCTTTGGCTGGAAAGAATTTGTGAAAAGCTACCTCCACCATCTGCGGAATAAAAAATTCCCGTTTGTGATCCAACGTATAAACCACCATTAGTGTCAACGGCAACACTTGAAAGAAACCCTGCAGGCAAAATATTCTGAGAAATCTTATAAAAATTATATCCACCACTTTGACCAAAATCCTGAGAAACAAATAATCCAGACTTTGAAACGGCATAAATGATGTTACTACCATAAGTTGCTATGTTTAAAATATTGAAACCAAATTCAATAGATTTAAAAGTTTGTCCTCCGTCAGAAGAAAAAGACATTCCAAGTGTTGTTCCTAGTAAAATAATGTTTTGTTCATTTACTGCAATGTCAAAAATATAATTACTTAAAAGTCCGTCTGCGGTAGTCATTACCTTATAGGCTCGTCCGACAAAAACATCCTGGGATATGGCCAAACCTCGGTCAGTGGCCAGGAAGATATTATTATTAATTACGGCAATGTCTTGAATATGATTTGAAGGTAATGTGGTGTTGCATTTTAGACCATGAGGAACTAAAAAATATTCGGAATTATTTGAGGGTAAACATTGTGAACGCAGAGTAGCTGGCAAGTTGACGGAGGGCCTAAAATTAACCAGCAATGAATCAATAAATTGGGATTGAGAATTGTTCGTATCACTATTGAAAAGACTTGGAGTGGCCAAGGAATTTCTGCCAAAGAGCTCTCCCTCGGTTTCCTTCTTGCAAGACTGATTGGCCAGGAAAATGAAAGCGATCAATAATAAGTTGTTAAGGATAAAAAAATTCATAATTAATCCCTTCCTTGAGAAAATCAAATTAAACTTAATTTATTTTAAATCTAGTTAAGATTGGTCATTTACTTAATAGGTTTTTTAAGGAGTTGAGAGATTTGAATGAAAGAAAAGTGCCCATTAAAATACACAATTGGCGCTAGAAAGTGAAACAGTGGTATTAGAAAAAAATAGGCCACACAAAAGAAATATCATAACTCGTAAAATAGATTTTTTTGGGCTCTAGGGTGATAACCCCATAAGGTGTATTTGGGCCTGACGCCTTCGACTGAAAAAAGTAACTTTCGTTTAATCCCACAAGTATCTTTGGAGAATGGATAGTGCTGCCGAAGTGGTAAGCCAATTTCGCATCAATATTGAAACCATTGCTCTTGAGTTCATATGGCCCATAGTTGACCACTGTTCCGCTGATCGTGCTCCTTGAAAGACCTGTGCCCAAAAGGAAACCAAATTTGGTGTTAAATAAGAGAGCGGAATAACTTAAATTAAGTCGATAGTATTTAAAATTTAGGTTAGATAACTCCACAAAGGTTTCAGATTTAAAATTGGCAGGAGAATCAATGTAAGTAAGTGAGATGTCCCACATTCTTGTTTTGTTCGCCTTTCCTATCCCCAAACTATATTCTAGGCCCGGCGACACCGCAAAATCACCAGATTTTGTGGCCATATCCGATCGCCAGTAGTAGCCAGCGCCCAATAAAAGTCCCTTCATCTCTTGATTGTTGAAATTCGATTTTTCGGCCTGATAATTTTCTACAAGTTCGTTGGTGATCATCACTATATCCCCAACCTTTGGGGTACCTTCAACGACCACACCTTGCGCCATTTGCTTCGAATGAATTTTTTGAATTTTGATTTTGCCATTCAAATTATTATCATCTGGATTAAAAACGCTATAGAAATACCTGGAATCGATTTTATTTCCGTTGAGCTGAATTTTTTGTTGATCTCCATTCACTTCGCTAACGATGAGGTCTTTTGATGCAATGGATGAAGGCAATGTTGTTGATTGGGACGGTGCTACGACGGATGAAGATGAAGGCGAATTCAATTGAGCTTCTTTATCATTTTTTGAAACGTTTTTCTTAGGCCTAGTGCTTGAGGATTCAGATTGTTCATTTCTGTCGCTACTACTCTCATCACTTTTACTTTCTTTATTTGGCCTATCATTTGCTTTTGCACTTGCATTAGCATTGGCATTGGCATCTGCCGGCTCCATCGGAGGAGGAGCACTAGCAAAGCTTAAATATTTGTCATTCACATTGGCCGTGCCTCGCATTTTTTTTGCAAAATAGTTTCCTTTCTTGGACGCCTTTGTGATGCGAAAAATTCCTTTAGTTTTTTGCAGATTTTCAGGCGAAACAATTTTGATTAACTGGCCACTCTTTAAAACTTCCTCCCCGGATTTAATCAAAATATAATCCGCTTTTACTTTTAAAACTGTTTGTGAATTGACGGAGGCAAATTGGAAAATGGAGAAAAATAAAAATATCATTTTCACAAATAAAATCTCCCCTTAAAATTTATAAACCTGAAATGCCATCAAACGTCTGCATGGTTTTCTTGTAACCCTTGCGAACTACATTCGATAATTCTTTTTGGTTGAGTGAAAACATGCCGGTGAAAAACATTTCATGATCATCGTGATCTGGATAAATGTCGATAATTTGTAATTCTGGACGGTAATCTAATTTTCGTTCCACAATTGATAAGATTTCATTTCGGTGATGGGCGCTAAATTTTTCCCGCGTTAAATACTCGTGGAGCGTTTCCACTAAATCTTTGGCGGTGCTGCGCTGGGAGCGCTCATTAATAATTTTCTTTTGAATCATGAGAAATATTGACTGCACTAAAATCGCCGGAATCCCTTGGTGAACAAGAGAGCCAATTTCATCGTGATAGTGATAAGGCGTATGAGTCCAAGAATTAATGACTACATCGCATCCATTATCGATGGCCGCGTGGGTAGATAATGTTTCCCTAATTTCCCCATCAATATAATAATCCACTTGATGAGTATGATTATTGTAAATGGGATAAGGCCGATAAAAAGGCGGCACCGTCATGCTCGCCGCTGCCGCATCAGAGATGCGAGCGCCCGTGTAGTACTGCGCCGTGGAATCGTGTCTGGTGTTGGGATAATTGTAGCGACTAAAAATAACTTTCCTCGAGTGATCAAGTTGGGTGGCCACAATAAAAAGATCACTCTTAAGAGAAGCAAAATCATCACTCTTAATCACATAGTCGAGCAAATAAGCTTTAAGGCCTTCGGTTGTGAAAAATCCGGAAACTTTGTAGAGCGGTGCGATCAAGCTTTTTAAAATGGTAGGTAGCCCCGCCTCCGGGTGCAGTTTATATTGAGGTGAAGTTTTTAAGTGAAATTTTTTTAAGCTTAACATATCTGAGTAAGATAGTTTTTTAATTTTATTATTGTGCCCCATGATGGAGGCAATAATATCGTGAGGCGAATAACCATTGGCGAGGTAAGTGCTGATAAGCGAGCCGGCACTACTTCCTACAAACGTATTGATCCACAAATCAGAATCATACTTTGTCGTCATATTTTCTTGATCGCCCAAGCGAAATCCCAAATCTTCTAGCGCAAGTGCGACACCCAAATGCCAAGCGGCAGCCCGCACCACTCCACCCGACAAAACTAGTCCAATTTTTTTTCCTTTAAGGGTTTCTACTTTTATTTTATTCATGCTTTTTTATTATAAGTTATAATAACGATATGTTACTTAAATTTTTATCTATTTTTTGGATTTCAAATTTCATTTTAATTTCATTGCATGCGCAATTAAATAGTCTAAAGAATTGTACCCTACTTCCCGTTTCTGACAACGTACAAAGCTCACTTGCGTTTCGCGTTTTCGAACAAATTGATCGCGAGTTAAAGGTTAGCTCGTGGTGCTCTTATCGATCAAACACTGGGCTGCTCTCCGTCTTTAGTAATTATCGCGACAAAGTAGATCAAGTGGTCGACAAACCAGAAATTATCAAAGTGGTAGGTGAAAAATTAAAAGTGGGATCTATCATTCGCATCGGACTAGAGAGCCGCGTGGGGGGAATTGCAGCGCGCCTCATTGTTTATAGTGAAGACGGGACTTATGTTTATTTTGATGAGCAGGCCTTCATGGCCGACGACAAATTAGAAAGTATTATCCAGCAATTAAAAACTTGGCTCATTGAGTATTCTAAAATTATTCCCTACGACGGAACAGTGGTTGGTGTGCTCGGCGATCAAGTGACGGTAGACATTGGCCCGGGACACAATCGCTTTAAGGTCGGCCAAGATTATATGGTCAAGCGGATGATAAACAAAAAAATTCATCCGGTGTTTAGCAAGGTTGTGGAATGGAACACCCAAGATTTAGCGAAAGGAAAAATCACAAACTTATCAGACGGGCAAATGATCGGAGTTAACAGAGTCTATCTTTCCGAAGTTCCCCTTAAGAAGGGAGATTGGGTACTCATTCAACCTATTCCCTACGGATTAGACACCACCATTGGCGATCAAGAAAAAGATCAAATGAAATTTGGAAAAATTGGCGTATTCACTTTTGCGCTCGATGGAATCAATCAAGATATTAAATCTTCTACGACAACGGAAAAAAAATATGGCGGCTTTATGGTGGGTGCAACCGTCGCTGGAGAAATATGGTTAACAAGAAATTATTTTGCTTACCTGAGTTACGGGCGATCGATTGGCGATCTAAGTAGTGATACCGTCAACAACACGAATTCCAAAATTTCACTCACCTCTACCGTTTATAAAGCTGCGGTTGGATACAAATATTTACCGCTAGGATTTTTTTATGGGCCACAGCTTGATATCTATGGAGGAATTGTTCGCTATAGTCACTCCGTTGATTTAGTTCAAAGTGATGGAATCGGTGACAACTCTTTTGGTGGAATTTTACTAGGACTAAAAGTAGATGTTCCCATTGTCAAAGACATTAGGCTCATGCTGCGAACTGAGATGATTCCGTTTGCTGATTACAATGAACAAGACACTGTGTACGGAAATGAAAGATCGAACTCCAACATTTATTTCTTTTTAGGTAGCAGTTATCAATGGACACCGGCGATGGGCGTTTATGGTGGCCTAGAGGTGGTGAGTAATCGTGCTAAATTTGATAACGCCACCTATAGAGAAGTGCAGTATCAGTATACAGGACTCAAGGCCGGCCTAACCTTTCAGTTCTAAAAGATGAAGCTTGCAAAGGGGTAGTGGTTTTTTTTAAACTACCAACTATGAATTCCAAAAAATCCGTAAATGCCCTTGAAGATGTCATTAAAAACTTAACCGAACAAATTCTCTATCATAAAGATTTATACTACCGCGGCGATGCCGCCATCAGCGATGAAGAGTACGATGAGCTAGAACGTAAACTTAAAAAGTTAGATCCAGAAAATTTTGTTCTCACTCAAGTCGGAGCCATTCAAAAACAAGATGGTACGAAGGTTGCTCACCAAACTAAAATGCTCTCTCTCGATAAAGTGTATGAAATAAGTGAATTAACAAAGTGGGCCGAAGGACACGATGTCGTAGGAATGTATAAGTACGATGGAAGTTCCTGCTCTTTAGTTTATAGAGACGGCAAACTATTTCTTGCGAAAACTCGGGGTGACGGAGAGGTGGGAGAAAATATCACCCTTAAAGCACTTTCTATTCCCAGCATTCCCAAAATAGTTGAACATGAGAGCGATGCTGGTGAGTGGGAAGTACGCGGCGAAATTTTTTGCAAGGAAATGAATTTTAAAAAACTCATTGAGCGAATGTCGAGTGAAGGGCTCACTCCCCCCACCTCTCAGCGAAACATTGTGGCCGGCATTTTGGGTCGCAAAGAGCACACCTACTTGGCCCAGTATTTAGATTTTGTGTCGTTTGATTATTTGGGTAAACGAAGTTTCAAAAATGAAGCGGGAAAATTAAATTTTTTAGGTGAAATGAAATTTCAAATTCCCGTGCATGAACTTTGTAGCACTCCCAAGGATCTGGAATCTTTTATTGAAAACGCTAGGGAATTTATGGGGGATGGGGAAATGCTCATCGACGGCCTAGTATTTACGATCAATGACATAGGTGTGCAAAATTCCCTAGGCCTCACCAATCATCACCCGCGCTACAAGATGGCCTTCAAGTTTCCAGGCGCCACGGACATCACTACGATTCAAACTATTGAGTGGGGTGTGTCGCGAAATGGAATTTGTACTCCGGTCGCCCATATTGACCCGGTTACCTTAAGTGGGGCAACAATTGGAAGAGTGACGCTGCACAACTACGGACAAGTGAAATCCTTTCAGTTAAAGGCCGGTGATAAAATTGAAATCATTAGGTCTGGAGAAGTTATCCCTAAATTTTTGCGGGTGATAAAATCGGCCGAAGCTCCCTTTGTCGTTCCTACAAATTGTCCTAGCTGCCTGAGTGAATTGTTGGTGGAATATGATATGTGGATTCGTTGCATAAATGAAACGTGCCCCCAAAAGTTACTGCAGGAAATGATCTATTTTGCATCGCAAATAGGGATTGATGATTTAAGTGAAAAGCGAATCGAGGAAATGGTTAAGGTAGGTCTGATTAAAAGTGTGAGTGATTTGTTTCATCTAAATGAGGCCAAACTGCTCTCGCTTGATAAGGTGAAAGAAAAAATGGCCGCCAAAATTATTCAAAATATCAAAACCGCCAAAGAGAAGGCGACGCTCACCACTTTTTTGGGTGCTTTGGGTTTAAGTGGCGTCTCCAAAAATAAAATTGAAAAATTAATCGATCGTGGTTTTAATACGCTGCCTAAATTTTTAAATCTCACTCAAGAAGAGATCATAGCAATTGATGGTTTTGCAGAGAAATCTGCCAGTGAACTCATTTTAAGTTTAAAACAAAAAAATAAATTAATTTCTGAACTCATGAACGTGGGGTTTGAATTTAAAGAGGAAACTAACTTAAGAGAAGTGAAGGGCAGTTCCCTTCAAGGACAAAAAATTTGCATCACGGGTGCGCTTTCTCGTAAGCGATCGGACATCGAGGATGAAATTAAGGCCCATGGCGGACTTGTTGTTTCCTCTGTGAATAAGCAAACAAATTATTTAATCACCAATGAAACGGATTCAACTTCTTCAAAATTTCTTAATGCCAAAAAATTTCAAATTCCTATTCTCAGTGAAGAAGAATTTTTCAAAAGGATGACCTAGTGGCGGCAGCAAAAACAAAAACCCAATTTGAATGTCAAGAATGTGGATATAAGAGTGCCAAGTGGCTCGGAAAATGTCCCGAGTGTGGACAGTGGAATTCCTTCGTAGAAGAAATTGTGAATAAAACGAAAAGCAATTTGGCCGCGGGAAATTTACCAGGCGTCATGGGGCACGCACCCAAAGGCCCAATCCTCATGTGTGAAGTTTCGCTCACCGAATCAGATAAAATTAAAACAGGAATTTCAGAATTAGACCGGGTACTAGGAAACGGCCTAACCCTATGCTCTGTGGTGTTGGTGGGGGGCGAACCCGGGATTGGAAAATCCACTCTACTCTTAGAGCTTTGTGGAAATTTAGGATTATTATTTTCAGAAGAAAAAGTTCTCTATGTGAGCGGCGAAGAAAGTGAGTCGCAAGTATCGGGTCGCGCCCATCGTCTGGGAATAAAATCTAAAAACATTTATTTGCAACACGAAACTAGGTGGGAGCAAATTGTCGAATCCTTAAGAAAAATCAAACCTAAATTTTTGGTGCTCGATTCCATTCAAACTACCGTGAGCGAAAATTTATCCTCCGCTGGCGGAACGGTCAGTCAAATTCGCGAAGTCACCTATGAGCTCGTCAATCTCGCTAAGGCGCAAGGTATCACCACTTTCGTGATTGGCCACGTGACTAAAGAAGGAAATATCGCTGGCCCCAAAGTGCTCGAGCACATGGTGGATACCGTGCTTTATTTCGAAGGTGATCAAAATCATTTTTACCGAATTGTGCGAGCGGTAAAAAATCGTTTTGGAAATTGTGATGAAGTTGGCCTCTTTGAAATGGGAAGTCGCGGCCTCATTCCTGTGGAAAACCCGTCGCTTTATTTTTTAGATAAAGGTTTTGAAGGCTCCTTCGGCCGCTCAGTGACGTGCATTATGGAAGGAAGTCGCCCCCTCTTTCTAGAAATCCAAGCGCTGGTTGTGGAGAATCGCATGGGCAATGGTCGTCGCACCACTCAAGGCATTGATCAAAATCGCCTCTCCATGCTGGTGGCGATCATTGAAAAATATTTTGATATTCAACTTTCGTTTTTTGATATTTTTGTGAATTTAGTGGGCGGCATGAAGGTGACTTCACGAGACGCAGACTTAAGTATCATTGCTTCCATTCTTAGTTCTTACTTTAAGCATGGCCTATCAGAGAAATGGGTTTTCATTGGCGAAGTCGGCCTTACAGGAGAAATTAGGCCTGTCCCTCAACAAGAGCAGCGAATAAAAGAATTAGAAAAATTTGGGCACGAAAAAGTATTTTTAAGCTCAAGGTCAAATCAAGAGCTGTTAGAAAAGTATCAAAAAGAGAGCGATGATAAGAGTGCTTCATTTTTGATACCGCTAACAAAAATTACTGAGCTTGGGCCCTATGTCTCAAAATTATCAAGATAGCAGATATGTAAAATCGTCTTTAGATAAACGAGAATTTGTTTTTACCTTATTTGCGTCAATATCGATTGAACCCCCAACTTCGTCTGGATTAAAATCTTTATCCTCAAATAGGGCATCAAATAATTTACCTTTTCTACTTTTCAGCTGACCGATTTTTTCTTCCACCGAATGATTCATGAGCAAGCGATAGACGTGAACATTTTTATTTTGTCCCATCCGGTGGCTGCGATCAGTGGCCTGATTTTCTACCGCCGGATTCCACCAAGGCTCAAAGTGGATCACATATCTTGCTTTCGTTAGATTTAGGCCCACACCTCCCGTCTTGAGTGTCATAATCAGAACCATGGGCGCTGTCGAATGGGTAAATTCCGCCAAAATATTTTTTCTGTCCGCAAGCGATGTTTGCCCACTAATGATCTTATGATCAATATTTTTTTCCTTTAATTTTTCACTAATCAAATCAATCGTAGTAAGGAAAGTTGTGAAAACAAGAACCGATTCCGCTGTGCTATAAATTTCTTCAATCATTTCACCGAGCCGTTCAATCTTGGGAGAATCGTCTTTATATTCTAACTTCTTATCTAAGTTTTTAATTAATTTGGGCGAGCTACAAACTTGTCTCAGTTTTAATAAAGCGGCAAGCATTTCAATTTGGGTATTTAACTCGCCCTTATTTTGAATAGCAATTTGGACATTATTATTGCAGGCAATGGCTATGTCTCGATAAATTTTTTCTTGTTTCTTATCGAATGATAGCAGTATCTCACTCTCAATTTTTTCTGGAAGATGACTTAAAATTTCACTTTTCTTTCTTCTTAAAACAATCGGCTTCGTTTTAAGTTTCAAAAATTCCACATTTCTTGGATCGAAATAATCTCGATCTGAAATTTTCGAATTTAATTGAAAATCTTTTTTAAATTTATCATATTCACCCAAGGCACCAGGTACAACTAAATCCACCAGCGAATAAAATTCTCCATAATGATTTTCCATCGGCGTTCCACTTAAGGCAACTTTCATATTCGCCTTTAGTTTTCTTGCACTCGCCGTTCTTGATGCCACAATATTTTTTAAATTTTGAGCTTCATCAAATAAAACCAAATTCCATCTATACTTTAAAAACCAAGATTCATTATGGAGGAGTTGTCCATAGGTTGCGATGATAATTTGAGTGGGCAACTCACTAAAGGAATCATCGTTTCTATTTTCTTTGATAATTTCGCTATAGCTTTTTAACTTAAGCAAAGGTGTAAATTTATTAGACTCATGTATCCAATTAAAAACGAGTGAAGATGGGACAACAATAAGGACCGCACCCAAAGTATTTTTTTCCCGCAAGTGATCTATAAAACTGAGCGCTTGAATGGTTTTACCTAGACCCATATCATCGGCCAAGATTCCACCCAAACCCAATTCATAAAGATCGACTAGCCAACTAATTCCTTCTCTTTGATAAGGTAGTAGTGGAATCGATTGATTGGCCTTAGTGGGAGGGTAACTAAGATTTTTTCCTAACCCTTCATATTTAGATTTTAATTCTTCCCACTTATCACCTCCTACGACCTTTACTCCTGATTGGTGTAAAGCCAGCATTTCTAGTGCCCACGATCGTTCTTGTTGCACATAATTTTCATGTCCAAGAATCGCTGATTTTTTTTTGGTATTCCTTTGCTTCATTTGATTCCAAAAAAATTCTAGCCATTTTATGGAAGGTAGTTTTCTTTTGTTGATCAAATAAAAATTTCCTTCATGTTCAATAATGGGCCCTTGGGGATTATCAAACGCTTTTTGAATATCAATTTTTTTTCCTTGGAAAAAAATCTCTGGATTTAAAGAAAACCAATCAATTTCCCCCTTAGATTCCTTCATGGATAGTTGTGATTGAAAATCCGATTCATTCAATTCCT
Source organism: Bacteriovoracaceae bacterium (assembly GCA_029865945.1). Lineage (GTDB taxonomy): Bacteria > Bdellovibrionota > Bacteriovoracia > Bacteriovoracales > Bacteriovoracaceae > JARXAH01. Next base: position 37,858 of record JARXAH010000014.1, on the reverse strand, counting down.
GAATTTTTTTTCCTCCTAAATAAATTTCGATAGCAGGATTGCTGAGAAGTAAATCCATATAGTTGGCCGGAAGTTTTTTTAGTTCAATTTTCATTTCGTAGGAACAGAAATTAAGAAGTGGAATAATCTTGCTATCAAAAGGATTTTTGAAATTAAATTGCTCATTTGGATTAAGAGTAAACTTTACGTCTGAACTTTTAGATTTAATAAAACCAGATATTGGTGAAGATGATGGGAAGGCGGTAGTGTAGAGCATGAGCAAGAATTTTATATTTTCACTAAAGGCCTCGTACCTCGAGACGACAATAGGGCCCTGAAGATAGGAAAGGTTAAGTTGGGGGGCCGTGAGCTCAAAAATAGTATTTTTGATAAAAACTTTTATATAGCTTGCAAGGGTTGCTGAAATTTTTTGATCATCTCTACCCTCGGCCAAAATTTTGCAGGTTTCATCGATACAGTCATTTAAAAATTTCTCATCTCTTTGCATCAAAAAATTAATCGGGTTTTTGATGAAATGATAATCTAGATAATCAAAAATTTTCATGGAGAGATATCGAAAAATTCCTGCATGCCTGCAGTAGAGTAAATCAAAATGTCTACTCATTTCGTCCTCTTTTGAGGCGTATTCCTTTAACTCCCCATAGCAGGCACCATTGATTCCTTTATTGAATCCTTCTAAGAAAACTTTTATCCAAAAATAGTTAAAGTTAAGATTATATTTAGAATTTTCAGGATCATTTAAACAAATTTTAAAAATCATCTCATTGCTATCAAAACGATCTATATGAATTTGAGATTTTAAATTTTTTGGTGCCGTTCGGTTGGCAATTGAGGAATCAATTATGAAATGATAGTGAAGCTTTCTTTTGAAATTAGCAAAATGATTAAAGCTATTTTCGATATTAATCAAATGATGATAGTTGTTAGGAAAAAAAACAAACTTATGGCCACTATCAAAAGGTTGTTCTTCGCATGGAATTCTTTTATCATGCCGATTTAAAAAACTTTTAATTTCATATTTTAAGGAATCGATATCACATTCGTTACTTAGCGTTAAAATAAAATTTTTATTGGAATAGAGGACGCGCAACCCAGATTTAGGATCACTGGAATAAATGAATTCCTCTGAAAATTGAGAGGGAGTAGATAGGTTATATATATAAGAAATATTTTTTTCATCATACAAAAAAGATAGTTTGGGTTTTATTAATGCGTCCCTATCTTCAACATCTATAGCGGAGAGAGGAAATTTGATTTTGCCATCAATAGAAAAATAGGAAGGAATTGGTGTTTCAGTGAGATTTTCTACGCTTGAATTTCTTAAAAATTGGGTGAGTACGTGCCCCATGAAATCAAAGTAAAAACGATTTTTTATTTTTTTAATTTCAATTTCTGGGTACATATTTAAAACAAAATTCACAAAACCAACGTGATATAAGCTTTCATCTTCCGTTGCTTCGAAGCCACCAGAGGATGAATATTGGAGTTTCGTGAATCGATAACTTTTCCAGTAGTCATCTCTGATTTCTCTTATTCTAGTGAGCTTAAAGTCAAAAAAATGAAAACATTCTTCTCTCAAAGAGTCAGGTAGATAGTTAAAAAATGGGTGATATAACAAATCACGGAGTTCAAGACAGACCTCTCTTCCCTGCTCTTTAAAGAGAAAATAAAGCTTAGGGCCTTGATTTTTGATTTTAACGGAACTTTTTGAAATGAATTCATGTGCTTCAATTCCAGCTTCTGCCGCAACCAACGGATATTTAAATTTTTTTTCACTTATTTTTAATCGATAGGAATCCACTACTGGAAAAGGAAGAGGAATTTCAACGCGCAATCCATGAGATAAAGTGGCCGGACTATTCAGATTTAACAATTCTTTGCCTTCTGAATTAGTGGGACAATGGAAAAGAAGGGATTGAAAGCTAACATCATAATCGTTTCTATCCATGGTAGTTTCAATGGGAAATACAGCATTAGTAAACTCATGCTTAACCGAAAAAATAAACTTATGACTTTCGTAATTAAAAAATTTTTCTTTATGTCTGAGAAGTAGCCAATAAAGAATAGTCGTCCTAAAAAATTTTTCTAAATTATCTTCCTCGATTTTACTTAAGAGAATTTTTCCTTCAAGATCTGTACGTAAACTAAAAAAATCATTCATAAAATAAAAATTAATAAAAGAAAAATTTTTGTCTCTTGAGAAATAAAAAGTCACTTCACTTAGTCTTGAAATTAATTCTTCTGCAAGTTTAAAGTAATCATTAGATGCATAATTTCGGTTAAGAGAAACGAAAAAGTTAAAAAATAAAGGAGAGAGTTCGTCTCTTGAGATATGTTTAGTCGTTAAAAATTCGCCGATATCTTGCGAAGGAATTGCTTTGTAGGGAAAATCATTTTGTTTACTTAAATTCCCGCAGCAATTTTTGTATTTATGATTACTTCCGCAGTAGCAGGGTGAGTTCATTCCAATTTCCATAACGCGCCTCATTTTGACAGGTTTTCACAAAAAACTTTTATAAAAATAGCAAAAAAAAACACGCTTGCATTGTTATTTTTGAATGATAATCAAGCGATGCCTGAAATAAAGAAGTACAGGCTTTCAAAGCTTAGGGACTACATGCCGGCCTACTCCACGAATTGATTTCAACTTTCTTCTTAAGCATCTCTTTTGTGCCTTGTAAAATAACTAGGTCAGTCGTAGCTCTTAAGTTGCCTAGCTTTAAGGTGAAATTTTTCACAAAGGCCTTCCCAAAACTTAGACTCATTGCCTCTCTTGTGGCGCCAGAGCTGTGCTCTAAGTCTGCTAGCCAAGTTGTATACTCCGGAAGGTCTTTATCAGATTTTGTGCATTCAGATAAATAATCCGTTGATGCATCTGAAGGCACTGAAGAAATAAGAATAGGCAATGCTGTCTCGTCAACAAAATTAATGGCGATAACATAATCATCTTTCTTGCTTAGATCAGCAGATTTTTTTTGAAAACAAATTTCTTGAATTTCAAATTTACTACCGCCCAATAAAAACTTGGAATCATCTGCTTGCTTGTAGCAACGCGAAGATGCAAACTCCGGACTTTCACCATCGTTAGGAGCAAGGATTTGTATTTGATTACTTGGGAAATAGGATGGTAATGGATTTTTGTCGACTGGTTTTTTAGAAATATCGGGATTAGGCACATTTTTTTTAGGTGCAAAAACCCCATAGTAAAATAAATTTGGCGTTTTATCATCTGACTGACAAGGTAAGCAGTAGATGGTTTCTAAATCATTAGCAATAAATTTAAGTCCTAAGAAATTTACTCGTTGATCGTCTCTAGCATAAATGTCTACTATTTTAACAAAGACATTGTTGTCTTTTGGATTGTAAATGAGAGGGCATTTAAGTTTATCTTTGTTTTCTATAAAGTAAGAATTCACCGCCTCTATTAAACGATACTTTGCATCCACATCCGCATCTCTGGATTTATATTTGTTATTCATAAGATCCGTAATTTTTAGTCCAAGCTCAGAATAGTTACTGGAATCAATTCCCGTTTCTCTTGCGGCCCACTCTTGGGTTCGTTTCTGTATTTCAAAAAAATCAGCTTCGCTCAATTTACATTTTTCTTCAATCTCTGCACCGGCACTTCCCGTATTGATCTGGGCATAGGACACATCGATTAATTTTTCTTGTGTCTTTTCGTTCGTTGGGTTGGAGAGGTCCGATTTCAAGGTTGAAACGACTCCATAGTAAAATTCATTATTCACGCTAGACTTACAAGGAAAGCAAAAAATTTTATTATCTTGTTCTATTCTGAATCCTTCAAACAGGGTGTCAGAGTTGTCGATAACCGAGGTGATGACCGATATCGTCAGGCTTGAATTACTGCCAGGTTGGATTTCGGGACAGTCAGTATTCAACTTTATATTGTTGTTAATTTTATCAATCACGTTTTCTAACGTTTGAGCATTAGTAGCGTTTTCGGGAGATGAAATTTTACTTGCGACTAAGTAGTTTGATCGCCAATCTTGGGTGTAGTATTTTTTTCTAAGCGCGTTGATATAGTTTTTTATTTCACTATTGAGCGATAAATAAAGTAGGTAGTCATATCGGCAAACTACTTTCTGAGAATCATTTGAGAGAACGTGGGTGAACTTCGAGGCATAGTTATCTAAAACCTCCGCCTTGGAATCATAATATTTATAAAAAACTCGCCTTATCTTTTCAGGATTTTCTTCCTTTACTCCGTTAGTCGTATTTGAAATGGCATTAATAGGAATGACAGGAACGGATCGCTTGACGGTGTAAGTTTTTCTTCCGTCAGAGCATCCGGTGATGGATAGGATCGTGGCCATAATTAGCAAAACCCAATAATTATTCATTTTCTACCCCATATCTAAAAATTAGTTAATTTTAACATGTGGAATTTTTAAGATCTGAGAGTAGGGAAAAATTACATTTCACTGTTGAAACATTGCTCAATGAAATTTCTAATGCATATGTGCCCTTTTCTGCGGCCTCTCATTGTTGCCATTAATCATTGGCAGTAAACGCTATTCATAAAGATTCGTCCTCTACGTAACTCCTCAAAATAGCGAAGAATTTTTAAATATTCGCTTAGAAATACCCCGCCAAGAGATAATGACTTAGGGGAAGTTAGTGCCATGAAATTGTATGAATTTATTTTAGACTCGCTATCTTCAATGAATGACTCATTGAACGAATTAAAGATGATAAAATGTTGGATCATTATCTGTACTCTTTTTGTGTTAGTTGGTTGTGCCCCGCCCTCCATCGGAAATAAAGCTAGTATTGAAATCGATAGAACGGTCGCAGGATTTGGAGCAAGTATTGAAGATCCCAACTCAGTCACTCCCACACCCACAAGCACACCCACTGGGCCAACGCCCACTCCAACATCTTCGGGAAATGGTAACCCTGGTGGCAATGGACAGCCAGGTGAAATTCCCATCACCCTTATATTTCTTAAAACGAATACTGAACAATTAACTTCCAACGTTCAGGCCGATGCTGAAAGTGCCATTGCAAAATTTAATGAAAAATTTTTAGTCAATGGAGTGCAAACGGTAAAATTTTATCTCTACGAAGCAAAAGAAATCTTAGATGCAGTTTATTTTAGGACAAATTGCAATCTACTGGGGAGTGTTGGACAAAAATATGGAGATGACCAATCGCAAAAAATGATTTTTGTAAATGATTTGGCAGGTGGTTGTGCCGGCGTATCCTACGTTAATTCCTATTTTAAAATTACTCCCAAATATGCCATCACCATGTGTGAGTATGCTCCCTACTTTGATAACAATAATGAAACGGCTATGGTGCACGAATTTGCCCATTCCTTTGGGGTAAATCATACGGCCAATATCTACCCAGGCTCAGTACCAGGGACAGGGAGAAGGCCACATAATGAGTACCTAGATCTCACCTCGATAAGTAGTCGAAGATGTCAAAGTTCCCTTATGTACTATATCCATACGGGGCCAGGTAGTACTAACGCTACAGCAGATGGAATTATCTATGATTCTTTTCTTAATTCTCTATATCCCAGCTATGGAGGTCAGTCGGATAACGGATTTTTCACTGCGGGTTACAATGTTGATACGAAAAGTATATTTGAGTGCTGGAATGAATACGCCCAAGGTGATTTATAAACGATTTCAAGTCACTGATAATACCAAGCCTAGAAAATAATCTTCATCTAGGAAGGCAAGGTTGAAACGCCGAGACGTGCTCCTGCACGTCGCAGGCGGTGATGCCGATGCCTGACGACGATGAAGGTTATTTAATAGGTTTGGTATAACTTTATCGATAAAGGAATATCAAGGTGAGAAATTATTTCTCCGTAAGGTTAGCTTATTTATTAGCCGTCATTTTTCTTGGAAAAATAAATAATATTGTGGCACAGGTTGCGCCTCAATTAATTTTTGATACATTGATGTCTGTCCATGGTGCCGACTGGAAAAAATCTGCTAGCGGTGAAAAAAATTTTTCTGAAATTAAAGAAAGTCTAAGAGAAATTATAGAGGACTCAAAATTATACTGCGAAAAAAATAATTTAAAAGTGACTTCGTCCTATATTTATCAAGAGCTCAGAGAGAATGCGATCATTAGTTTTGGTCATTTTGTCCAACGTGACCAAGAGGGTAAAATCTTTTCTGAAGATCAGGAAGTATTTGAGAAAATAAAAAATCGCTTAAATCAAAATAATACACCTCACACAGAATCTACCTTTCAGTCTTGGCAAGAGGGCCTACAAAACACGGGAACACTTTTCGCCGCTAATGAGTTGATCCAGCATTTTGAAGTCATTAATGAAAATAATGAATCCCTTCGGCTGGCCAATTTGCGATTTATCCAGGCAATTCTGCTTCCCGATTGGCACATCCTCTCCAATCAAGCGGATCAAGGTCAAGGCACAAAGACGGATTATTTTTCTTATGGGGGAAATGCCTATCGTCCCAATCTCGATGTTCCATTAATGGAACGCGGCAGTTCCGAAGATTGGCAGAAATTAGTTAAGAAATATAAAAAAAACTTAGAGGTATTTGAACGAAAAATAGGTAAGAATAATTCCGACTTTCTACCTATCGTTAAAGAATTGAAGATTCATTTAACAAAAGTTTCGTTTCATCGAAAAAATCAGTATCAAAATAGTACTTATTTAAAGTTGAGCGCAGATAAGGGCGATCATCATGATGATCACGGTGATAGCAATACGATGAATATAAAAAAAATACCTTTAACGGTGGACGCAAAAAACGACCAAGGAAAAATAGATCCATCACCAAAGCATCAACCTGAGAGTCGTTCACTTGCTAGTGAGGGCCATAATAGAGAAAATCAAAATGCAGAAAATTCCAATTTCTTCTTGATTGGTTTCCTATTCTTATGTATCTTGGCTTCCTACTTTTTACTGGTAAACAAGAGAAAAAAAGAAAAATAAAAAATATTCTAGCGGCCAAGGTAATCTATTTTTCTAAATCACTTGATTGAATCAAATTTAATATTTTTTCTTTTTTTTCACAAAATTTTTTGATGAGTGAGCTTGTTTTTAAAACATTATCTTCAAATGTTTTTCTGCAACTATGAAAATCAAGATTATTTTTTGAAAATTCAATAAGAGCCATAATTTCAAGTTCGGGAATGGATTTGTCATTAATGCCGTATGTTTTATTCATAGCTTGCTTGTAAAAATCAACCGTTTGACTATTTATTTCCCTCATTTCGTCGTTGTTGGAGATATATTTAATAAATAAAATGAAGTTATCAAAGGAATCTTTATCAAGGCCCTCAATGCAAAGGTTCTCTTCCAGATTTACTAGAATAATTTTATCATACTGATCAACAGGTAAAGGTAAATCATTATGGTAAATTTCTTTAATGCACTTTCTAGCTTGGTTAACGTTGTTGTAGTGAAATGATTCAATGCTAATTTTTTCTTGGTAAAAAATATTTTCAACTGCGTTAGCTGAAAAATCTAACCTACAAAGCTCTTGAGTATACTCCTTGTCAAATTCCTTGATTTTTTTTCCAAACATTTTAATTTTTTTATGATCGATTTCGCTATCTTTGAAATTCATCGAATTAATAGGGCAATCTAACTTTATAGGTTTTGCTTTTTCTGACTTAAGGTACCTTGTAATTGTATCATTTAGAATTTTTGCTGTGTTTTCAGTCTGTATTTTTATGAAATCTTCTCTTGAAAGATGATTGGGATTGAATTGCTCAGAGCCATAACACAAACTACGAGATTTTGGAATATGAATAAAGCCACTCTCAATGCTATTGTTTTTTAGAATTTTTTTTAGGTAATGATATTGGGTAAAGCCAACTCTATCGCAGATATAATTGCCGATTTCTGTTTTAATCGATGTTCTAATGGGTGCACTTGGATTTAATTCAAGATTTTCGACTTCCTGGCTTAAGCAGTACATTTTTGATGCGTCATAGGAAAAGTTTATTTGGTCTGGATCATCAGAATAAATTTTGGTACTCGTTTCGTCGTACTTGCTAATATATATGTTGGGACAATTATTATTTCGTTCGTTTAGTGCGATCGTTTCAAATTTGATATCGCACTCCCCTTCCCCTAGATGCAAAATTAATCTAGCATCCTGATTATCGCGGAGACATTTGTTTTGCTCAATAATGCCTATGGATTCGTCGCTAACCGGCAAGCTGGCGCAGTATACATAGATTATATTTTCATTTGAAAGATCTCTCAATAAAGAGCCTACAACCTCTGAATTATTGTCAAGGTTATCATCGATGGTTTTTGAGAATCCTGTGATGAGTACTTTTTCGGGATATGCCAGAAGGGGCAAGGAAAAGAATAAGAAAAGGTACAAGAGAGAAAAATTATGCATATCAAAATTTTAATGGGAATGATTCAACAAAGAAGATGGCCTATAATCTTTACACAGCTAAATGAAAATTTAGACAGAATCGGAAATCGAAATTTTAGAAGAAAGAGAAAACGGCATTCGATCTAGTAGGAAATCTAAAAATTAAGTCTAAGAACTCTGGGTTTTTTTTCATTGACCTATGAAAATTAGATACAACAGAAAAAAATGTTTTACGATCTAGCACTTTTCCTGTATAAGCGCCTAAGTATAAATTCACAAAACCCATGAAAAATGAACGGAGATAGAATGATGAAAAAGAAAAATCTTGCTTACCTTGGTCTTTTCCTCTTGAGTTTTAACTTATTGGCACAAGCCCCCTCCGTTGAAATTTTTTGTCATGGAAAATTTCGTGGTATGAATGTAGAAGTGAATGTTCCCAAAACGGAAGAATTTTACACTCGTTCCAGTGAGAGTACTGCCAACATAAGAGTTAAAGTGGATTCCATCGGTCACTCCTTCGATGGTTATGCTACATACTATAAAGGTATCAAATTTGATAAATCGACTAAAAGTAAGTATCCAGTTTATTATTACAGTATTTTCGATACTAGCATTGGTTACTTATGCAGTTGGAGCGATTGCGATATTAGAAATTTGAAATTCAATCTAAAAACGATCGACAATATCAAGGCAACAGGAAATATTTCATTTAAAGTAAAAGTTGAGGGAAAAAAAATAAAGTTTAAAGTTCCCTTAGAGTGCGATTTGAACCATTGATTAAAAAAATAGTCTTGTAGATTGAATGGCGGTCCCAAGAAGAATCGAACTTCTAATAGATCTTTAGGAAAGACCCGTTATATCCATTTAACTATGGGACCCAAAAACTAATATAAATTTTCATTAATAGTTATTCAATCAATAGAGTCGGTCGAGCAATGTTTTCCAACCAGTGCGCTTAGTTTGAAAATAGCTGGCTTCACTATCGCTCTCATCAAATTCTACTTTCTTCGCCACTTTACTAAAATCTTTAATTTTAGACAACGGCCAATGATTGACGGCGATCCAAGCACCGGCCGCCGCACCCAGAGCAGTTGACTCAGAATTTTTGGGAAGAATCACGGCGCGCTTGGAAATGAGTGATTGCATCCGCATGAGTAGTTGATTGGAAGTCGCGCCTCCATCCACACGCATCTCTAAAATTTTGTGACCTAAATCAAGCTCTAAGGCATTAACTAAATCATCAATGCTCAGCGCAATTCCTTCCAAGCAAGCTTTTGCGATATGCTGCCTTGTTGTCCCGCGCTCTAGGCCCCAAATAGTTCCTTTGGCATCACTCACCCACCTTGGCGCACCTATTCCTGTGAAAAAAGGCAGAAAATATAATTCCATCATGTGGGAATTTTTATCGGCGCCAATTTCGCAAGCAAGCGTTTCAATTTCAAAACTTTTTTCAATCATCTTAAGACCATCACGCAACCACTGAACTGCCGCTCCCGCAATAAAGCAGGCCCCTTCAAGAGCGAAAAATCGCTGCTGATGATACTGAAGCGCTACCGTAGTTAACAATCCATGTTCAGAATGTTGTGGCCTCTCACCTGTATGAGCTAACAAGAAGGCACCGGTGCCATAAGTGCATTTCATCTCACCAAGCGAGATACAGCCTTGGGCGAAAAGCGCAGCTTGTTGATCACCAATAATGGCCGTAATGGGGATGTGGTTTGGTATCAATTTTGAAACGCTACCCGTCTTGCCAAATTCCCCGAGCGAATCTTTAATTTCTCCAAGCCACCGTTGATCGATGTTAAAGAATTGGCAAAGCCCCTCGCTCCAACTTTTTCCCTCCAATTCCATGAGCAGTGTTCGGGAAGCATTGCTCGCGTCCGTAGCAAAAACTTGGTGTTGGGTGAGTTTAAAAAGTAAAAAGGAATCAACGGTACCAATGCATAGCCGCTCAGGGTGTTGGGAGGCATAAGATTTCACTTCTGAAACATGCTCTAATGCCCATGAAATTTTAGTGGCCGAAAAATAAGGATCGAGCGGCAGCCCACATTTTTTGCCCCACTTTTTAGCAAATTCAGTCTTATGCTGCGAGCAAAATTCTGCGGTTCGTCTATCTTGCCACACCATGGCCCGCGCTAGCGGCCGGCCATCCCTGCGATCCCAAAATCCCACCGTTTCTCTTTGGTTGGTAATGCCAATGGCCGCGATCGCAAAATTTTTCTCCGCTAATTGTTGGCAAACTTTTTCTAAGCAACTTTTTGTTTTCATCCAAATTTCTTCCAAGTCATGTTCAACATATCCTGCCTTTGGAAAATATTGGGTGAACTCTAATTGCTCAGTGCAGATCACTTGAAAATCGGTGACTTCGAAAGCAATCACACGAGTACTTGTTGTTCCTTGGTCGATGGCAATGACGGCGGTTGATTTCATAAGGTGGCCTTATTAATTGATGTGACGATCGATTATTCTATTTCTAGTTTTTTATTAGGATTATCGTAAATTTGATTGGCGATGCGAAGCCATAAACTGCTCATTTGTTTCCCAAAGGTCGCATAAAAAAAAAAGGAAATACCTACCAATGTGGCAAGTAGTAAAATAAATTCTATAATGGTTTGTCCCTTTTGTTTTCTCTTTTTTTTATTGGGCATTGACTTCATAATGTCATTTTATCACTATGTCTCAAAAGAATCGAAGGAAACGCTTCCATGAAAAAAATGCTTCCTTGGCTATTGTCAGTAATTTTAGTGTGCAGTGCTTTTGCCATTCGTTCATTGAATAATAAAAATAAAAACGCCTCCCCTAAGGCACCAGAAGTAGTGGCGAAAGAACCTGCCCCTAATCTTCAACATAAACTATATGAAGATGTTTATGGAACATTCTCAGATCAAACGACTCGGAAAACAAAAGTGCTCTTGAGTGAACTCAAAGATAAATACCCTATCGTGATAGTCAATTTCTGGGCCTCGTGGTGTACGCCCTGCTTGAAAGAATTTAAAGGCCTAAACCAACTCATCTCTAAGTATGGCAAAGATAAAATCTTTGTTGTGGGTATCAACCAAGATACTGAAAATCCTCTCAAAGAAATTGCGGCGATGGAGAAAAAATTTGATCTCCAATTTGAATCTATCAGTGATGCTTCCAATCGTTATCAAAATCAATTCGGTATTAATGCTCTTCCAACTACGATAATTTTTAGTAAGGGTAAAGTCATTTACGCGAATTATGAGTACACCGATTTTCTAGAAAAAAGTTTGCTTGCGAAAATAGATTTGGCACTTTCACCCGCAAAATAATAATGATTTTGTATCTTCCTACGTGGTTTTGTAACTACCTAAGGCCCTCTGGAAATTTCGTCACGACTAGGACGACGTTTCGAGGCTTGCTCCTGGCAAGCCGCAGATAAAGGAGTCCGTAGAGTGGCGAAATTTACGAGGGACCTAGGTTAGTTACATGATTTTTAAGTATTGCTCCAGCGATAAAATAATTGCTGCAAACTAGTATCCCTAAAAATGGATAATCTTGGCGTACTTCCCACCTCGATAAATCCATAATTAGGTAACTCTAAGGCCTGTGCTGCATTGTAAGTAACCGCTGATAATATTTCTGCTACATTCATTTTCAAGGTCGGCGCACTCATGATCGCAATTTTAAAAACATCATCCCAATGACATGAGCCAGGGTTAAAATCTGAGCCAATAGCAAGACGGCAACCAGCGTCCAGCATGGCCCGAGCGGGTGCCATTTTTTTTCCAAGAAAAAAGGCAGTACCCGGAAGCAGAACACCAACAGTGTCGGATTGTGCAAGGGACTTTATACTTACTTCATCTGAATAGAGCATGTGCTCACAGCTTATCGCTCCCGATTCAACGGCATATTTTAAATTTCCACTGTTTTTGAGTTCATCCACGTGTGCCTTAAAGGGAATGTTAAATTCGCTACATTTTTGAAACAAAATATTTGCATCGCTTTGATTAAAATAGTTATCTTCCAAAAAAATATCTACAAAATCAGGCCTTGTTAGAGAATTTTGACTGAGCTCATCTAAGAGAGGAATAACGACTTCCAACATGTAGTCATGGGATCTTGAGTTTCCATATTCAGGAGGGATCGCGTGGGCCGCCATATAGGTATTAATAATCTTAATGCCTTTTTTTGCATAATCTCTTTTTAGTTCCCCAATAATTTGGGACAATTTTCGTTCACTATCTCGCGTCAGGCCGTAGCCAGATTTGATTTCAATGGCAACGACTCCCCGCTCTGCGAGGCGATCGACTCTCGCTATTGCCTGCTGTTTCAAGGATGAAGCGTCCATTGCCCTCGTTGCATTTGCTGTAGACAGAATACCGCCCCCTGACGCCGCAATCTCTTCGTAGGTGGACCCATTGAGACGCATAAAGTATTCATGGGACCTATCTCCCCCAAATACTAAGTGGGTGTGACAATCGATCATTCCGGGAAGCACTACTGAATTGGTCAAATCTATTTCTATTTCAAAAACAAAATTATGGGGAATCTGCCCAGTTTTCCCGACCCATAAAATTTGATTCCCGTCGTGAACAATCGACGTTTCATTCATGATACATAAATCACTGGCAATTAAATGGCGTCCTTGTTTTTTCGCAACACCTTGAAGCGTTACGCACTCTTTTATATTTTTAAGTAGGGTAAGGCCCATTTTAGTTCTCCTTGGGCATGCACGGCATGGAAAAATTTTTAGTTCGAGAAAGCGATTGCGCCGCCAAATCATAACCCGCGTCCGCGTGCCGCACAATTCCCATTCCCGAATCACTATTTAATACAAGCGCTAAACGTTGATCCATCTCAAGACTACCGTCACACAAAATCACCATGCCCGAGTGCTGAGAGTAGCCAATGCCCACACCTCCCCCATTGTGCAAACTAATCCAACTCGCCCCGCCCGCCACATTAATCATCGCATTCAAGAGCGGCCAATCAGCGACCGCATCACTTCCATCTAACATGGATTCTGTCTCTCTGTAAGGCGACGCCACGGATCCGCAATCAAGATGATCGCGACCAATGACCATCGGCGCAGAAATTTTTTTCTCTCGCACTAAACGATTAAAAAGTTCTCCTGCCGCCGCGCGCTCAAAATAATTGAGCCAACAAATTCGTGAAGGCAATCCTTGAAACTGAATATGTTTTTTTGCCGCCGCAATCCAGGTCTTCAATTTTTTATTTTCGGGAAATAATTCACAAAGCGCATTTTCGGAAACTTCAATATCCTTAGGATCACCAGAGAGCGCCACCCACCTAAAGGGGCCGCTTCCCTCACAAAAGAGTGGACGTATATAGGCCGGCACAAAACCAGGAAACGCAAACGCCTTTTCCACTCCCGCCTTCATGGCACCGGCGCGCAAATTATTTCCGTAATCAAAAACGAAACATCCGCGCTTTTGAAATTCCAGCATCGACTGCACGTGATCACCCATGGTTTGATAAGCAAGTTCCATGTATTTTTTGGGATCTTGTGAGCGCATTTCTTTGGCCGCCGCTAAAGATAAATTTTTAGGCACATACCCATCGAGGGGATCGTGGGCCGACGTTTGGTCAGTGACCAAATCAGGCAAAACTTTTTGTTTCAAAACGTACTCGAAAAAATCCGCCGCATTTCCAACGACCCCAACGGAAGTGGCCACCTTATCTTCTTTAAATTTCAGCGCCATCGACCACGCCTCTTCAAAACTACTGGCCAAGTGATCCAAGTATTTACTCTTTAGCCGCTTCTTAATTCGCTCTTCATCCACATCACAACCTACAAAAACACCTTCCGCTATTTTTACACTCAAAGGTTGTGCCCCGCCCATGCCTCCCAGGCCGGCACTTAAAACAATTCGTCCTTTGAGAGTGGAGTTAAAATGAATCTTGGCGGCCGACATGAATGTTTCATAAGTTCCCTGAATAATTCCTTGGGTACCAATATAAATCCAAGAACCGGCCGTCATTTGGCCGTACATCATGAGTCCCTTTTTTTCTAACTCATGAAAATGATCCCAGTTGGACCAGTTGCCTACTAAATTGGAATTCGCAATCAACACTCGTGGCGACGTCTTTTGCGAGGGAAATACTGCTACCGGTTTTCCTGATTGAACGAGCAAAGTTTCCTCATTTCCGAGTCGTTTCAAAGTTGAAATTAAAATTTCCAGGGATTTAAGATCGCGCGCTGCCTTACCTTTGCCCCCATAGACGATTAAATTATCCCGATCTTCGGCGACCTCTGGATGTAAATTATTGAGGAGACAGCGAAGTGCCGCCTCTTGATGCCAACCCTTGCAGTTTAGTGTGCTACCTGTGGGCGGAAGGGGAATAACAAATTTTGTTTTATTTTGTTCCATGAAAATCTCCTTAAAAAACCTAATTCAAATTTATCCTAAGCAAAGTATAATTCTTATATATGAAATTAAAATCGATTTTATGGATATTATGTCTTTCAGCATGCACAACTTCCACCAACTGGCTTTATCAAACTCACCCGGCCAGCTACTCTTACATCTTGGGTGATGTTCATGAAAATAAAATTGAACTCGAATCCAACGCAGACGTCTACATGACTCCGGCCAGTTGTCAGAAATCCGTGACTGCGCTACTAGCACTTAAACTTCTAGGCCCTGATGATCAATTTGAAACAAAATTATTTTTGCATAAAAAGAAAGAAGCACTCATTTCTTTTTCAGGTGACCCAAGCTTAAGTAGTGAGTCTTTAGAAAAATTGCTAACCCCCCTTGCCAACCAAACTTGGAATAAAATTTATATTGATGAATCAATTTTTCACCATCTGCCTCTCTCGCAGAATGTGGTGGTGGATGATTTAGGATCCGAATATGGAGCTCAAGCCAGCGCTATCAACATTGACCACAATACATTTTCTTACAAAATTTCTGGCGGAAAAATAGGAGAATTGGCCATCATCGAGGGTGAGAAATTTTATTCAATTGATAATCAAATGATGACCACACAAGATCCAAGCAATTATCAAATCCAATGGTCCAGTAACCTTTCACCCTTTCCTTTAAAAGAAGATAAACTCATCGCAATTGGTACGATCAATTATTTAGACGCTTCCAAAGAATGGAAATTTTCTTCAAAAGATTCCCACTCATGGCAAGAAAAAAAAATTCAATCTATCCTAAAAAAGTTAAAGATCAAAACTAAAGCGCCCATAATTTTTATTCGTGACCCAGTGTCACTCCCCCAAAATTTAAAATTAGTCGCCTCAGTCAAATCAGAAAAATTAGTCGATCTTCTATCTCAAGAAATTAAAGTATCAAACAATTTATTTTTTGATGCCCTCTTCCTTAAAATGATTCATACCAAAAATCCTCAAGGATTTGTAAAGTGGACAGAAGCTAATGACATCATTAAAGCGTTGATTAAAGAATTTTTTCAAGTTGATGTAGAAAATTCCTTGTTTGTAGATGGTTCTGGTCTTTCTCGCTACAACCGCATTAAACCTCGCCATCTTCATGAAATCTTAAAAAGAGGTTATTCAGTTAAAGAATTTGTTTCATCACTTCCAGAGCCAGGTGAAGCGAAAACATCTCTTGAGAAACGAACTCAATTGCCAAAAGGTCTTCGCGCTAAAACTGGTACGATGTCGGGAATTAGTTGTTTAAGTGGATACGACATAAAAGATAACTCAGAAAAATCGGCCAAAGTCTTTGTGATTTCGGCCACTCAGTTCGCGCCGCCCTTAAGAGAAATTCATCAAGTGATGGATAAATTTATCTACCAAGCGGTAGAGCTATAGGGTGTTAAGATGAGAAATTAAATTGGCCGCCGCTTCAATATCATCACTGAGCACTCGGTCTCCATTCATTTTCGGCACCACAGTACGAAGTTTGCTGTGCAACTCTTCTAATGGTGCCGTTGTTTTAAGTGGCCGCAAAAACTCTAGCGCTTGGCCAGCGCACAATAATTCAATGGCCAGTACACGCCTCGTATTTTCGATAATTTTTAAAAGTTTTCGTCCCGCAATCGGGCCCATGGAAACGTGATCTTCTTTGTCATTATTGGTGGGAATCGAATCCACGCTTGCCGGAAAACAGAGAGTTTTATTTTCACTCGCAAGTGCAGCCGCTGTGACTTGAGCAATCATGAAACCGCTCTCAAGGCCGCTCTCATTCATGCACAAAAAAACCGGTAACTCGGAATTGCTAGACCCCGGATTGACCAATTTTTCAATTCGCCGCTCACAAAAATTTGCAAGCTCACTCATGCCAATCGCTAAATAATCCATCGCCATGGCAATTGCTTCGCCGTGAAAATTTCCGCCAGAGATCACTTCATTTTCTTCTAAAAAAAGCAAAGGATTATCAGTGACGCTATTAATTTCACATTCAATCACCGCCTTAGCATGATCAAACGTTTGTCTGCACGCCCCATGCACCTGCGGAATACAGCGAAGCGAATACGCATCTTGCACGCGGCCGCACCCTGCGTGACTATTCATGATGGGAGAATTTTCCAGTAGCTTCCACAAACTATTGGCCACTAAAATTTGTCCCGGGTGGGGTTTGAGCTTATGAATTTTGGGATCGAAGGCCGCACGGGAACCCTTAAGCGTATCCACACTCAAGGCAGAAATCTTATCGGCCGCATCAAGTAGCACTTCTGACTCTGCCAGCGCCATGGCACCCAGCGCGGCCATGACATTCGTTCCATTAATGAGCGCAAGCCCTTCCTTGGCCTGCAAGGTAACAGGAGAAAGTTTCAATTTTGAAAAGACTTCACTCGTCTTCTCAATTTTTCCTTCAAATAAAACTTTTCCCTCTCCGATTAAACTTAAAGCGAGGTGGGCAAGCGGGGCCAAATCTCCAGAAGCACCAACCGAACCTTGGCAAGGAATCATGGGAAGCAGATCTAGTTCAATCATCTTAAAAATAAGTTCGAGCGTGCTCTGCTGCACACCTGAGTGTCCTTGCATTAAACAAGTGGCCCTAAGCAGCATCATCATGCGAGTAAGCTCCGCAGAAAAGGGTTCACCCACACCCGTACAGTGAGAGCGAATTAAATTAATTTGCAGCGTTTTTAAATCGGCCTGTGAAATTCGTTTAGAGGATAAGACTCCAAAACCTGTATTAATGCCGTAGACCACTTTGGAATCATCGCTGGTCAATTGATCGACCCACTCTCTTGAAGCGCGTATCTTTTTTGAAACGTCAGCTCCAATGATCGTTTTAAAGGGGGCCTGGCTTAGGTCGTAAACATCTCGGTAAGAAAGAGTTTGCCCGTTATATTCAAAAGTTTTCATTTGTTTTTCCAGCATTCCATTAAAATTTTTTTAGGCGTTTTGAATTTGCTCAATCACTTGACTGTAAGGACGCTTGCTTTGAAAAAGCGCGGAGCCCACCACCAAAATATCGGCACCGTCACGCTTGAGATCGCCCGCATTTTCTGTGGTCACTCCCCCATCAATTTGAATTTGAAATTGAAAATGATTAGCTTCTCTTAATTTGTTTGCTTGCTGTATTTTTGATCGAACTCCTTCTATAAATTTTTGTCCTGCAAAACCGGGGTTTACCGTCATGAGGAGCAGCACATCGATTTTACCAAGTAAATAAAGAGGAATCGCTTCCAGTGGTGTGGAAGGATTCAGCACTACACCCACAGAACCAAATCTCTTCTTGATATCGGCGATCAGTCGGTCGTGATGTTGAACTGTTTCCCAGTGAAAAGTGACGTGGTCGACACCCAAGGTTTGCAGCCAATCAAGATGAAATTGGGGATTGGTCACCATCAAATGAGCATCAGTAAATCCCTTAAAAATTTGTTTCATGGCAAAGACAACCGGCGCCCCAAAAGTTAAATTGGGAACAAAGTGGCCATCCATAATGTCGAGATGCAACCACAAATTTTTCTCCTGATTTAATAACTCCAATTCCTCTTCTAGTTTTAAAAAATTGGCCGCTAAAATGCTCGGGGCAACAATCACATTTTTAGAATTTGTAGACATATGTTATCCTAGTTTTGAAATATTAAATCGGAAGCTTTGTGGGATCTTAAATATTCGTAGTCATGAATGGGGGTTTTTCCTTCCCACTGAAGTCGAGCGAGACGCAAATGCCCCTCTTTGCAGGCCACCATCAGCTGGCCTTGAAATTCAAACACGTCTCCGGCCGCATGGGACGCCTCACACGTTAGTTTCATAATGGAAACGCTAGTCAACTTAATGCGCTTCCCTCCTGAAAAGGAAAACAGTCCAGGCCACATAGCAAAGGCCTTAAAGCGTCGATCAATTTCTGCTGCACTCTGTTCCTTAAAATTAATTTTTCCCGCTTCCTTACTAATTTCTGGAGCAAGTGTAACGGCCGACTCATCTTGAGACTTAAAGTTAAGTTTCTTATTTGCCCATTGATCAATGAATTCTTCCAGCGCCTCTGCGCAAGCAAAATGTAACTTAGTCGTTAAAGATAATTGATTGTCATAATCCCTAATCCCTATTTTCTTTTCGATCGCCACATCACCAGCGTCCATCTTTGAAACCATGCGCTGAATGGAAACCCCCGTCTCAATGTCACCAGCTAACAGAGCATGCTGAATGGGAGCAGCGCCGCGCCACCTTGGAAGCAGTGACGTGTGAATATTGAAACAACCACTCTTAGGGATTCCAAGAACTTCTTTACTTAAAAATTGAGCAAAGGCCAAAACCACAAAAAAATCAGCATTCAAAATTTTTAAGCGCGCAAGCAATTCACTATCTTGATTTACTTTTTCACTTTGCGCAAAATCCAATTTATATTCTTTGCAAAATTCAATGACGGCCGGCGACTTCAGCTGTTGGCCTCTCCCTGCCGGCCGATCGGGCATAGAGACCACAAGAGATAATTCGATTAAGGGATGATTTTTTAAAATTTGAAGCACAGGTAAACAAAATTCAGGTGTACCAAAAAAAACGACTTTATGTTTCATGATTTCATTATTTTTTTTTCTTAATAAATTGATTTCGATAAAAACTAAACTTAAGTTGGCTCAATCTCTCAATAAACATAACACCATTTAAATGATCCGTTTCATGTTGCATACAAATCGACAGCAAATCATCGGCATTTTCTAAATGCTCTTCTCCTTGGATGTCTTGATATTTCATTTGAATTTTTTTATGGCGTTTCACATCATCAAAAATTCCTGGCAAGCTTAAGCATCCCTCCTGATAGGAAGTATCGCCCTCAACGCTTACAATTTCTGGATTAATATAAATTTTTGGACGAAGCCCATGAATCTCAATGATTTGATCTTCGGCCTCCTCGACTTCATCATCACTGTCTCTATCATCTTCATCATCATTTTTTTGATTTTTTCTTTTGCGCTCGTAATCCACATCTAACACAAAAATTCGCTTAGAAATCCCAATCTGCGGAGCAGCTAATCCAATGCCTGGTGCGTGATACATCGTCTTAAGCATATCTTGGCATAACGTTTTTAGTTCGCTGTCAAAATTCACCACCGGGGCAGCTACTCGTTTGAGCACTGCAGCGGGATAAATTTTGATATCTAATAAACTGGCCTTCTTTGGGTAATGGGCGTCGCTTGTAACAATTTTTTTTTCCGACTTTTTATTCGTTGTCATAACATCTCTCTTCATAAAATTGTGTTGCTATCAATTCTAACCTAAATCATTAATCCCGAATAGATCTGTGAAAAGAATAAACGAGCCAAAGGATGGGGACTAATAGTGAGGCGTAAAAGGGAGGAACTCCTGCGGCCAGCAGCATTTTGGATTGCCCAATATAAATAGTGAAAGCACCAATAGAAAAAAGCAGTCCATAAAAAATCGTTTTGCCTGTTCCTTTGTGACGTTGGTTGTATTCGCGAGTGATGAGCCAAGGAAAAAGGGCAAAAATAATGCAAAAAAGCGAGTGAGCAAATTTATCATAAAAATAAAAATAGTAATCGGTAAGATTGATTCCCGTCTCTTTAATGCTGGAAATAAAACGATAAAAACGGAAAAGAGAGAGTGTATATAAATCCGATTGAAAATTGACTAACTCTTCTGGCCCTTCTTTAAGCTGAATAGAAAGGGCGTTCATTTCTCTTTGGTGAGGAAAATCTTTTTTTTCCAATTCGGTAAATTGCTCTACTTTACTTAGGGACCAAATAGAAAAGTTCGCCTTTTTTTCTAAAAAGTAAGCATATTTAGACCGAAAAATAGAGTTTAATTTAAATTGTTCATCGTAAAAAAAAAATTCAGGGTTATACATGGTTTTATTTTTAGCATCATAAAAAGTATAACTTCCAATATAGTTTAAGCTCTTAATCCAAAAGCGATCATTTCCCAAAGATTGCTTTGAGCTATTTTTATCATTGGCACGTTCTAAATTTCCCGCATTGAAGGGATGGGTTTTGGGAGCAATAAATCCTAAATTAAAAATTTGCCCTAAACCAATCACCACCCCTATTAGCGCAAGGAGACAAGTCATGCGAACTCTCGAATACCCACTAGCTAAAAAAATAATCAACTCACTATTTTGGGTTAAATTTTGCAGCGTAAACAAGGTGGCAAGACAACAACACACCGGAATAATTTTACTCCACATCAAGGGGGCGTTATAAGCAAGAAGCATGAGAATTTGCTGGAAGTGATACTTGTTTCTTAAGATGTTGTTGACGAAATCCCCGAGCAAAACGAGTCCATAGAGCGCCATAAATGCAAAAATAAAATAGCGAATCCAAATTTTTAAAAAATATTTATCGAGCAGTGTGAGAGAATACATGGTGGATAACTTTGTTGATAACTTTTATCGTTTTGCGAACCAAAAATAGTGCGCTCATCGCCCACGACATGCACACGCGAAAGTGGGTGGATCTCTCGCAGCGCTCAATGATAATGGGCGAGATCTGATAGTAAGTTTGAACCAAAAATTTACCTCCGTAAACCTTGATCCATAAGAAATCTTTAAAGAGCCGAAAATCCTCTAAAATTTCTGATTCCCCCGCGTAGTAAGTAACCATGTAGCATTTGCGAGAATCTTTATAGATGATCTCTAGTGAAGATTTAAAAATTTTTTCATGCTTAAAGCGGCATTTTCGCAAATCTTTTCTGACAACTTCCGTATTGAGAGATTGAAATTGTTGATTAATCGTAAAGCGAACAAATTGCGATAAACAAGATTTCAACTTATCAATCACGCGGTCTGATTGGTCATATAATTTTGCTAGCTCCCAGTAAATTTGGCTAATGAGCAATAATTCCGCAACATCTGTTTTGGAATTAAACATTTCGGGTTTGATTTCATAAATGGAAGGGGCTTCGTACGTTTCAGTAATGATACGTAAATATTCTGTGTACCTTAAAACCATATTGCGATGGTCGCCCATTTGCAACGCCCGCTTTCCTTCCTTAGCGATGGTAAACCTTTGACGATAGCGGACTTCGAGCGCCCTTCTCTTAAAGAGCTTCTCCTTGTCTTCATTCGAAGGTTCCTTGAATTTAGCAGCGGAAGGTTTTACTGTGGGCATATCATCCTAATTAAAAATCAACTTAAAACAAGTAAGTCAGTGAGAAGCTCGTCTCCTTGAGCTTTTCTCCCTCAAGCAGGAATAGGCCTTGATCGGTTTTTCGCTCACTATTCTTGATAGCAAATTCCAAGGAAAATCTTTCCCCATTATAACCCAAACCCGTTCCATAACCTTGTTGGTTAATGATTCGGTCAAGAAATCTTCCGTAGCGAAAATAAAATCCACGAAAAAAATTAATTTCCGTCGCCCAGTTTAAGATATAGGTTTCTTCCAGGGAGCTTGTGATATCCATACCGAAGTCCACAAACAAAAGTACTTTTTCCACAATCGTTACTTGCGACGCAATCATAGATTTAGATTCGTATCCGGCGGACTTGAAAGGATCAAACCACAAAAGTGATAAATTAAGTTTAGGAGAAACGAGATAGGTAAAAGAAAAATTTCCTTGATGAAATTTGTCATCAATAGCAGGCGCAGTAGAATTGTCTTTAAATTTATCAGTCGTATAATTATACTGTGCACCGATACTCATATCTCGATTAATGAGAGAGGACATGGAAAAACCATACCTTTTTCGATCAATGCCTGACTCTTTATAATCTTGATAAGTCACTCCACCTTTGTTCTCATTACTCGAGTCAGTAATTCCCACAGTAAATCCCTTGGGCGGTGTATCGTTACCGTAAAGACTATTTCGGGTGGTGGTCGTTGCATTTTCTAATTTCGAAGAATTAATTTGTAAGTAGGCAAGTGAATTGGTAAAAAAACTCAGCATCGCCGGATTATTATAGAGGCCATTGATCATAGTAAGATTGCCAAGTCCTGCACCTCCCATGGATTTCATCTGAGTTGTTTCCCATGGACGAATAGGCTTTTTTTCTGCGAAAGTA
Source organism: Bacteriovoracaceae bacterium (assembly GCA_029865945.1). Taxonomy (GTDB): domain Bacteria; phylum Bdellovibrionota; class Bacteriovoracia; order Bacteriovoracales; family Bacteriovoracaceae; genus JARXAH01. The sequence continues at coordinate 15,147 of JARXAH010000014.1, read as the reverse complement.
GAGAAAGCTAATAGGCATTGAAGGAGTAAGCTTAAAAAAATTTTCATGTTAATTTTCCCAGTTATTATATAAATATAATTTGTAAGTACTGTGTTTCTAAAAGGATAACATGCCCGTTTCAAATACCAAAAAAATACGTAAGGCCATCATTCCCATCGCAGGAAAGGGAACCAGATTTTTGCCCGCTACAAAAGTGATACCGAAGGAAGTCATTCCGATTATTAATATTCCCATGATTTATTACGTCGTCATGGAGGCCGTGGAAGCAGGACTTGATCAAATTATTTTTGTCACCTCCAAAGGCAAAAACGCAGTGGCCGATTTTTTTGATCGACATTTGGAACTCGAAACATTCTTAGAAAAAAAAGGCGACAAAAATCGTCTTGAACTCATTCGCGCAACGGCAGAAATCGCGCGCATCATGACCGTCACACAAAAAGAACAACTGGGCCTTGGGCACGCGATTGCTCAGGTAGAAGAATTGATCGAAGAAAATGAACGGTTTTGTGTGCTCTTGGGAGATGATTTAATTATCGGAAAAAATAGGCCCGGAATTGGTCAGCTTATGGATATCTCGGATAAGTATGATAGGTCATCAGTCATTGGAGTGATGGAAGTACCCATTGATGAAGTTCACAAATATGGAGTGATCAAAGGAACGCCGGTTTCCGGTGATGCACGCACTCACAAAATTACTGGGATGGTGGAGAAACCCAAAAAAGAAGAAGCCCCTTCTCGCCTCGCCACTCCTGGACGCTATGTTCTCAATTCTAAAATTTTTGATTACTTAAAAAAAATTCCAAGGGGTGCAGGCGGTGAGTATCAACTAACTGATGCCATCAATGAAATGGCCCAGCAACATCCTTTTTATGCTCATCAATTTGAGGGCGACCGTTTTGATACCGGACAACCCGTTGGTTATCTAGAAGCGGTGGTGGATTTTGCGCTCAAGGATCATGAACTTCGCGAAGATTTTATCAAAGTGCTACAAAAACGATTGCCACTTAATGGAATTCATAAGCTATGAAAAATTTAGTTTTCTTTTTTACTTTAAGTTTTATTTTTTCATCATCCTCTTCCTTTGCTTATCGGCCGCTGGAAGAATCCCTCTTTCGAAATAATGGAAATCCAGTGCTCACCAAAGAAGGTGTTTCCATGATGGTGAAAATTCAAGATATGAAATCACCAGAAGAAATTTACTTAGTAAAATTTGTCTACAGTCGCTTAGATAATCGAAAAATGTTTCAACAAATTTTTTACGCCGGAGATTTTAGGTCTACGGAAGTGGTTCATTTTACCAAATCGATTGATTTCAATTTTAAATCGCTTAATAAATCAAAAAATCAAATGGCGATTTTATTTTACTGCTTGCTTGACATGTACATGGCCAATAGCTCCGAGATGCTGATGGACTATTTTCAAAGTTTATCGATCCCTATGGAGCGAACGGCAAGAGAAATTAACCGAGAACAAGAAAAACTGGTCGGTGCGTACGTTAATTTCGCTAGAAAAAAAATGCGCAATCCAAAAATTTCTGAATCAGAATCTCCCCTCTCTGTGCCTGGAAAAACTTCGCAACTCCTCTATGAAAGCTTTTATTCGCCTGAAGCTAAGAAGGCCAAGCTTGATCGCAGGGAGGGAATTTTTGTGTGGGCCGTTAAACACGATGGGCTCGAGGCGATCTTTGAGCAAAGTTCACGTTTCATGAGTGAAATTAATTTAACTGACATCGAAGTGGGAATGAAAACCGAAGGCAAGCAGACCTTTGGCGGATCTTACCTCTTACCTAAATCTTTTTACTTAATGGATTCTGGAACACGCAAATTTAAAATTGATTTAGTAGGATACGAAAATTTCAAAGATTCTAAGAAACAATATATCCAAAGGTCCGAAGATTTTATTAAGAATGCTCAGAAATCCGCACGCCCTCAAGTGGCCAACAATTTTCCATCCTTTCTTTTGCGCTAGTGAGATGATTTGTGGAATATTGGGTTTCAGTCGACACTCCTATTTCTAGAGCGCCTTATCTTTATCTATCCGATGAAATTTATCGTCCAGGCGCGATTGTAAAAATTCCTTTTGGAAAACAAAAAGAATTGGGCGGCGTGGTCTTAGGCAAAAAAACAGAACCCAGTGAACAAGGTGAAAATTCTTTAAAATTAAAATCCATCATTGGAATTCATGAAGAATTTTTTCAAATTACGGAAAATGAATTTCAATTATTCGACTCTATCGCCAAATATTATTGTTATCCGGTGGGTAAATTTATTTTTGATTGCTTGCCCTCAATCTTGGAAACTAAGAAAAAAAATAATAAAGTGGAAGTACCTAAATCCTACGTCTGCCGCTCGAATGCTCCCTTACTTCCCTTAAATAATGTCCAGCAGGCCCTACTTTCCTCCATGTTGGAAAAATTAAAACTCGGGCACCAGAAGTTTTTGCTTCACGGAATTACCGGGTCCGGAAAAAGTATTATCTACGTTGAATTAATGAAACAAGTTTTGCGCACGGAAAAAAAATCTGTACTGTTTCTTCTTCCCGAAATTAATTTAACCTCTCAATTTTTAGATTTTTTTTCCTCTCTTCTGGGAAGTGACATTCCCGTTTTTACTTATCACAGCAAAGTGACTCCCAAACAAAAATTTATTCTCTGGAAACATCTCCAAAAAGATCATGCTCCATGCGTGGTGCTTGCAGCAAGGAGCGGAATTTTTCTACCACAATCGACCACGTCCCCATTTGGTTTAGTTATCCTTGATGAAGAGCACGACTCCTCATATAAGCAAGATGATCGTTGTCATTTTCACACAAGGACGGTTGCCTTAAAGCGATGCGAGTTAGAAAAATCAACCTTAGTACTAGGAAGTGCAACACCATCGCTCGAATCGCTCTACCTCTTTGATCGCCCTGAATTGAAAGAGAATGTTTACCGAATGCAAACCAAGTATGCACCAACCACACCTCCTGAATTAAAAATGGTGACGCCAGTGCTTCGCAAAGATCCTTTGTGGCCGCTGGGCGAGGTGGTGTTTAGTTCCATTAATGAAACGCTCTCCGCTGGGGGGCAAGTGCTGGTCTTTGCCAACAAACTAGGACACGCTCACTCGCTCTATTGCTCCCACTGTAAGCATGCCTTTGAATGTTCCGCTTGCTCGATTAAACTCACCTACTTTAAAAATAAAAATATTTTAAAATGTCATGGATGTGAATTTGTCATGTCTGCTCCCAGGCTTTGTCCCTCCTGTGGATCGCTCGACATTTATCATCATGGTTTTGGCACTGAAAAAATTCACGAACTGCTCAAAGAAAATTTACCCAAAGAAAATATTTTGCGTTTCGATCGTGAAGCGCTCTCCACACCGACCAAAGTGGAAGGTGCCCTAAACGACTTTCATTCTCAAAAATCGCGCATCATGGTCGGCACCCAAATGTTGGCCAAGGGACATAATTTTCCCAATGTGCAATTAATTGTGATTTTGGGCGTTGATCACTTACTTCACTTTCCTCACTTTCGTGCACAGGAGCGCGTGTGGCAATTGCTCAAGCAAGTTATCGGCCGCGGTGGGCGCCGCGGGCAGGCGAGTAAGGTGCTCGTTGTGTCCAATGAAATTGGGCCGATCATTGATCAACTTCCCGATGAATTCGATGAGCAATTTTTAAAGATGGAAATGATGCTTCGAAAAAGTTTAAAATTTCCACCTTCGTCCCTGTCAGCGCAAATTGCCATATACGACAAAGATTCTTCCGCGGCGGCAGATCAAATGCTAATGGTGAAAAAAATCCTAGAAGAATTAAAATCGCAAAAGAAAATTCAATTGGATTTCCGCGGGCCACGCCCAACCTTTGTGGAAAAATCCCAAAATTATTTTGGACAAGTGATGGAACTCTTCTCCCCTATGGAAAATAATGGGGGAGAAATGCAAAAAGTGATTACTTACCTACAAAATAAAATATCGCTTAAGGGCGGCGCACGGTTTTATGTGGATATTGATCCCGAACATCCTCTTTAAAGTTATCTACCTACTTATACAAACTCGCGGTACACTTGGCCTCCCACTCTTTGTATAAGGGATGTCTTCTCGTTTCATTATTGATCACAATTGTGTTTCCCGTTACGCATCGCCCATAGTAAATTTGATTTTTAGCTTCGTACTCGAAATCTTGCTTTAAACCTGCACCCTCTAATAACTGCGCCGCGTAAGCAAAATGACCTGGCATTAAAAAAAGGACAATATCTTGTGTTGGTTTCAAATTCTCGCTCAGGGAGAGCTTAAATTTTGCTTCAAATTCTGCTTTTTGTTTCTCGCCTATATTTAATCCCAATTGTTTCAAAGATGAATAGATATAATACTCGGTTCGCCAGTTCCAAAAAATTTCACTTACCATGTTTTTAAAGTCTTGTGATTGCAATTCTCGGGAGCTATTTCCCACATAGTAGGGACAATAGTGAGGCCCTAGCGTCGTTGCAAATCTGGAACAAACATTTTCAACAATTAATTTTCCTTTGTAATCTTCAGTCAATTCATTTTGGGTGAGGTCATCGGCGACGGCACTTATATTTTGATAGATCTCTTTAATCGAGTTAAAATATTCTGCATTTATTTCCGTTTCTGAATTGGAATTCGATTGTTCTCGCTCATCTGTTTCATAGACAGGTTTAATTTCAGAACACTTAGCATATTTGGTAAATAATTTAGGATTTACTTCAAGTTTATTACCCTTATTTCTATCTCTCAAAAAAATAGGATTTTTGGATTCGGTGTTAGTGAAACTTAAATCATCAAAGGCAGGGAAATACACATGTCCGTTGTCCTCTTCGTTACAAATGCGATACTTTTCATAACGAACCACTAATTCGCCATTGTTTGCTCCAGTGCCTTTTTCTTTTATCTTTGTCGCTGTATCGGCCAACCACTGCGTCGCCGATCTTTTAAAATCTTCACTTACCCCTTTCATGGCCGAAGCAACTAAGTAGATGGACTTTTGACTCTGATCTTTTGGATTGGTGAAAACAAATCTGCGAACGGGGATAGTAAAGTCTCCCCCACGCTTACTTGAGGGTGTATCTAATTTTGGACTTTGCGTTGTACCGTTTGGCGAATCCGTTGTCGTAACAACATCTCTCTTTAAATACTCTTTTCCATCGCTACCACCCACATCCAACGTTACATCTTTTTTGTAGTATAATTTTCCTTTGGCCGCCGTATCGACATAGATAAACTCATCTGTTTCATTTTTCGTGGCCAAGGCCGCATCGCTGGTTTTGTTAGGCTCTTTCTTCGCTATTCGACTTCCTGGCGTCTCCAGGTCCGAAGCGCTTAACGAGCTAGAGTTACCATAATAAACTACCGGAACATCTTTTACTTCCGCTTGAGAGGCCCGCTTGTTACAGCCTTGCCCAAGGCTGATAATGAAAACAAAAAAAACAATTTTTAATAAATTTGTGATGATTGATGTTGGTTTCATAAATGAAATTGTAACAAATTCTAGATGCCCACGAATCAGATGAGTATAAATTACTGGGTGCTGTCTAAATTTTAGTCAGCGTTAGGTGTGTAATTTTCCTCTTTTCGATTAAATAAGGCGGAATGATGAATGATTTCAGTGATACCATTCAACAAGTTACATCCCATGCCCAAGAGAGTAACCAAAATTTTATAAATTCCAGGGTTGCGATCATGGTCGCGATTTCTGCCACCATCATGGCGATTTGTAATATTAAACATGGGAACATCGTGCAGGCGATGGGACAAGCGAATGCCTTTGAAAAAGAATACGAAGATCTCAATATTTTTGATGATCAATTTGACATGACTGAAGCGTTTATCTCCATTGCCATTGCCATTGCCATTGAGATGCTTGGTATTACGGCCCTGACCCAAAAAAATGGCCCTTTCATTTTGCATCGAGCATTTGTTTGATCGGAATGATATTTGGCGTAACCGCTTTATTTAAAATCCCCCTTCACCCAGAGTGGCCAGCTAAGATCTTGGGGTAGAGTACTTTATTTTCTTTTGATTATCGGTATGATGATAAATATAAAAGGTGTTCATTATGACAAAAACTGATTCTGATATACGCTGGAAACAAAGATTACAAAATTATACGATTGCTTTAAAGCAACTAGAAAATGCAGTCAACTTGGCCGCGTCTCGTCAGTTAAATGACTTAGAAATACAGGGTATTATTCAAGCTTTCGAATTCAATCATGAGTTGGCATGGAATGTTTTAAAGGATTATTTTGAATATCAAGGTAATCATTCCCTTACCGGATCTCGTGATGCTACGAGAGAGGGATTTCAAAAAGGACTCATTGATGAAGGTGAAATTTGGATGGAAATGTTAAAAAGTAGAAATTTAACTTCTAATACATATAATTTATCTGTTGCAAAAGATATCTTTCAAAAAATTGTTTCCATTTATTTTTCAGAATTTAAAAAACTTGAGACAAAAATGCTTTCACTTTCTAAGGTATAAATTTGGAAATAAAATTTGGACTAACTCAAAAGACTTTAAACGAGCTAAATAGAATCTTTTCAAAGCAAGTTAAAATTGAAAAAGTAGTTATCTATGGTTCAAGGGCAAAAGGTAATTTTAAAAAAGGGTCAGATATAGATCTTACTGTCCATGGAAATGAACTTTCGATTGATGATCTATTGAAATTAGAAAATGATTTAGAGGATTTAGATTTACCTTATAAGATTGATTTATCTTTGTATCATCAAATCGAGAATTCTGATTTAAGAGACCATATCGAACGAATCGGATCTCTGATTTATCAAAAAAATTAAAATGAAAATAATCTGGTATTGATGCAAGCTCCCCCTCCCCGCCTCCTCCCCTCCTCATCCTCTCCTCATCCTCTATCCATTCCTTTCCACTTTCCACTTTCCACTTTCCAATTTCCTCTTTCCAATTTCCTCTTTTTCCTTGTGTCCCTATGTCTCCAGATACGACCTTTTTGTGAGATTGATCTGCCGATTTTGATGAAAATCGGTGGTGGAAACTCATGAAATGTTGTACCCGGGCAGACTGGAAAATCCACTTAGTTGAGGTCCAATTTTCCTGACGCCTATTACATGGACTTACTAAGGCCAAGCCTTTATCAAGAACTTACCTCACATCCAGAGCGCCTTGGAGAAATAATTTCTTTTGAAAAAAAATCTTTTAAACTTTTTATTATCGACGAAATACAATCAATTCCTATTCTCATGAATGAGATTCATAGGCAGATTGAACTCAACAAAGAAATAAGATTTATTTTAACTGGTTCAAGCGCTCGAAAATTGAAACGTTCAGGTAGTAATTTACTTGGTGGAAGACTGTCTCGCTTTTATTTTCATCCTCTGGCATTTCCTGAGTATACGACAAGTAAAAATGCTGTAGCTTGGGAGAGAGTCATTAACGTGGGCTCTCTCCCTGCGATCTTGGAATCAGAATAACCACATGAGGATTTATCTGATTATGTGGGATTATATTTAAAAGAAGAAATTCACACCGAAGGTTTATCAAGATCCATCGAAAATTTTTCCAGATTTTTGCAAGTTGCTTCCTTATGTCAATCAGAGCAAGTTAACTTTACTCAAGTCGGAAGTGATGCCCAAATTCCTCCGAGAACAATTATCGATTATTTTCATATTTTAGAAGACACTTTAGTTGGTCACCTTTTGCCAGCTTTTCTTAAAACTAAAACCAGAAAGGCCATGAGTTCAGCAAAATTTTATTTCTTTGATATCGGAATAGGCAACGCAATTTTGAAGCGAAAAGAAATTGCAACAGGTACTCCTGAATATGGAAAAAATTTAGAGCAATTAATTTTTTTAGAGTTATGTGCTTTTAAGGATTACAAACGAAAAGAGCTTGAAATTTCCTATTGGAGATCCACATCCAAATTCGAAGTCGACTTTGTTTTAGAGCTAGGTACAAAAATATTTGGAATTGAAGTAAAGGCCAAGTCCAATCCCTCCGCAAGAGATTATAAAGGCCTAAATGCACTCGCGGAAGAATTTCCTAAGCTGCAAAAAATATGTGTCTGCACTTGTAGTAGTTCACGCAAAAACTCGGACAATATTTCTTTAATCCCAGTCAATAAATTTTTAATAATGTTGTGGAATGAAGAGTTGTTCTGAGTTCTCCGATTGAAATTTGAAATTTGTAATTCTGCAATTAAGTTAATTAAAAAAATTGCGGCGTCTTTCCAACCCCAAATCAATATTCCAATTTTTTCAATTTAAAGATCCAGTTTCAAAAATTGATTAGGAGAATACATTTTCCATTTTTCCCTAATATAGATAGGTGTGATTCCTGCCGATAAACTAATAATTTTCCCTTCATCCCAGTTTTCATTTTCAGCAATTTTTTGAAAATCACAAATTTCTTGGGGTGAAACTGAACCCATTTTAACTTCAACAGGATAAGTAGTTTTAGATGTTTCAACAATGAAATCAACTTCTTGTTGATCTCTCGTTCTCCAAAAAGTTATATCTACCTCTCTGCCAGCATGTCGATACTTTTTTAATATGTTGGTAAAAATATGATTTTCAAAAAAAGCACCGTTTTGCGGCCCAAGATAAAGCTGTTCTGGAGACTTCCACCCAGCGAGGTAGGTAGCAAGTCCCGTATCTAGAAAATAAAGTTTTGGAGATTTAATAAGCCGTTTGGATTTATTTGAATGAAAAGGTTGAACAATTTTTATAAGAAAACTATCTTGAAGAACACTCAACCAATCTTTTGCAATGGAAGGAGATATGTGGGCATCCTTGGCCATTGAATCGTAATTAATTATTTGCCCAGTTCTTAGAGCGCAAATTTTTAAAAAAATTTCAAACTCTCTACGCTTTTGCAATCCTAGAAGTTCACTAATATCGCGTTCTACATATGTTTGTAAGTAACTACTGAGGTATAGGGCGCGCTCATCAACATCGGTATTTCCAAATAATTTAGGAAAAGTAGTTTCAAAAATATTTTCAAAATATTGAATAGGATTTTGATGAGTTATTCTTTTTTCATTATCTGAAAAGCCATATAAGTTTATGATCGCAACTCTACCAGCAAGAGATTCTTGAACACCTTTCATTACTTGAAAATATTGTGATCCTGTTAGAAAAATGCTTTTTGGTGGGAGTCCTTGATCCACTAATATTTTAAGATAACTTAAGAGTTCAGGTGCATATTGTATTTCATCGAGAATAAAGGGTGCCTTTAACCCTTTCAAAAAAAGTGCCGGATCTTGGTTTGCTCGAGTGCGTGCTTCTCTATCATCAAAGGTAATATATTGAAAATTTGGTCCATATTTTTTAAGTATTGAGCTTTTTCCAATTTGGCGTGGGCCAGTGATTAAAATAATAGGGAAAGAATTTAGTGGCCCTGATTTATTTTCTAATACAGATTCAAGCGTTCGTGTAATCCAAGTATTCATCAGAATAACTCCAGTGACTTACTCTATTTTCACTGAATTCCCACGGTCTGGCAGATATGAACAAGTGTTCATATCTGCCAAGTCAATGATATTATTGAGTAATTTCATAGATTCTGAGTGTAGTGTAAGATGAAAAGGAGGAAAAGTTCCATCACCCCGGTGATAAGTATTCTAAGGAAAAAGGTAGTTGATTCGCCATCTATACAAAACAAAGTGAAAGTTTCAATACTGATACTGTCTCGGAAATTGATTTGCGCCCGCCCCCCGGCTACTCACACTTCTTGCTTCTTAAAATTTAGCCGCTAATAATCGCGGCCCCTCATTTAACAAAATACTCAATGGGATTTGTTAGTTGTAATTTATTTCTCGTTTGCGTGGAATGAAAGTTTGCTACGATTTGCGTAATTTTAGGTGCCTTTAATTTTTCACCAAAATAAATAAGTGAAGATGAGATATTTTTATCAGAAAATTTTGTCTCAATTAGTTCTACAATTTTTCCATCTCTCAAAATAATAAAATCAACTTCGTGTTGTTCTTTGTCTCGAAGATAGGCAAGTTCCCATTTTTCTCCGGTATAATCTTGTTTGAAGTGACACATTTTTAATAGATGAGAAGCAACGAAATTTTCAAAGACAGCCCCCTCCTCACCAATGACGTCTCCATTATCAAAAAAATAAACTTTAAATGGTTTAGTTAGTGATCTCGGTAAATTTTTAGTGTAGGTCCTAATGGTAAATATTAAATACATTTTTTCAAAAATCTCAATCCATTTACTAACAGTCGCCGAAGAAACTTGTAAATCTTGGGCAAGATTAGAGACAACAATCATGCCACCAACTCGCTCACGCAAAAGTTGCAGGAGAAGTGACATCGACTGGATATCTTTAACATTATCAAGATCGCGAATGTCGTCTCTAATGATACGATCGTATCTTTCTTCCCTCCATCGTCTCGCTTCGCGTTCATTGTTGTCTAAAAATGGTTCTGGAAAACCTCCGACTTTCATGAGGCGTTTAAATGCTTCTGACTTACTCAATTTTTTAGGTAATTCATCTAAAGAAAAAGGATGGAGTCTCCAATAGTGGTAGCGTCCGAGTAAGCTATCGCCTCCACGCCTAAAAATATCAAGTCTTGCACTACCAGTGATTAAAAATTGGTGTTTTTCTTTTTGGGTATCATAAATTCCTTTAACTAAATTTTTCCACTTTGGAAATTTATGAATTTCATCAAAAATGAGTAAAGCTTCTGAATCATTCCAGTTTTCACTTAAAATTTTTTTCCTATCCGTCGATCTATCCCAATTAAAGTAATGGCCATTGCTGTTATCGAGGATTTCTTTTGCTAGAGTTGTTTTGCCAACTAGCCTAGGCCCACCAAGAAAAACCATCTTTTTTAGAAGATCTTTTTTTATGTGAGTGGTTAAATATCTCATTTTTAGCGTCCTTGGTAATATGACAATTTTACACCATGCTGCAAAATAGTCTAGACTAATTTGCAGCGTGGTAAAATGTGGCCACTTTGAAAAGGGATGAAGAAAGAGCGAATAAGGACGAGCGAAGAACTGCCAGCACCTCTCTGTTATTCGAGTCGCGTCAAAGTGGTGGTTGAGTCAGATGTGACTTGATTTTTAATGATATGCTTATCAAGTGATGTCATAAAAAGATTATGCTTCAAGTTATTAATAACCCTCAATGTCCTAATCGTGACCGTACATATCATGAAAGCATTTGGAATACTTAGTACTAGAAATTTTGTTTCAAAACTGATCTTGAATAAGAAGTTAATTTGACGCAAGTCTCATGAAAAAAGTGCCAGCACCCCGGCCGTCTTTCTTATTCATTCCTTTTATCTTTGTGCCCATTATATTGTTTGCTTTTGTGTCGGAAATGAACGACAATTTAGACATATGTATTCAAGGCTAATTAATCCATCTCTCTCTCATAGCTTTTTTCTATTTGGCCCACGTGGCACAGGAAAATCAACTTGGCTTTTAAACCAATTTTTTGAATCTCAAAAAAAAAGTCTTAAAAACAACCTTTCAGATAATACTAAAGTGTTATACTTAGATTTATTAGATCCATCCATTGAACAAGTACTATCAGTTCATCCAAATCAACTTGAAGAAATGGTTGAAGCCAGAAATTCTCAATTGGAATGGGTGATCATCGATGAAATTCAAAAAATTCCCAAACTACTCGACGTTGTTCATAAGTTGATTTTTAGCAAAAAATTAAAATTTGCACTCACTGGATCTAGTGCCAGAAAATTAAAAAGAGATGCTGCCAATCTTCTCGCTGGAAGGGCCTTTAGTTACCAATTACATCCGTTAACTTTTGTTGAGTTAGGAAAAAATTTTAATTTAAACCAAGTACTAAGCTACGGATCGTTACCATCCCTTTTTTCGTTTCATTCTGATTCTGATAAACGAAAATTTTTACTTTCCTATCTGCAAATTTATATAAAAGAAGAAATATTAGTTGAACAATTAATAAGAAATATCGATCCGTTTCGCTCTTTTTTGGAGGTTGCAGGCCAGTGTAATACGGAAATAATTAACTACACTAATATTGCTCGTGAGGCCGGAATTTCCTCAAAAAGTGTCGAGAGATATTTCGCTATATTAAGTGATACTTTTTTAGGTTTTTTCCTGGAACCATATTCGAAGTCCGTTAGGCAACGTCAGAAACAGGCGCCCAAGTTTTATTTTTTCGATTGTGGTATTGCAAGGGCCATTTCCCAAGAAATAAATATCGAGCTTTCACCTAAAACTTACGAGTATGGTAAACTTTTTGAACAATATGTTATTGTGGAAATTTTTAGATTGAATCACTACTATGAAAAAAATTGGAAATTTTCTTACCTCAGAACTGGGGCAGGAGTAGAAATCGATTTGATTATTGAAAAAAGTAAGAAAGAAATTATTCTTGTGGAAATTAAGTCAGCTGATCATATTCAAGAAGAACATTTAAGTGGATTGAAAAACTTTTCAGATGATTTTCCTACTTCAAAGAAATATTTATTGTGTAGGGCGAAGATAGCCAGAGTGAGTTCGGGAATTAAAATAATGAACTATTTAGACGGCATGAAAGAAATTTTTTCTCTTTAACGATTAAGCTCTCTCATACGTTAAATAATTTTTTGCATTTGCGAAAAAGCGGATTTCCAAAATCCTACTTTATTTTCTTCTTTAGAAATTTTTTCAAATTCTTCTGGAGTATAAACTAATAAATCAACCTCAAAATTCAAGGAAAGAATCTCAGGAAAATCCAAAGGGCGCTCCACAAATAATCGATCGGTGTTACATACTAAAATTAAATCCAAATCACTGTCGGCATTGAATTCCGGAGTATTGAAACTACCAAAAATATAGGCGCTCTCCACTTTGCCTTTAAGTAGCGCCTGTAAATCCAAAATAAAATTTTCTTTAGATTTATCCTTAAGGAAAGAAATTTTTTTAGTAATACCAATTCCGTTTAATTTTCAGGTACTAGGAGGGCGAGGCTGAAACGACGAGACGTGCTAATGCACGTCGCAGGTTGAGGAATCCAACGATTTGGATTCCGAAGAAGTCGATGGCCGACAACGTAGATGAAGATTAAACGGATTTGGTATAATTTTTGTTTCATTCATGAAGCAACTCCATCTTCGCTTTTTGAATGATGATTTCGGCATCGATTGCGGCATTTTTAGCTTGTTCTAAAGAAAAAAATTCAAACGGCGCACCCTCTGGTAGTGCATCGGGGTATCTTGAAGAAATGTAATAGATGTCTAATCTTTTTCCCGCTTCTTCAACTTCAGAGTTTAATCCGATGGCCTTAGCGATTTTTGCGATGGAGTGTCCTTTGATGTCGTACTCTTTGTGATAAGCGATGGACTTAATTGCTTTTACTGCTGCCTGCTGAGACATAAAACAAACCTGTGAATAAAATTGAGTTTTGATCCCCTCTTTGGCATAACGCAAATCATTAATCGCCTGATTTAACCAGTCTTTGGCGCGTTTTTTATTGCTCATTAAAACTACCTTTTTGTAAATACTATACTTTCCCTTGTTAAGAATTTCAAAAAAGAATTTCCAACTTACCGCTGCTATTATCGGCTCGTCAAAACGAAATCCGAGGAAGATGTGTGGTTATATAAAATAAACTTTTCTTCATTTGTGGCACAAAATGAACAAGCCTCTACGATATTAATTATGCAAGCAAAAGGAAAAGAAGAAAGGAAAAGAAGTGCCAGCACCCCGCTGTTATGAGTCTTGCGTCAATTTTTAAATTATAAATTAAATTTTTATTTTAAATTTAAAATATTATGGACGAGTATCTACTCTGAAGATTTTAGTCTTAGATAATTAATTTATTATTTCTTAATGCCAAGAAGACTTCTCATTCGAACAAGCTCGCACCCCTACCATATTACAAGTCGATCTCATAACAAGGACTGGTTTTCAATTCCCCTAAATGAGGTATGGGATATTAGTATTATGGCGTTAGAGGTTGCACAGAAAAACGCACCCATTTCAATTCATGCTTTTGTACTCATGGCAAACCATTACCACTTAGTCGCAACGACTCCCAATAATGATATTGATTCATTTATGATGAATTTCAATAAAAATTTTTCTGAAAAACTAAAATCCCTGAGTGGCGCAATTAATCAGAAATTTGGCGGGCGATATAAGTGGTGCATCATTGAAAATCAGAATTATTATTACAATGTTATGAGATATGTTTTCCGTAATCCTGTGCGAGCGGGCTTAGTAAAAAAAGTTGAAAACTATCCCTACAGTACGGCCAAAGAAAAAATGGTAATTTTATCAAAATTCGTTTCGGTCAATATGAATTTGGATCATGATAACAAAACCTTGCTCTCATTTTTTAACAACGAAAATTATATGGATGATGAAGTAGTTAAGATGGCCTTAAGGCGTACTCATTTTTTGCCATCGCTAGATAAAAATACTTTAAAACCCAAGAAATTGTTACTGCCGCCCAATTGACGCGAGTCTCATAACAGCGGGGTGCTGGCACTTTCTTTCTGCACTTTCTTTGCTTTCTTTGAGCTGAGGTTTGTCGGGGTGAAAGAAAAACTTGTAGAGTTCCGGGCGCTTATCGAAAATAAGGCTTGCGGCGTACATAAGATCACGATCAGACTCAGTAGCGTTCATCCAATTATTCATAAACAACTTCCTTTGGAAATTGTCCGTTTTTAATTGGCGGAGATGTCCCTTTTTAATTGGCCGCTAACAACCTAGGAATCAATCACCATATAATGATAAATCCTTAACCGACTAACTAACTTAAACAGTAAAATAATTTACAGTTAGAGAAAAATTTATTTAAAGAAAAGTTCCATTGCTTTAAGCCAATGTAGCGCCTTCACTGTTCCCCAGTCGTGCTCGATGGAATCTTGTGATAGCAAATATCTCTCAGGTCTTGGTTTTTTTGCTTTTATCATGACTTTTTCCATTTCATCACCTAAGGAAAATAGATGTCTGGCATCCTTCTTTTCAACTTGTATTTTGGATTTAATTTCCACAAGCAATAGCGATTTTCCTGGACGATCTATAATAAAATCAATCTCTGCGTTATCTTTTGTAGAAAGATAAGAAAACTTCCAATCAAGTCTTAAGTAATTCGCATTTTTATAAAGCTCTAGGAATACCCAATGCTCAAAAAATTCTCCATAGATACTTGTCTGTTGTAAAATGGGAATCGAAAGCGTGCGATCTAGTG
>JARXAH010000050.1 GCA_029865945.1 Bacteriovoracaceae bacterium | reverse complement strand
AATTCCCAGCATTCAGTGACCATGGGGCTGAGGCAATATGAACACCAGATTCCTTTTGGTGTGGCGGTTACGGAAAACGACTTGGTCGTAAAAATTAAAGAAAAACCCATCCATCGTTATTTTGTTAGTGGCGGAATTTATGTATTGAATCCTGAAATTCTTAAGCACGTGCCAGAAAATTCCTATCTCGATATGCCAGATCTGATCGAGATTTTGATTTCGAAAAATAAAAATATTGGCGCCTACCCCTTTTATGAGTATTGGATTGATATTGGAAGGATGGATGATTACGAACGGGCCCATGCAGATTTTTTAGGAATTTTTAAGTGATCTGGGCAGTTATTGGTTATGGATCTATTGGTCGCAGGCATGCTGAAAATATTTTATCTATGGGAGATGAAATTATTTTGGTAACTGCTCAGGAAATCACTGACCAAAAATCGGTAGTTCGCGCAGTAGAAGAACTTTTTTTAAAACACAAACCTGACGCTATTATTATCAGTTCTGAAACGTTCAGGCATATAGAACATTATTTAGAAATCCGTAGACTAAATAAAAACATAAAAATTTTAATTGAAAAACCTATTTTTGAAAAACCCTACTTAGATTTAAAAGATGAGAATGCCTTCGTTGCTTATTGTTTTCGTTTTCATGATTTAGTGCTTCATTTACGCAATCGTATTAAACATAAAAAAATTATTTGTGCAAAATTTTATGTAGGCCAATATTTGCCGACCTGGAGACCAGAAAGAAATTACCAACAAACTTACTCCGCAATATCTGAACAGGGCGGCGGGGTCTTGAGAGACTTAAGTCACGAACTGGATCTCGCTTATTTTCTTTTTGGCGATTTAAATTTGCAATATGCCTTCCTTGGGAAAGTTAGTGATTTAGAAATCAGTTCAGATGATTTGTTTAGAGGACATTTTTCTTCAGATCAGTGTCCTACCATCGAGATCGAGCAAAATTACATCGATAAAATCCATCAGCGGTATATTTTAATCCATACTAACGAGGAAACGATTAGAGTTGATTTTTTAAAATCAGAAATCGTAATTAATCGCGATTGTGTTTCTTATGAAATCAATAAAAATAAAATGTACATGAACATGTTAGAAAAATTTAAGTTAGAAAATTTTACTAGTTTTTCTACCTTTGAAGATGGGCAAAAAATCATGAAATTAATTGATGGAATTGAAAGGAATACTCGGCCATGAAAATTTGTACGATCTGTGCAAGAGGTGGATCAAAAGGTGTTCTCAATAAAAATATAAGACTGATGAATGGGATCCCATTAATTGTTTATTCAATTAATCAAGCAATCCAATCAAAGGAGTTTGAGGTTGTTGCCGTCAGTTCAGATTCATCTGATATTTTAGAAATTGCTAGCCAAGCAGGCGTTAAATGTTTAATTAAAAGACCAGAAGTGATGGCCCAAGATTCTTCAGCCAAGCTTCCGGCCATCATTCATGCGATGGAGATGGCAGAAAATTTTGCAAAAAAAAAATCTAACATTCTTGTGGATTTAGATTGCACCTCACCATTAAGAGCAATTGATGATATAAAAAATGCCATAAAATTATTAGAACAAACCAACGCTCCCAATGTGATCACGGGCGCAGTGGCCCGAAGGTCACCCTATTTTAATTTAGTCGAAATGAACGATGATGAGACAGTACAACTTTCAAAGGTGGCCAATCCTCCCATAGTGAGAAGGCAAGATGCTCCCAAATGTTTCGATATGAATGCTTCAATTTATGTTTGGAGAAGAGAGGAAATTTATAAATCCCCATCAGTCATTAACTCTGGCACAAGACTTTACTGTATGCCAGAAGAACGATCCATCGATATTGATTCAGAGCTAGATTTTTCTTTCGTTGAATTTCTTATGAAGAATGCACAAGGTTGAATTTTTAATTTTAGAGGAAAAGTATGCTATCTCTTACTCATAAAAACGTGTTAATCACGGGCGGCGTTGGAATTCTAGGAAAAGTTTTTGTGAAGGCCTTTCTCGATCAAGGTGCAAATGTTGCCATCTTAGATATTGATTCCGTAAAAATTAGTGATTTTGTAAATGAATTAAAGTTGCAGTATTCAAGCGAGAGAAAAATTATTGGCCTTAAGTGTGATGTGACCAATGAAAATGAAGTGGCGAATGTGGTAAGCACGGTCGTTAAAGAATTTGGCCGTATCGATATACTTCACAATAATGCAGTCTCTAAATCCTCTAATTTAGATAAATTCTTTGACCCTTTTGAAGAGTTTGAATTGAGTACCTGGAAAGAAATCATGTCAGTTAATATTGATGGCATGTTTTTGATGGCCAAATATGTGGGAAAACATATGGTGGAAAAGAAAATCAAAGGCAGCATCATTCAAACGTCTTCCATTTATGGGCTCTACGCCCCTGACCAAAGAATCTATGAGGGCTCAAATTATTTAGGCCGTCCCATTAATACACCGGCCGTTTATTCCGCCTCAAAGGCCGCCGTCATTGGCCTAACAAAATACTTATCATCCTACTGGGGTGCCGTGGGAATTAGAGTGAACACATTAACTCCTGGTGGAATTGAAAGTGGTCAAAACGAAACATTTATAAAGAACTACTCCGCCAGAGTGCCTATGAACAGAATGGGAAAAGCTGATGAATTGGTCGGCGCCTTGCTCTACCTTGCTAGCGATGCCTCTTCTTATGTTACCGGACAAAATATAGTCGTAGATGGCGGTTTGAGCGTTTGGTAACAAAGATGCTGACAACGTTCAGGTTATTTAAAAGGTTAATCGTACTGGCTAAAATTTTTGTTTATCACGATAATACATACCTGCTTGTATAACAGATTTTTTAGGAACTAAGCTTCCTTCTCTTAAAATACTATTGCTCCCAATAAATGATTTTTCTTCAATGATACAGTTTCCGTTTACAATTGCTCCCGTGGAAATATGACAATGATTGGCAATGACTGAATCGTGCTCAATTAAGCTTTTCGTATTAATAACACAATTTTCACCAATAGTCGCATTAGCGTTAATTAAACTGTCATGCATGACAATGGTACCACGGCCTAGCAAGGCATGTTTAGAAACATAAGCCCTAGGTGAAATAATAATGGCCAGATTTGCATTTAATTTTTTAAGTAATTCATAGATGACAATTCTTGGTTCAGGGGTTTTTATTTGCCCAATCGTGATTAAAAAATAATTTTCAGAAGAAATATAATTTGCAATGTTTTCATCTGTTCCAATAATTTCGTATCCAAAAATTTTTCTTCCAATGTTTTGCTTCAAATCAAAAATACCTTCAATGTTGTAATTTCCGCATTTTTCAATAACATCAATACAGGAGTGACAGTTGCCACCGCCCCCAATAAGAAAAAGATTTTTCATATTTTCAACCTCGCTCTGTTTCAAAGGCTAATGATACATCTGAGAAAAGTCCACTATCACCACTAGGAAAGAACGCTATTTTTTAATTTTCAGATTCTGTTTTCGTATTGAAAGAGGCCAGTGTTCGATGTGATGAATGGAATCCTTCTTTCGTACGCAGAGGCCAAAAAGGCAAATGGTGGACGTCCAAATTCCTTGTGTGTTGAAGACCAACTTCTTTTACTTTTGGGCTATTACAAAAAATATAATGCGCTTTATGAGACTGGCGCAGAGTATGGGGTTAGTGAATCAACGGCAAGTCGAATAGTGCGAGAAGTAGAAACGGTACTTATTGGATCGGGTAAATTTTCACTGGCAGGCAAGAAAGATTGCCTGAATACAAAGCATGGACATCTATTAATTGACGTTACGGAGACGCCGATTGAACGTCCAAAAAAAAAGTTAGTGGAAGAATTCGCAATGTTCAGAAAAACTTTTATTCAGGGAAGAAGAAAAGACATACTCTAAAAACCCAGGTTTGCTACTGTGTGGAGAGAGATCAAATACTTGCTATTCGCCAGGACCAGGGAAGATCTCACGATTTTAAAATTTACAAAGAAAGTGGACATAAGGTTCATCCAGATAAGCAAGTTTTTGTTGATTCTGGATACCAAGGTTTAGCGAAACTTCATAATAAAACTTCAATTCCTAAGAAAAAATCGAAGAAAAATCCACTTACCGAAGAAGATAAAAAAATAAATAAAGAAATCTCAAAAAAAAGAGTCAAAATAGAAAATGTGTTTGGTGAGCTGAAAAGATTTAAAATAATCGCAGTAAAATATAGAGGAAGAAGAAAAAGATTTGGATTGAGATTCACACTTATTGCAGCAATTTATAATATCAGCAGAACCGTTGGATAGGGTTATGCAAGAGGTCTGATGTAGAAGATAAAGAATAATTTGCAGCTGAACTGCGATTACATGATTTGGAAAATTTGGTTACCTTAATTGATTAAGCAAGTTAAATAAGTATTGGCCGTAGTGATTTTTACTGAGTTTTTGAGCTTGAATTTTTAAGTCCTCATCGCTAAGCCAACCTTTACGCCAGGCGATTTCTTCTAAACAAGCGACCATCATTCCTTGTCGTTTTTGAATAGTTTCCACAAATGAAGAAGCTTCATGAATAGAATCGTGAGTTCCAGTATCGAGCCAAGCAAAACCCCTGCCAAGTAATTCTACATTGAGCTTTCCCTCTTCAAGATACATTTGATTTATCGAAGTAATTTCTAGTTCCCCTCGATGCGAAGGTTTTATCTGTTTTGCAAATTCTACGACGCATTTATCATAAAAATATAATCCAGTTATTGCCCAGTTTGATTTTGGATGCTCTGGTTTTTCTTGTACTGAAATAGCACGGTGGTTAACATCGAATTCTACGACGCCGAAGCGCTCTGGATCCTTTACTTGGTAGGCAAAAATACTTGCTCCTGTTTTACATTCAGTTGCTGCTTTTAGTTTTTGTGAAAAACCTTCACCGAAAAAAAGATTG
Organism: Bacteriovoracaceae bacterium; assembly: GCA_029865945.1. Classification (GTDB taxonomy): domain Bacteria; phylum Bdellovibrionota; class Bacteriovoracia; order Bacteriovoracales; family Bacteriovoracaceae; genus JARXAH01. Next base: position 8,358 of record JARXAH010000050.1, on the reverse strand, counting down.
TCGCCTAAAACCAATGCGCATTGATCATTTGCGATAAATTCTTCGCCGAGAACAAAGGCTTGTGCAAGGCCTTCGGGGCGGGCTTGCACGATGTAGCTTAAATTTATGCCAAATTCTTTTCCGGAACCGAGAAGACGTTTAAAAGAAGCTTGATCCTCTTGGGTAGTGATAATGAGAATATCTCTTATCCCTGCGAGCATGAGGACTGAAAGTGGATAGTAAATCAAAGGCTTGTCGTATATGGGTAAGAGCTGCTTCGAAACTCCTTTCGTTGATGGATATAACCTTGTTCCTGAGCCACCAGCTAATATCAATCCTTTCATTTTTCTCCTAGAAACCACTCGACTGTTTTTCTTATTCCTGTATCAAAATTAACGATTGGCTCCCATCCGAGCTCTCTTTTAATTTTTTCTGCATTAATAGCGTACCGAGCATCATGGCCTGGGCGATCTTGAACATAAGTTATAAGCTCTAGGTAGCTTGAAAGCGAATGTTTATTAGGAAAAATTTCATCTAAAATTGAACACGTTATTTTTACAACATCTATGTTTTTCATCTCATTGCACCCGCCTATGTTGTAAGTTTCTCCGACTTTTCCTTCGACAAAAACTTTATATAGAGCACGAGCATGATCATCAACATACAACCAATCTCGTATTTGTTTTCCATCACCGTATACAGGAAGTTTTTTTCCAGCGAGAGCATTTAAGATTATAAGAGGAATAAGTTTTTCACGGTGCTGATAAGGGCCATAGTTATTTGAACAATTAGTAATTAGAACTGGGAGATTGTAGGTTCTATGCCAAGCTCTTACTAGATGATCTGAAGAGGCTTTGGAGGCAGAATAGGGGCTGCTTGGTGCATACGAAGTACTTTCAGTAAAAAAATCTTCTGTGCCATGAAGATCACCGTAAACTTCATCTGTCGAAACATGGTGAAAACGAAAACTAGCTTTTTTTTCTTCATTGAGACTATTCCAGTACTTTCTAGAAACTTCTAAAAGATTGTAAGTTCCAATGATATTGGTTTTTATGAAGACTTCTGGTGAATCAATGGAGCGATCAACATGACTTTCAGCTGCGAGATGAATAATTCCATCAGGCATGTAATTAGCAAAAACTTTTTCCAACTTAACTAATTTGCATATGTCTATTTTTTCAAATTTATAGCGAGTATTTACAGCAATATTCTTAATTGAAGCAAGATTACTTGCGTAAGTAAGCTTGTCTATATTGATTACTTCGTGATCAGTCTCATTAATTAGATGTCTCATTAATGAAGAGCCTATAAAACCGGCTCCGCCAGTGACTATTATTTTAATATAAACCTAGCTTGTTAGTTTAAAGAACGTCATGCTTAATATTTTCTTTAGTGAGGATTGATATTTAACTAGATCAAAAAATTTATAATAGATCATTTTATAAAGATTAAAACCTCTGATATTTATTGAGCCGTGATCAATTAAAATCTTATAATCGTTCTTCGCGGGGATGTAGTTTGTAAGATTATAAAGGGGACTCACTATTTCACTGTTAGGAATCTTCAAACACTCATCTTCAAAATTTGAAATGCATTTATTATGCTCAGGGAAAACCGTTCCAATTAAGCCGTTTGCGACTGATGCATCGAAGGGCGTTTCCAGTAAGAGATATCCTTGAGTATTATCTATGAAATAGAATGTATGGGCCATTTTAAATTCAGGACTGCTCTTCATGTAATCCACTACAGCATCTTGTTTTATTGAAACAACAAGGGCGGTATGAAAAACATAAAAATTTCGGGCAACAAAGCACAGAAGAATAAATGAAAAAAATATTGGCTTCAAAGATTTAATTTTTGTAAATGAAAGGGCAAATGAGATTGTAAAGTAGATAATGAATACGCCTGAAAATAAAGATAAAATAGCAGTTCTATCGCCGATATAATAATAAAGGATGGGCTTTCCTACCATTATATATGGAAGTATTGAAAAGAAAAAAAATGCTATAGCAACGATAGTTCCAATTAAACATAATGCAGATCGTTTGTAATTTAATAATGGGTAGAAGGCACTGGCAATGGCAGCAATTCCAAGAAATGGATAAAGTAAACTGCGTATTGGTCGGTGAATACAATCTATAAAACCAATTTTAAAACTAGAATACATCATAGGAAAAAATTCACTATTCAGTTTTTTAAAGTCCATAAGTGCGTTGTCGGCAACTTCAGCACGAATTTTAAAAACGTAATAATAGATAAAGGGAATTAGTAAAAAAAGGCAATTTTTTTTCACAAAGGACTGCAAGGATTTTAACTTAAATGTGATCTTAAAATTATTTTCTAAATAAAACTTTAATGCGATTGGTATTGCATAAAATATCAATAATGACTCGAGACTAAAGGACAAAAAATAAGTAATAATCAATAAATAACGGAGGTAATATTGTTTATCTTTTGGCCAAAAAAGGTAAAAATAAGTTGTAATTGTGAAAACGGTGAGTCCAAATGTGAAAGGAAAAACGCTCATGCAAATTCTTGAAAAATATTGCGGATAGCAAATAAAAAGTGCTGCAATACAAATTGTTTTTTCTGGGCTAAATATGTTTAGATTTTTAAGAATAAGGTAAAAATATTGCCCCGTTAACCAAAAAGCAGAAAAAATTAGCGAATTAACAATAAAGCGCGGTAAGCCTGCCCACTTTAAAAAAATTAATTCAAGACCCATAATTGTTCGGCCTACGGAATTAAAATAAGACCAAATAAAGTCTGATGAAAGATGATATAGATGCCAATCATCAAAAAAATAACCATTGTTGATTAGGATAGAAGAATAGCTAAGAAAATAGAGAATGAATAAAAACATTATTGGATGCTTGAAAGTTTTTTCAAGCATCCAGCTTTTGCTGATCATGAGTGGCTCACATTTAACATTGATTATGTGAAAATGTAACATTAATTTGTTTTGAATGACAGTCAAAACCGTTAGATTAAGGTATTTAACTATAGATGAAGACGGGGAGTTCCATGATCGATTTAAATGAATGGGCATATAGATGCGCTTCTAATATTTTATCTATAACAAACAAAGCCAAATGCGGGCATATCGGCTCATCGTTAAGTTGTGTCTCAGTTCTAGTTGATATTTTTTTTAACCGAAAAAATAAAGATGATGTTTTTATTCTCTCAAAGGGTCATGCCGCCTCAGCTTTATATTCTATTTTAAATTTAAAAGGCTTGATTACTGATGATCAACTGTCGAGTTTTTACCAAGAAAGTACTTTTCTTTCTGCTCACCCTCCATGCAATGGTCCATTTAATGATATACGCTTTGGCACTGGAAGTTTAGGGCATGGGTTGTCGCTCGCGGTGGGAATTGCTCTCGCAAAAAAACTTTTAAGAAGAACCGAAAAAGTTTTTTGCTTATTATCTGATGGAGATTGCCAAGAAGGTTCGACTTGGGAAGCCTTGATGTTTGCCGGAGCTCGCAAGCTAGATAATTTATTTGTTTATATGGATAACAATTCAATTCAGGGTTTTGGCAGAACTAAAGATATTTTACCACTAGATAATTTAAGTGAGCATTTAAAACTTCTAGGTTTTGATTCAGTTATTTGTTCAGACGGAAATAATTTAAAGTGCTTAGATACAGCCTTCAATAAACTTCAAAATGATTTTTTGGGGCCTAAATGTATAATTGCCAAGACGGTAAAAGGATATGGTGTTTCTTTCATGGAAGATACTGTGGATTGGCATTATTTACCAATGAATAATGAGCAATATCTTACGGCACTCAACGATATTAAAAAACTAAGAGAGGCGAAATGAGAAAAGAATTTTCCTCCTGGTGTGAAGAAAACCTTGTTCTTGATAAGCATGTCTTTCTCACTGGCGATTTAGGTTTTATGGCTTTAGAAAATGTGCGTGAAAAAATGGGCGACCGTTTTATTAATATGGGAGTTGCTGAGCAAAATATGATGAGCGTCGCAGCCGGCATGGCATCAGAAGGATTAATTCCTCTCTGCTATAGTATAGCTCCCTTTTGCGTTTTTCGGCCTGCTGAACAGATTAGGTTGGACATCTGCCTACATGATCATAATGTAAAGCTTGTTGGAAATGGTGGCGGCTACGGCTACGGTATAATGGGGGCAAGTCATCACGCTATCGAAGATTACGGAATGCTATCAAGTTTTCAATCAATGAGATGTTTTATTCCGATGGCAAATAGTGAAGTTTCATCAGCTTGTTTTAATATGTATAATTATCAGGGACCCTCCTATTTAAGGCTGGGGAATGCGGTTGTTACAAACGAGCATAGAAAGCGATTTGATTTCACAAAAAAATATTCTGCAATTTATGAGTTATGTTCTGGTGAAAACCTTGTTGTTATGTTTGTTGGCCCGGTTGGTGTCAATGTTTTAGATTCTATTATTCAAATTGAATCAGATAGTAAAACTAGACAAACTTCCATTGCAGTTTATGTGGTACAAGAAATCCCTATTTTAAATTTTCCAGAAAACCTCCTGGGAACAATAAGAAAATCAGGACAATTACTTATTGTTGAAGAACACGTCTCGCGAGGAAGTTTTGGTGAATTAATGGCATTAGAGTTGCTTAAACGCAATATCAATACACAGATACATCACCTTCATGCCATTGGTTATCCAGATAAAAAATATGGCTCTCAAAAGTTTCATCAACAACAGTCGGGCCTTGATATAAATAATATAAAAAAGAAGATTATCGAGGTAATTAGTGCAAAACTTTAATGATCTTTTCATGGATGAATTTTCTAAGGAAGATGAAGAACTTATTCAAAATATGCCTGGTCCCATACTTATATTAGGTGTATCGGGATTTATTGGAGCACGACTTTTTTCTGTATTAAATAAAAGAAGGCCAGACGTTTTTGGAGCTTCGAATAATACTTTTGATAATTGGAGAATTCGTTTACTTAAAAAAAAATTTAAAGATAGTACAATGCATTTTATAAAAACAGATGTTTCCCATAGAGATTCTTTAAAAAAAATTTTCTTGGAAATTAAACCACTAACTATTTTAAACTTATCGGCATACGGGGCCTATCAAAGAGAAGAAGACTCAGCTCTTATTCACCAAGTAAATTATCTTGGCGTCTTAAATATTCTCTCACTTGCGAAGGAGTTTTCAGTCAAAGCCTTCGTCAACACAGGAAGCTCCTCCGAGTATGGACTCAATTGCTCTGCGCCCAAGGAAAGTGCTGAGCCAATTCCCAATAGTGACTATTCAGTGGCTAAACTGGCAGCTTCCTACCTGATCATTTACTATGGAAAAATGCAGAATATTCCATGCAATCATTTGCGCCTTTATTCCGTTTATGGGCCCTGGGAAGACAGTGAGAGACTTATTCCAAAAATCATTCAGAAGGGACTTGTTGGTGAGTTTCCTCCGCTTGCAGAAGCAGAAATTAGTCGAGATTTTCTCTATGTTGACGATTGCATAAGAGGGATTATTTTTTCAGCCACATCGGGTTGCACAAAGTATCCTGGCGAAGTGTATAATTTAGGTAGCGAAGTTAAGACTACCTTGAAAGATATTGTGGATATAATTTCCCAGAAGCTTAAAATTTTTAGTGAGCCGTCTTTTGCAACATTTCCTAACCGGAAATGGGACACAAAAAACTGGTACTCGGACTCTCAAAAAATTTGGGATCATCTAGGATGGAAGTACTCTGTAACTTTTGAAAAAGGGCTTGATAAGTTTATAGCATGGCAGCGTTCCTTCTCAGTTCTCGAGGACGAATACATAATTGTTAAACAAAAAAAAATTAGCGCTATTGTTGCCTGCTACAAAGACAATCAGGCAATTCCCTACATGTACCAGAAATTGAAGTCCGTTTTTCAAATGCTCAAAATTGACTACGAAATTATTTTTGTCAATGATTGCAGCCCTTATAATGATGAAGATGTTATAAGGCAAATTTCTGCAAGCGATGATAGAGTAATCGGCATTACACATACTCGTAACTTTGGTTCGCAGTCTGCTTTTTTGAGCGGAATGACTTATGCTATGGACTCAGATGCAGTTGTTCTTTTAGATGGAGACTTACAAGATCCACCAGAGATTATTGCCGGCTTTTATCAAAAATGGATCGAAGGAAACGATGTTGTTTATGGCGTTCGAGTTAAAAGAGATGCTCCCTTTTTAATGCAGATTTCGTACAAATTATTTTATAGAGTTTTCAGATCTTTGTCGGATATCATTATACCTGTCGATGCAGGAGATTTCTCTTTAATTGATGCTAAAGTTGTTAAACAGATGCTTCGTTTAAAAGAAAGAGATTTTTTTCTTAGGGGAATTAGGGCATGGGTCGGATTTAAGCAAATTGGTTTTCCTTATGTGAGGCCAGAAAGAATGTTTGGAGTTTCTACAAATAATTTTCTTAAAAATATTTGGTGGGCAAAAAAAGCCATATTCTCCTATAGCATAAAACCTTTAGAATATATTCAAAGACTGGGAATGATTTTGTTTCTCCTTGGAATAGTCATGATTACCTTCTATTTTTACATGTTTCTATTTTCCCCAGTAAAAGCGCCCAGAGGTATTACTACTATAATTATTTTGTTAATAATGCTTGGAGGAATACAAATGCTTTCAATTAGTGTGTTGGGGGATTACATTGGTAAAATTCTCGAAGAAGCTAAAGGAAGACCAAGATATATAGTTAAGCATATTTTTAAAAACGGAGTTAATAAGTGAGCAACATAAAGACTGAAGTTGATTCAACTGACTTAACTTCTAAGTACAGTGCTCGTAAAATTTCTTTTTCTGCTGAATTCATTGCTGAACAGAATTTATTAAAGACCCATGTTACTTATTTTAATATTGCATTAATCTGGTGCTGCATTTTTGTACTATCATTTATAGGACAAAAATTATTTGCTGGGCCCTATTTTTGGGTAATCTACTTAGGTTTAGGCTTTTTAATTGCGGGGAGACAAGGTGCCTTACTCCAAATCGTTCATGAGGGGTCCCATCGTTTAATATCATCTATTAAATTCAGGAATGATTTTATTGGAAACTGGCTTGCGGCACTACCCGTCGGGCTCACACTTGAAGGTTACACAAATGGACATATGAAGCATCACGCAGGAACTAATACTGTTGATGATCTTGCTACTGACCTTGAAAAATATTTAGTTACAGATGTAAAAGATTGGCGCCTGTATAAATTATTTTTATGCGACCTGTTTGGCATAACAGCACTCAAAAGTTTTTTTGGCCATAATTATAAGTCTCTTAAAACCAAAAAGCATAATGATGAAAATTCTATTGATAGGGGACTTAGACTATTCCGACTGGCAACTTCTCAACTTCTCATCTTGGCATTTCTCTTTCAGTTTAACTTGATGTTCTATTTTTTATTTTGGGCATTCCCATTGGTTAGTTTTAATATGCTGTTACTAAGAGTTCGAGGAATAACTGAACATGGAGCTCCAAATCAGCTTCATTTAAAGATACTGACCGCAGATCAAGGGAATCTTTATACTCGCTCCGTAGTCTTAACAAAGCCAAATCCTCTAAAGTATTTAGTCTTTCAATTGGAGCGTATTCTAATCGGATCTCTTAGTGCGAACTATCACCATGAACATCATTTGCTGCCGAAGGTGCCTTTTTATAATTTAAAAAATGTCCATAATTTTGCTCATCAGGATATTAAAAAACTCAACAAGTTTGTTTACGTCGATGGATATTTTTCAACATTGTTTTTCTCTAAAGCAACCAATGATTAATTATCCAAACCCAAAGGTTGTTTTAATTACTGGAACAACCTCAGGTGTCGGAAAATCACTGCAGGAACTTTATCTTAACTCAGGAAAGATAGTGCTCGCAATTAATAGAAGACTACCTCCCGGACCTTGGAATGGAAATCTTCGTAACTTTATTTGTAACATTTCAGATGCTATTGAAGTTGAAAAAATTATAGATAACTTGATTGAAACAAAAGAAATTCCAGGATTATGGATATTAAATGCAGGCATTAATGAGATTGATAATATTGAGCATTTAGATGTTAATCAATTTAAAAAGGTGCTAGAAACTAACCTCTATGGAAGTTTGAATTTTATTCAAGGGCTTCAGTTGAAAAAAATAAAAAATGTCACTGTTCTAACGATATCCTCTACATCGATACTAGTGCCTAACTCGGCAAGCTTAGGTTATTACATAAGTAAATTCGCCATAATTAATTTGTGTAGATTGTTGCAATTTTGTGATCGGGATAATTCTTATAAAACTGTAGTGCTAGGGCCAACGAATACCAATCTTAATAAATCGTTACCACCGATGGAAGGATTGCAGGCCAAGATTTTTAATTATCTTTCCCTTACATCTGCATCTGCT
>JARXAH010000075.1 GCA_029865945.1 Bacteriovoracaceae bacterium | reverse complement strand
ACGGACAAATAATTTGAGGCGTGTTGTTAGCGGTGGTGAAATACCCGGTCACATCCCGAACCCGGAAGTCAAGCCCACTTGCGGCGAAAATAGTGCCAGGGAAACTTGGTGCCAAAATAGCTAAATGCGCCTCTTTTTTTTATTTTGTTCTGCTTTTAGATTAATTATTTTATTTTCACATAAGCAATCCACTTTACATTTGCATTTTAACACAGACTGATTTGAATTAATTAAAACGTGATATAAAATTATTTAAGTTAATTTTTCTCAGTGTCTATTTTTAATTCGTGACAGATTTTCTGGTAAGATTCAAACCTGGATTGAAAAATCCTAATTTGCTTATCACCTTCTGAGTTATTCTTTGGAAGCATTTTTGATTGAATTGCACAACCAGGTGTATTTTCGGTGTGTTCGCAATTACTGAATTTGCATTTATTACTAATTTCTAAAATATCGGGGAAATAGTTTATTAATTCTTCACTATTTAAATCATTTAGTGAAAATGACCTTATTCCTGGAGAATCCATTAAACTAAATTTTGAAAAACGGATTATTTCTGCCCAAGTTGTAGTGTGTGTACCTTTGCCTGATTTTCCTAGTTCATTAGATTTAAGATCATATTTACCTTCAGACAAGATGGAAATTAATTTGGTTTTTCCTACTCCTGATGGGCCCATAAAAAGTACCATTTTACTTTCCAAATATTCCATTAAGTCTTTTATTGTGTAGGAATTAGTCCACGGAGACTGCAAGTTTGTTTGCACTGAAGAAATCACAAAAAATTTCTCGATTAAATGGGATGTTCTTTCCATTTCCCAAGTTAAATCAACTGATGGTGAAACGAGATCAAGCTTAGTGAGGATTAGTATGGCAGGTATTTCCCATTGAGCTGAACGAATAAGGTATCGTTCAAGTAGTCCTCGCTTAAACTCAGGGCGTTCACACGAGAGTACAATGGCCATCAAGTCTATATTAGAAGCAATTGCTTTTTTCTTGCGATCTCTAGGGAGAAAGCGGAATACGGAGTTATTTCTAACTAAAAGTTCAGTTATCATCGGCCTATCTTGTTCATATTGAATTTTTACAATATCTCCAGGAACAAGAGTCTCAGATTTTAGTAATTTCCCAAATGCTATAGCTTCCACAATTTTTCCGGCAGTGGATTCACAAAAAAAAGTATTTCGAGAGGATTTTAGAATTTGAAAGTTGTCCTCTACCTTAATGTCTTTATTTGACACTTTTTAACACTTTTATTTATTCCTTAAGAGTCTGTTCGAATATTCTTTAGTTAGGCTTGTAGCAATTAATAACATGAAAAGAAGTACTGCGGTCCCAGTACCTGTAATAAGCATACTATGGACTGAAGCAATAATGAAAAAAGTGATCCAAATACCAAGCAAAACTTTACTAAATTCATCATTATTTTTGAATAATGTAACAAATATATAACTAAATAAAAGTAAATAAATAATAAAAGAAAAAATACCACCATCAACTAAAACCTGAGTGTGAGTATTGTGGGTATCAATTAAAGTATATTTTAGTGCAATTGAATGTGCATTGGTTATTTCATTTTTTGGATGCAATAAACCAAATCCAAACCATGGCCTTTGTTTAAATGCTTCCCAAGACAAAATATTTAAATTTTTTCTAATATCATTAGACTCGTTTGCCGATGAAGAAACAATTCGATTTTCGCCGTAAGGAATAAACTTATTTCCGAAAGTAAAATAAGTTAAGAGAAGTGTTAATATAGATAATTTAAACACATTCGCGATAGTAATTTTTTGAATTATTGTTTTTCTGAAGAAAAAAAATATTGATGAAATTCCAATCAAAACGCCAATAATAGCACCTCTTCCATTGCTAGTGATTAATCCTGTGATCATAAAAAGACTAGCAGCTTTAAGGAAAAATTTTTCTTTTTTGGTGAATAATAATTCTTTAGAAAGGTAGGCCGCAAATAAAACGATAATAAGAACCAAAGGTGTCTCATAACTGTATTGCATAATTCCTGTTAAACCTGGATTTCTTAGATTACATTCGTACTTCCAGTGATTGACTTGAAAACAAGTAAAACGAGAAATAATTCCAGCAATGGAAGCAATAAAATAGCTGCCTGAAAGAAATAGTATTATTTTCTTTAATATATTTTTCCAATCACTCGTAGATAGATGGAGTGATTTTAAAATTGGGTAGGAAAGCAAAAATATAAAAAAATATCTTATTTTACTTAGCCCCCTTGTTGGTTCGTTATGTTCTGGCCAATTGTAGAATAGAGAAATGTGTAGCGTGATGCAAAGAGATAGTATGAGATAAAATTCAATACCAAGACTTTTTAAATTAATCTTATCCCAATAGCGAAAGTAAATAAAAATCATAAAGACCATTAAGGCCAAACTAGCAATGATTGTGGGTGAGGTACCGATCGCTTGGAAAAAGGCCCAAAAATAGAGAATGTAGGTTAGAATTTGAAACTCTAGTTTAGATAGCGTCATTTTGGTTTGGCCTTTGCAAAAATATAAAAATAGGTAGAATTTATATTGTAAGTTTGATTATTGGTAGCATCATTTGTAATAAGCTATCAGTCAAATAAATTGAATTTGACACTACTTGTATTGGCCATATATACTCTGTTTTTGAATTCATTTCTAAATAAAACTTTAAATTGCACTGGTAGCTCAGTGGATAGAGCAACCGCCTTCTAAGCGGTAGGTCACAGGTTCGATCCCTGTCCGGTGCGCCATCTATAAAGTAGACGAACTAAGAACGAAGTCTTTTCTTTCCTTAAATACGGAATGTGAAAATTCATAATTAATTTCGCGCGAAGTAAGTGCAAAAAGTTGATCAGGTCTAACTGAAAATATGATGGATCTGCAATGCTGGACCGCACTTCCTCCATGCCAAACTGCAATGGCAACCTCAGGATAAGAATCGCCGTCTAGGTCTGAGATAAACTCTTTGTCATAAAGCGGTATGAAATGTGCATCGGCCCAAAGAGTTCCTAAATCATCATGGTAAGTAACATCCCAAAGCACTTTCTTCTCCTTACGGAGAAATAATCTTATATGATTGCTGGGACCAATTTCATTAAACAATCTGACGAGAATAAGTTCTTTACCATCAGGCATTTTTAGATATTTTTTCTCCTGTAATTTGATAACGTAAGAGTCAGGTTCTTTGGATGCTACACTAAGACTTAGGATTAACAGAAACATGGTAGAGCTTAAGAACTTTATTGGCATAATCATCACCCTTGTGTTTATCGTAGTAATATTTGAGAGTATTGAATAAATCTTTTTTTTCGCCTTTTTCAATTGAAGAAAATTTATAACTCAACCAGCGAACTCCCATTGAAATATTAATGACAGGATCTTCTAAGTCTTTTCTTTCGAGATCTAAAATTCCATCGTTAATATTTTTTGCATCTCGCCTCGTGGTGTTAGTAATTTGCATTAAACCATAAGCAGAGCTTTCTTTGGACCCAACCTTTGGACGAAAGCTCGATTCTACTGCGATCATAACTTTGATGATCAATGGATCTAATCCTTTTGGAAATGGGAGTCCAAAGTCTTGCCAGTAATTCATCCAAAATTGAATTACAGCATCAAGTTCAGAATATTCTGGATATCCTTTGACGGATCCGATAGCAGGATAGTCTTGGTCACCATGCCAAAAAAGGTAAAGGATATTTTCAGGCAGAAGGACAATTTTTTTACCTCGGTTTTTTCGAATGTGAGCTTTTACGAAATACTTAATACCATTTGGGGAAATACGGGCCTGTTTGGCCACAATGTGTGAACCAGGAGGCGCCATCTTCATGGTAGGTGGTCGTGAGATAAGAGACATGACTAAAACCTAGCTAACGTTCTTAAATTTAAACCCAAATTCAAAATGACTACCACAAGCGGCCGCAATGCGGGCCAAAAGTGGAATGGAAGGTACTCTTTTATCAGAGCCACTTTCAAGCCTGGCAATGACGCTTTGAGTGGTTCCAATAAGTTTTGCCAATTGCGCTTGTGTAAGATTGGCCTGAAGTCGTGCAGTACGGACAGCATTCGCGATTTCTGTTTTAGAGCGTTCTTCTTCATATTGCATACGAACAACTTTATCTTCCAAAAGTTTTTTGAAAAATGGTTTTGCCAGTTTGAATTGTTTTTTTATTTTCATAATTTTAATACCTCTTTCATTCTTTTTTCAGCGACTTCTAAATCACTGACTGGGGTTTTTTGAGTTTTTTTCTTAAATGCATGCAACCACACCATCGTATCTGATTCAATTACAACATAAGCAACGCGATACCCACCGCTGATAGCATTGAATTTTACTTCCCAAAGCTTTCCTCTTAGTTGACGAAATTGGACTCTAGGGCATCCAAATCCGTATTTTTCAATTCCTTCAAACACTTCAGCAAATCTAGCTTGTTCAATTTTGGGAAGGGCCACAATGAAATCCTCAATGGGGCTTCTTCCGGATACTGTTTCATAAAAGGCAACCTTCATAACATTGATTATAGCCAAATGGATATATTGGTGTCAACTACTCCATGCAATTAATGTCAGTGTTTTTTAGTAGTTAAATGGACATTATAAAATCGACGCTTTTCATTCGAGATATTAAATTATGAATGGCGGTCTTTGACCGCTTGAAATGTGTGGCCAGATCTCTTTCCGATTTGCCTTCGAAAAATGAAGAAGTGCCAGCTCCCTCAGATTCACCATTGGCGTCACCAACTCAACTTGGTAGATTCTACTGACGGTGAGCGGTTCGTTTACTTTCGAACGGCAGGCGCCATTTTTTGATATTGTTTCGTACCTAGGAACACCAACCCGCCATCACAATTCGGATGCCTTGGCTAACCTTATAGACTTTATGTTCCCATCCCCAATGTCCAGTAGCGAAAATGATAAGATCTCCATAGGGGCGAACGGAAATGAAAGCTGATTGATCTTCAGCTTTTTTTCGAAATCCAATTTCACCACCTATAATCTGATTCAAATTGAGATTGAGAGATAGTGAAAATGCTAACATTCGAGATCCATCATCATGCCAAATTCCATCTTCTTCCCATTCATTTTTTGAGTCTCGAATACTGGTAATATATTCAATATTTTCAAACGGGTAGTAGGAAATGAGAGATTGATAGATACTACCCTGAGGTTTAATGAGTGAGGACAGTTCAAAGTCGAGATCTTGCCACAATTCTTTTTCAATAAGTGGAGGAAGGGATGACGGAAGGGCCAACGTTTGAATCAGAAATCCATTTTTAATTAGTTGTTCCATGAGAATCGAATCCTTGATCGATGAAATCTTTACCAGCGCGAACGTTTTAAATCGAGTAGGTGGGGAACAGATTTTCCTGCAAAAATAAATTTTTTATGAGAACCATTCGCTACTTTTTTCTTAGTTATTTCTACATCAATCAAACAATTAAAATTATCTTGAACCGCAAAAAAAGACATTCGCATGATGGCCTCACGCTCATCTGCACAATTTTCTACTTCATAAGGAAGATGTTTGCGTACAAATAAACGAGTGAGCTTGGTTTCCTTCGTCGTGTAAATAGTAATCTCTTTGGCCTTTTCCATCATTTCATTGTAGGTCGCTGTTGGGCCGGCCACATTTTGTTCATAACAACTGCCACAGTAGCAATCATGAGTTAGGATGGGTGGTATTGTCCGTAAATAGGAAAAAGTTTCGCTAGGAAATAAACTACACTTTTTGCAAACAGGATCTCCACAGACGCCACATTGATACACAGCTTTTGCCTGACTATTTTGGCAATTTTTGCAAATGGCCGTTAAATTCGACATAAAATATTCCTCTTTAATTTTGGAGAAGTTTTTTACAAGACGGAATATATTTTCTAATCATTCTCTTTTTTTGCAAAATATCTTCCCATTCTGAAAATGCTTCCAAGTATTGATCAACAACATAGGCCCACATAGAACGATTTTCGTTTTCATCGATTTTGTAAAGTTTTACAGATTGTTCGTTTTGTATGTTACCTGATGAATCATTGGAATAGTGGGCGTACTCAAAGTAAAAAATATTAAGAAAGGAATCGGGTTGCTCACAAATAGTGGTATTGATCACTTGAAATTCCATTTTCTTATTATTAAAAATATTTTTAAATTTTTGGAAATTATTTAATTCTCGTTTGATGGCATTAACATATTCCGGATCATTGAAACGATTTTGATTTTCAAGCTCTTTAATAAGTTTGCATTCATTTGGGTAGGAAATAAAAATGGGGCAGAGATCTTTTACAATTTCTTTTCCAAATGAGGCAAAAGAAAAGAAGAGTAATAGAAAACTATTTAAAACTATTTTCATAAAGATCCTTAAATTTAAGTTAAAGAATGATCGCTCGAACTTGTTGGGTAATTGACAATAACTTCTTTTCCACTGAGCGGCGATATAAAAGACCATTGGTCATTTGACATTTTTCGATACATGGTTTTGGTCATATTAATTTTACCATTTCCACCGGGAAGATCGACTATTAATTGGGGAATAGCAAAACCTGAAATTTTACCATGGAGTTCGTTTACCAATTCGATGGATTTTTCTAAGGGAATTCGAAAATGGTTCGTACCTTGAGCTAAGTCAGGATAGTGAAGGTAGTACGGTGTAATTTTATTTCTCACAAGGCTTAGTGAAAGCTGTTTTAAAGTTTCAACATCATCATTGACGCCTTTGAGAAGAACACTTTGGCAGAGTAGGGGGTACCCAGCATTTGAAAGTAATTTTATCGATTCGCAAGCTCTTGGAGTCAATTCACTCGCATGATTGATGTGAAGGACGAACCAAATAGGAAGTTTTGAAGTTGATAAAATTTGAAGGAACTCATTTGAAATTCGCGAAGGAATGGCCGTTGGCATTCTCGTGTGAACGCGTAAAAAGCTTAAGTGGGGAATTCGATTTAATGATTCAATAATGAAGGCAAGTTTTTTATCGCTTACACTTAAGGGATCACCGCCGGTGAGGATAACTTCATTTATTTCTGGGTGACTTGAAATGTAGCTGATAGCAGCTTCCATTTCTTTTTCACTTGGATTTTCTTTTCCATCTGAAACTTTATATCTACGAAAACAATAGCGACAGTAGACTCCGCATTGATAAGAAACTTTTAAAAGCACGCGATCTTTGTAGCGATGGGTGACAAATTTTACGGGCGTATGATCCTCATCACTAATGGGATCAAGTAATTCATTGGGATCAAATTCTAATTCTTTTGCGTCCGGGATGAATTGTTTTTGGAGTGGGCCGTTTTGATCAATGATGTTTAAAAATTCCGCTGGCACTCGAATATCAAAATTTTTTTGGATGGCCATTCCATTTTCAATGGTTGACTGATTTCTTATTAAATTTAGTCTAGCAAGTTCATCAATTTTTGTTATTCCTTTTGAAGCTTCATTTGCCCATGAGGAGAAGGTATCTTGTTCTTTCACAATTTTGCCTTATTTGAAAAATGTAGACCATGGTAGTTATACCCTATTTCTTCAATGCTTTCACCTGTTGATCTATAATTTTTTCAGGTTGGATTAGTGTCAATTTAGCAAAGATACTGTTTTCAAACAAATCTTAACTATCTTTCTAAAGTAATAAATCCGAAAGCATATATTATGTATTGTTAATATTATGTTTACATTATATTATGTTGGTGTAATATGTTCTTGGGTAGGAATGGTTTATGAAGAATATAGATGTATCTAAAGTGATAGATCAGTGTGATATTGTGAGTGGAGTTTTAAAATCACTCTCTCATCCCATAAGACTTAAAATATTGTGTTATGTCATTGAAGGTGATCGAACTGTTAATGAACTAACGGAATATTGTGGAATTGCACAATCCTCGATGTCACAATTTCTAGGAAGGATGCGCAAGGAAGGAATTCTTAGCTCAAGAAGAGTGGCCACCAACATTTATTATGGTATGGCCGATCCTAAACTTAAAAAATTACTAAAATCGATTAAGGAGATCTACTGCAAATGAAATTTTTCATAGCTGTTTTTACTTTTATCTACTTTGTGAATCAACTTGGAATTGCCAATACTCTTTCCTTCGATGATTTTTGGATAAAAATTAAAGATGCATCTCCAGAAATTTCTCTTGAGGATCACAATTTCAACGCG
Source organism: Bacteriovoracaceae bacterium (assembly GCA_029865945.1). GTDB lineage: Bacteria > Bdellovibrionota > Bacteriovoracia > Bacteriovoracales > Bacteriovoracaceae > JARXAH01. Next base: position 3,693 of record JARXAH010000075.1, on the reverse strand, counting down.
GCAGATTTGGCCGTTGGGAGAGCTCAGAAGCATTGGCTTCCTTCTCTCACATTAAGTGCTTCGGCCTATTCTTCCAATGATCCTGGCGCAAATTTTTTTGGAAATTTATCTCAAAGACAGATAAATACTTTTGATTTTAATCCTTCAACTTTAAATACACCTGGTTTTAATAATTTTGAAGTTGGAACATTAGGAATAGTTTTTCCTCTCTATGAAGGCGGAAGTAAGCAGGCAGAGTTAAACGCTCTCACCAAAATGAGAGAGTCTCAACTTCTGATTAAAAGTGAAATGATATTGAAAGAATATACTGAACTGGCCATTCACTATGCCCAACTCATGTCGCTTTCAAAGGCCAAAATACGAATTTCTGCCCTAATTGATCGCGTCTCTGATGTTTTATCTCATTATTCCATTGGAAAACAAAGTAATCCCATTGGTTATTCTGGGATATTAGGATTAAAGAGTTTAAAAAATCGATTGCAAGGGGAATTACTCAACATTCAGTCTAAAGAAGTTGCTCAGAGAGAAGTTCTAACTGAAAAAGCAAAATTCGAAAATAATAATTGGAAAATTAGCAGTGAAGATATTTTACCATTTTTAGATCGAAAACTTTCACCTTCAAAAAATCAAAAAATTTCATTACGAGAATCGGCCCTTCTGGTTCGGAGTGAATCGTATAACGATTTAAGAGATGCTGAAAGATCACGTTATCGGCCCAAAATAGGATTATTTGCCAATGAAAGCATGACCAATGGTGATCGGAGTACGGCCACGAGTTTTGCCGTAGGGGTATATTTAAATTGGAGTTTATTTGGCCCTGATAACATAAATCGCGTCTCGGAAAAAGAAGAATTAAGGCGTGCAGAACTTGCTCGTTTAGAAATGGAAAGACAGACAAATAGTATTGAAAATAAAGTTTTACTAGAAAGTGAAAGTTCCATGAAACAAGGATTAATTCTGCTTTTAGAGAGTGAGCAACTTTTATCTGAACAAGTGAAAGTGGCCGATAAACTATTTCAATCTGGATCAATATCAGGTCTTCAGTTTGCTGAGGTACTCAATCGCAGAGTTGATCTTATTTTAAATTTGTTGGCCCTTGAAAATAATCTTATCGATACAAGAGGTAAGCGTGTAAGGTTGACTCAAGTTGAAGGAGTAAGTTTATGAATGATTTAAAAATGAAGCTAGAAGGAATGGCAGGAAAAATTGCAGCTCAATTTTTGAATTCAAAACTTACACCAGTGATTGCTATTTTTTCTATCATGATGGGCCTCATGGCCGTTTGGCTCACTCCCAAAGAAGAAGAGCCACAAATTTCTGTTCCCATGGTCGATGTGAGTGTAGGGGTACCAGGACTTGAGGCCGAAGAAGTAGAAAGAAAAGTGACTGGCCCAATAGAACGAGCTCTTTGGGGTCTTGAAGGTGTTGAGTATATCTATTCGGCCTCTAAGGCACATGGATCATTGGTAACAGTGCGCTTTAAAGTAGGTGAGCCCATGGGGCCAAGTTTAGTAAAAATACATCATAAACTTTTAAGTATACGCTCTGAGCTTCCGGCCGCGATCAATTCTCCTGATGTAAAATCTTTTTCCATTGATGACGTGCCCTTTCTCGTGCTTACCTTTAGTTCAAAATCATTATCGTCTTATGAAATTCGCAGTTTAGTGGCACCATTAGCACGTGAGTTTTCAAGTACTCCTGATCTCGCAAAAGTTGAACTTAAAGGTGGATTGAAGCGATCACTTCGTGTGATTGTTAATCCCAAATTACTCAATCAAAATGGTATTTCACTTTTGACACTCGCTGATAAACTTCAAAAAAGTAATGTTAATTTACCAGCAGGGAAAAATTGGAGTGATTCAGAAGTTTACAATATAGATGTCGGTGGTAAACTGTCTAACGTGAAAGAGGTAGAATCTATCTCTCTAGGTCAGAGAGGTGGACGAGTGATTCATCTTCGTGATGTGGCCACGATTACTGATGGCCCAGAGGAAATAACCAGGGCCTCATTTCTTTTTGATAAATCTCATAGCGCTAATACAAGTGTAAATGCAATTGAAGGTGAGAATGCGGTATCAATCGTATTTGCTAAAAGACAAGGAACTAATGTCGTAGATTTATCGGAACGATTACTTTCACGAGCAAAAATATTTTCCAAAGACTTACCAGCTGAAATGAATATGACTGAAATTCGAAACTACGGATCAACTGCTGATGAAAAGTCCAAAGAGCTGATTGAACATCTGCTCATCGCTACACTATCGGTGGCCGTACTCATTGCTTTTGTGATGGGATTTCGTGCCTCACTTGTCGTCGCCATTGCGATTCCCGTAACGCTGGCCCTCACCTTAGCTGTTTATTATTTTTTAGGTTATTCTTTAAATCGAATTACTTTATTTGCACTTATTTTTTCTATCGGAATTCTCGTCGATGATGCCATCGTTGTCGTGGAAAATATCGAACGACATTTACATGAAAAACCTCATTTAGGAGTGATAAGGGCAACATTGGAGGCCGTATCGGAAGTCGGAAATCCCACCATTCTTGCCACGTTTGCCGTGATTGCTGCCATTCTTCCCATGGCCTTTGTTCGAGGGATGATGGGCCCATATATGAAACCTATTCCTGTGGGGGCAAGCCTTGCCATGATTTTGTCACTCTTGGTGGCGTTCGTCGTTACTCCATGGGCGTCGGTGCGAATCATTAAGAGAGGGGAACATAAAAAAATAGACAATATAGAGAATGCAGAAAGTAGATTAGACCGTATTTATAAAAAAATTATGAACTCATTATTAAGTTCAAAAACTTCTGCCTTTAAATTTGGATCCCTCATCGTTGGACTATTTTTGGGGGCCTTATTTTTACTTTATATAAAATCAGTAAAAGTAAAAATGCTTCCCTTTGATAATAAAAATGAATTTCAAGTTCTTGTTGATTTTAAAAATACAAACTCTCTTAAAAATACTATTGAGCAATCAAAAGAACTCTCTCATTTACTCCTTGCAAACGCTGAAGTTAAAAAAGTTCAAATTTTTGTGGGAGAATCCGCTCCGTTTTCATTTTCAGGGATGGTTAAGCATACGTTTTTAAGAGGTGACGATGCCCAAGCTGATTTGCACATTGTGTTAAGCAATAAAGATGAGAGAAAAATTTCAAGCCATCAAATCATTGAAAATTTACGGCCGTTGATTGCTGAATTTGGTAAAAAATATGGAGCGGTTACAAAAGTTCTTGAGATACCACCGGGGCCCCCTGTTTTAGCTACCATGATGGCAGAAATTTATGGGCCCAATAGAATTGAGAGAGAAAAAGCGTCCAGTGAAATTTTTGAAATATTTAGAAATGAAAAAAGTGTTGTTGATTTAGATACGACATCGCGCCTAAGTCGGCCGCGATTATCCTATGGATTTGATTATCTTAAAGGCGGTGACTTAGGAGTGAGTAGTGAACAGTTTGCCCAGCTAGGCCGCTATATTTTTTCAGAGTCAAGATTGGCCTATTTAAATGAATCAAAACTTGCTGAGGATACTGGTATCGACTTATCAGTTGCTAATAGCGATCGTTCAAGTGTAAATCCTTTCAAACATGAAACGATTCCTTCTTATGAATCTGGAACGTTGAATGCAGATTTACTCAATCAAAAAGTTAAGTTTCTAGAGAGTCCAACGCTTTACCGAAAAAATTTAAAACCTG
>JARXAH010000070.1 GCA_029865945.1 Bacteriovoracaceae bacterium | reverse complement strand
ACGGACAAATAATTTGAGGCGTGTTGTTAGCGGTGGTGAAATACCCGGTCACATCCCGAACCCGGAAGTCAAGCCCACTTGCGGCGAAAATAGTGCCAGGGAAACTTGGTGCCAAAATAGCTAAATGCGCCTCTTTTTTTTTTTTTTCTAGTTTTTAATTACCTCATTCTTAACGCTAGTTTTTAACTAACTTCTTCTATTTTTCATTTAAACTTAGTTTCAAGTTCCAGTTAAAGAGAAGTGCATGAAATCTTTTTGTTTTCCTTGAATTTCTCCTCCCCATAAGAATCCTTCTTTTTTCATGAGTAGATAAATAATTGATGATTTAGTAATAGAACCTTGCTTACCTGGAGTATAGGTTCCTCCTCTTGTTAATTTACAACTAGAGGAAAAATGAAAACATAAATCATATAGACCATTTTGATCTTCATTGAAGTCAATTGCTGTTCCGTAAGAGTGATTACTAAATTCTGTACGCAGACCATACGAGTTTGTTTTACCTCTCGATTTCCCTACTCTGTATCCTACAATTTTTAAAAGCGGAAAATTAGCTTTCTGGATTCCTTGAATTACAGTTCGTATTTTTGATTCAAATTTTTTGCAAAATTTAAACGGCGGAAGTGATGGCAGTTTAATTTCTACTTGGTCCTCTTCACAAACACTACATCCAGGTACATTCCCCTTTTCTTCCAGAGTTAAATTTGATTTTTCTTTGATGATTTTTTTGAAGTTTACAGATTTATGATTTATAGAATCCCATTCCCACGTTTGATAATGACAGTCTTTGGAATTGGCCATTAAGCAACAACTTATAAGTATTATAAAATTTAGACTAGCGAACTTGAATGTTAATTTCATTTGAAACTAGCTTACCATTGAGAATTTGAAATTTAAAATTGCCCCTTTTAAGTGGCCACGAAAAAGTATTTTCTGCCATTTGAATATTTTGAGGAGATTCATTAATCATTAAAATTAATTTTTCACTATTTTCAACATTGCGAACTGAAATGCGTAATAATTGATGGGAATACGGGATGTGGGGATCGATTGCATAAGAGGAATGATCGATGGGAGTAACTATATAAGGCCGAGATTGTGATTCCATGTTCGATAGATTTTTAAAAATTGTTTTCTGATTACATAATTCAGCTAATTGATTTTTGAGAGTTGGAAAAATCGAGTTTGTTGACCATTCAGTATATTCATTTGGTAATTCCACATAATTCATATTTACTTTTTTCCCAAGACAATCTTCAACTACAATTTGCTTATGAAAGTCGCACTGAACTTTTGGGGCATTTCCACGAAGATGAAATTCAGTTCGCGTGGATGGGCAATATTGACCAGGCTTCTTCCCAGATAGAGTGCAAATAATTGAGGATTCAATTGATGTCGGTATTTGAGGCCATGAGGGATTTCGGTGCAAATGAATACGATCCATTAATTTATGAAATAGTGGAGCGGTTCCTTTCGCAGCTGAGGTTCTTTGTATGAGAGGAGATGAATCGGCGTTTCCTCTCCACACCCCAATAGTAATTTTCTTTGTAAAGCCTATCGTCCAATTATCTTTAAAATCATTCGATGTTCCTGTTTTAACACCTACCTCATAATCAAATTCTAGAGGGCCAAATCTTCCAAACTCTTCTCGTCTTGCATTCGGATCTTTCAAAACATCAGCAATTAAATAGGAAGTATCTTGAGAAAGAATCATTTGTTCCTTCTTCTCTATCGATGGTCTATTTAAATAGGTAAGCGGAACTTGTGCCCCTAGGCGAGCAAGAGTGCTGTATGCTTGAGTCAAATCCCATAAATTTACTTCTGCATTACCAAGAGCTATTCCAATCCCGTAATGGCCCGCATTTTTGTTTAAGTTGCTAAAACCTAGTTTCTTAAATCGTTCAAGAATTTTTGCCTCGCCTAGTTGAGAAGCAAGGTAAAGAGCTGGAATATTTTTGGAATTTCCTAGGGCATCACGAAGTGTACGTGGCCCAGAGAAATTTCCACCATAATTGTGGGGTTCAATGATGGATTTTTGAGTGGAAAAAGTCATTGGAATGTCGGGAATAATTTGAAAAAGATTCCAGTTGTTTTCCAAGGCAAGTTCGTAGACAAAGGGTTTTAAGGAAGAACCTGGAGATCGATAAGACATTACTCCATCCACCATTCCATGAGATTCTTCAAAAAAATCTGGTCCCCCAACATACGCCAGTATTTCTCCCGTATCATTTTCAATGACCAAGATGGATCCACTATCACCAGTTCCTTTTCGTCTCAAAGTTTCAGAGTAAAGTAATTGCTCTGCGTATTTTTGTAATTCTAGATCGATTGTAGTATTAATTTCCCTAATGGTTGGAGAAGTTTCACGAATGATTCTTTCTGTCAGGTGTGGGGCATAAAAATCTAATTTAGACTTTTGAAAAATGACGGGTTCATTTTTTGCCTGCTTTAATGATGTTAAGTCACTGTTATTGAAAAATTTTTCAATAATGTGATTTCTTCTGTTGATAATTTTTTCAGGATGACTAAGAAAATAGTTTGGGTTTCTAGGTAGAATAGATAAGCTTGCGGTTTCTCCGATAGAAAGTTGTTCACACGATTTATTGAAAAAATATCGGCAAGCTGCACCAACACCTGAAATTTTGTTTCCGAAAGGAATAGTATTTAGGTACTGATGTAAAATTTCTCCTTTTGAATAATATCTTTCAATCCATAAGGATTGCAAAATTTGAGCAGGTTTATGGATCCAACCTTTAAGTTGAGGCCATTGAATACGCACCAGTTGCATGGTTATCGTACTGCCACCTGAAATTTTTCTAAAATTTATGAGGGATTGAAAAATTCCTCTAAATAAAGATGGCCAATGAACTCCATGATGTGAAAAAAAATTTTTATCTTCTGCTACGATAAAGGCATCTCGCAAAATATCTGGTACTTGATCAAGGGTAATCAAATAACGTCGCTCACCATTGATACTTAATGAATGCCTAATTTCTTGACCGTAGCGATCTAAAATACGCTGACTAGTTGAATGAGTAATCGACGGTAACTCAGAACCCAATCTCATCCAGTCTGCTATAACAAAAATCGTCAGGGCCGATGCTAAAAACCAATTAATCTTCGATAAAGAATTGCGCAGGCGCTGATTTTCCATAAACTTCAGGTTCATACATTTGTTCAACAATCGCCGGGTTTGCATTAAATTCTCCTGTAGCGATGGCCTGCGCTATATAATCAATTTGATACTCACCTTTTGGAAGGTATTTTGCAAAGTATTGTACTGAGTGCAAATACATTTCACGGTGATAAAATCCTCCATTGGCATAAAATCGATACCAATCGTCATCTTCATTCCAAAAATAATTTCCACTAGTTTTAATTTGCTCTGATCTTGCGTCTTCGACCGAAGTGGTCGCAAGTGCCGTATTAAGAGGCCCTAAACCCGCTGGTAAACGATCATCTAAGACTACTTGGAAGCGATTGGCAGGGATCGTAACTTTTAGATTTACTTTTACTAGTTGGCCTCGCTTTAATTTTATTAGATTGGTTTTTGTTGTTTGACTTGGCTTCACCCACTTTCCATCGTTTGATTTTAGATAGTAGTTTCTTTCAACTTGCATTCCCGAATTAACTGCGTTTGATCGTACTTCTTGGTAAGCAATTTTTAGGCGTGCTGTATAATAGAGTCGACCAGTTCCCTTTTTCTCTAGTTCCAAAGTTGTTTTTGTTCCGATAGGGTTAAGTTTAAAATTAAATTTTTCTGTTTGTGGAGCATCTTTGTAATTTTTAAAAGTAGCGCCATGTATTTTTTGATTTAAGGCATAGCCAGCGACCTTGTAATTGGGAACATCTTTTTCAAAAATTCTTGCATAGTGAGCTAGTGCATGAATGCAATATAAATTTTCTTGTGTATTGTCCCAATGGTTAGATTTCCTTTTATTGATAATCCATTTCACGAGAGGTTCAATTAATTTACCTTTGGGGTCATCTTGAAGCATGGCTTCAAGCAAATTGCAATTGGTTCTAGTGGTGCTATTAAGGATTTGCACTAAACCATCATCGTTTAATTCTTGAAACTGTATACTGCCAGCAGTTAAATTGGCGGAACTATAAATTTCTTTTTTAAGTGATTCCATTAACGGCTTGGTTTCTTTATATTTTGCTGCCGCCATCCACAAAAAACTTTTCCCAAAGAGACTTAAATTTTTTCTATCAGCGAATAATTTATTTAGGTTTGAAATGACATTGTCCCCATGTTCAGAAAGGACGTAGTTTGCTATCGCAGCTAGGGTGGCAAAGGTTTTATCATTTTGTCGATTTTGATTTTGCGGCACATGAGTTTGATTAACTAGGTTTCTTATATAATTTAATAATTGTTCTTCGGCTTTTTCTGGAACTGTAATTCCTGATTCTTTAAGCCATATTAATCCAAGGCCTGTAAACACGGTTAAATATTCGTCCGTTGTTCTGGCCTCTGGTTTCCAGTAGGCCATGGCACCATTTTCGTATTGAAACTTCGGCATAAGATTAACTAGTTCTGTTGACCAATTTTTTGGATCTTTGTTTATTTCTGGAATGGAAAGATATTGCTTCATTTTCATGTAAAAACTAAGCGCGATGGATCTATCTAGTGTTTGCTCCCAACACTGATAGGGATAAAAAAATAAATAACGAAAAGCATCATCTAAGTGCGTAATGAGAGACGGACTTAACATAATTTCTAATCCACTAAGTTCAGGTCGTATTCCCTGGGGGATTAATAAATTTTCAGTGATTTTAGAATTAGTTGTGGATCCATAATTCGCAAAAGTTTCATAACTTGCAAATGGATAAATGGGAACCGTTTCAATTATCCCATCGCTATCATTTGATTTTACTGCTTGAGAAGTTAATTCGAATTGTGCATTTGTTTTCCCAAATGGTGTTTTCACTTTCCATTCAAAAAATGTTTTATTTTGATTTTCAATAGACAAAGTTTTGGCACTCGCCCCGTCTAAAATGAGATCTTTTACTTTTAAATTACTTTTTATGTCGTCAGAAAGTCCGGATCGATTAAAAACGGCAAAACGCGCATTTAAGGTATCACCCTCGGTCAAAAAACTTGGTAATGCTGGTTCAATCATAATTTTTTTTGAAGCAATAAATGTGCTGCTACCAAAACCAAAGCGATGTTTTTTATCAACCGCGACCACTAAGATTCTCCAAGTAGTAACGTTATCAGGTAGCGTGAATTTAAATTCGCTTTGGCCATTGGAATTAGTCCTAATGGCCGGATTCCAGTAAGCAAGCGGAAGAATATTTTTTCTAATATCACTCGGTGTATCACCATCTCCTCCACTGGGAGACCCTTTCTTTCCAAAATGTCTTCGTCCCACGATGTGACTGAGCATTTGAGATGTGACGACATCACCACCATTTAAATCATAAAATTTATCATGTAGTTGATATCGATCTTCATAATCACCGGCCTGTTGAAGAATTTTTTCATCTACAACGGCCACCGAAATTTCTGATTCTTCATTCCCGCCAGAAGATGAAACCTTTACGGCAACTTTTACTTCTTTTCCTGGTGCATACTGTTCTTGATCAGATTTTGATTCAACTTTCAGTACGGTGTCTGGGTCGGTAACATTTATTTTCGTTAGTCCCATTTTAAATGAGGGTTTACCTAAATCTAACCCACCTTCTAATTTTTCAGACACTCGTCCTTTAATAAGTTGGATGCTTACATAAAAACCAGGTGCCATATTTTTTTCAGTAAGAGGGATTTCAATTATTTCTGAACTTGTTTTTAGTTTTTTTCTAAATTGTTTAATAATCCCAAAACGCTCTATGGTAATAAGTGCGTCAACTTCTTGATAAGGATTTTTAATAAGAATTTTTGCCGTTTCACCGACTGTGTATTTAGATTTATCTGCAATCACATCAATTCGATCATGGTTCTCTCTGAACCACCCAATATATTCTTTACCTGTCACGTATTTTTGGATCGAGCTTTTAGTTATTCTGCCCTTTGCGTCTTTGGCAATCGCCAAAATATGATAATCTCCAGCTACTTTTGGTTTCAACGAACAACCACTGGGAGTAACGGAACTTTTAAAAGTGCAACTGCCCATTTCTTTATCTTTGGTTTTGGTCTCGTAATAAAAAAAATTTCCTTCCCCATGGCGTCTTACCGTTTCATAAGTTCTGTTAATCAGTTTCAATGTTACATCTACGTTGGGTACAGGATTTTCCTCGTGGTTTAATAAAATAACTTCTGGGGTTAACCCTTCATTTGTTTCATAGGCCCATTTAGGTGTTCTTATTCCAACCAAGAATTGAGTGTAAAAAACATCCATTTTATTTAAGGTCGCAATCCCTTTACCTTTATCATCTTTAAAATTAATTCCGAATTCTATTTTTCCATAAGATTTAATTTGATCAGAAGGCAATAAGATTTCCGTATTTGCATCGCCATTTTTGTCTGTCTTTACTTCTTGTTTCGCAATCAATATAGGAGAGAAAGAACGTGGCGCTTCATAACCACTAATTTGAAAATCGAGATTATTGTCAAAAATGAAACTTTGCCACTTCGGTAAAATTGGCCTCCAGCTCCCTGGAATAAAATTTAAACTATACTCCCCTTTGGCATGGGTGACTGGGCCGCCAAAATGATAGCGTACTGCAGTTGAGAAATTCGCTGATTCTCCCACTGAGTAAAATTTTTTGGGACTAGTAACAGTTAATTTAAAACTTGGAAGAGTAAATACTTGTACATCAAACATACCTACCATTTTTTCGAAGGTGCCAATTTTTGCGTTGATTGTGTATGATCCCAACGGTGTGCTCGCATCCAAATCAAAACTAAAATTAGCAGTCCCAAATTCCGATAGTTTTACATTCTTTGAATATATTTTTTGGTAGAGAGAATCTAAGATTTCAATAACGATTTCTTTTGTAGGACGCAATCCGAAATTAAGTGGTTCCCAGTGCCTTGCAAAGATTTTTATGTTTATTTTTTGCCCAGGTTTATAGAGTGGACGATCGGTGATGGCCTGAGCAATATAATTGGTTGATTCTTTTAAAGGATCAGAGGATTGGGCGAAAGAATAATAATCGATTCCTCTTTTTCCTTCTTCAAATGGGAGCATGGAAAAATCATCTTTGCTTTGTGCGGCCACATAGAGATTTTCGGTGTCACCCCAACCGCCAAATTTTGAACGTTCAGGATCCCACTTTTGAGCACCCGGTGCCTCAAGGTATCCATTGTTATCGGTTGTGCCTTCGAAAAGGGTTGCCGTATCTGTGTAAAATCCTACTTTGATTCCGCCGATGGGCTGACCAGTTTTAAGGGAGTGGGCCCAGATTCCAGAGCTATAAAAACCAACTTTCGCCATTAAACCAATATCAGTAACGACACTAAAAAAATTACTACAAACTCGGTGCGCCTTAAAAGGGTTTGAATTGAGGTCTGTAGCAGATTCCATTTTTCCAATGAAAATTCCATATTTGAAACTTGGATCAATTTGAGAAAAATCAATTGGGGATGAAAATGGAATATTTTTTTCTGCATTCGTGGTCAATAGAAAATGCTTAAGTCTATCTTTAAATGGGAAAGGACGATTAAATCTGGGATTATATTGATTGCAATGATTATAGGAATCCCATATTTTTAATTCCTTAATATTTTGTGATTGAAAAAAATCTAACTTTACATCTTTCGCATTGACGCCACTAAATCCTAACTGATGTGGCCCAAATTTTTCTACCACACCATAGCCATCCGGCAGTTGCAAGATGGGAGGAAAATCGGTCGTAGTTACTAAAATTTGATCTTGATTTTGAAGCGGTCTTCCAAATTTATCTTTTAGTCCAACTAAATTAATTATGTGTTTGCTTGCTCCCTGCATCGGTCCTTGGAAGCGAAGAGAAAAATATTCTTGATCAGGGTATTGCATGTAATGCTCTGGTGATCCTTCACCTCCGGCAGTCCAGCCAAAGAAAGGGTCAACTTTGATTTTACCACTTAAATTTTTTCCATTAGTGGGAACGGTAAACCCAATATCAATGCCTTTATCAGGATTGACTCCAAAAATAGAAATAGTCTTGGGATCAGTGGGCGGGTTGTTAGCAACGTTCAAACCATTTACATAAGTTATTTTAAATTCAGCATAAGTTCTAAAACTATAATTAAAGTGCTTCGATGGTATTTTACCCGACAAAGACTTAAGCGAATCTTTTATATGGAGACTGCAAGATCTATTTAATCCCAGCGGTTTTTCGAATTGAATGGAATAAGATCTTTCTGGGTCAACATCTTTGGCCGCAATCATTTTTGAAACTATTAATTTTCCACAAGCGGAGGAGGTATTCTCTTGAAGGGATTGAAAATTTATAGGCTGATTAAACGTTAAGTTAATTTTGGGTTGATCTGCTGCCATCCATTCAACCTCTGTATTTACCACGTCCCAATGCAAGGTAGAAAAAGTTTCAACAACAGATTTTTTAAGGACTGATCCATCGAGCGATTTTATGCCAGCAGGAATATTTATTTTATAGGCATTTGAAGGGGGAAGCGACTGATTGAGTTCGCATGCAATGGTACTTCCGTTGAGCCATCTCCACTGACAGTCGATTTTTGGAGTAATATCAATATTGAAATCTTTTGCAAGTTTCTCATAATCGCCCAGTGGCACCATGGTTTTGTTAAAAGTCACAGAAATTTGACGGACATCACTTACGTTTTCCGCATTGGGACGAGTAAGGAGAATGGAAAGTTCCTGATCACTTGCGGCGATTACCTCAAAAATTGAGTAGGCACCAAAGAAAAAGAGAGAGAGCAAATATAATATTCCCGTCGTCATTTTTTTACAAAATTCCATTTTCATCTTTTGGCCTTCATTTTAAAGACTGATTTGTTTGTTTATTTATTCAATGCTTAGTTTAATAGTAGACATTTTTGATACAGTTCCTTGAGTTTGACGATGGCGTCTCTTGCCGATTTTTCAATGACATCTATTTTTTGCTGTTCACTTGGCATATCAAGATAAAAATCTAGTTTGATGATACTAGAGTTGAAGTCGTGTAATTCTTCTTGGGTAAAAAGCTGCTTCATAAATAACCTTTTATGTTAGATTATACATAGATGGAAAGACCAATTTATATCAAAAAAAATACAGAAAATCACAGAAAGCTAAATTATCAATGGGCCTATTTGGCCATCATGCTTTTTATTCTCTTAGTTTGGCTTTTGCCAGGAATGGATGAAGTAGATACTTTTCACTCCGTTCATTTGCATTCCACTTACTCAACATCAGTCACCATGTATCTAAAATTATCCCTTTATTATCTTAAACTAATTCCTAGTGGATTTATTTTTTTTGGTATTTTAGCGGCTTCTGTTTTAATGTTGTTTTCGGTACCAACGGGTAAGTGGAGGGTCAGAATGTATCTGATCTTTTTTGCTGCCACTTCTTTTGTCTTTCCGCAATTCTATTTTGGTCTTTGGTTAGTAGACGCCATTCCTTCCATCAGATTTATCTTTTCAGCATCACTCTTATTTCTTTTGGCCTTTTCTTATTTACCACTTCTTTTTTTAATGAAATTTTTCGCCACTCCTTTTCAAGTATTGCGCCAAGTTTCTTTGAATTTGTTTGGAGCTGAAGACCAAGTCAGTCCGTCTACTTTAAATAGTTCCTCTTCTCCCTCATCCTCAAGGGCGTCTGGAAATAAAACCACTCATGTTAATAATATCAATCCAAGAATTGAAAAAAAATCACCATCAAATGTTTCCGAGGTTACTTCAACGGAATTAGCAATCAATCCTAGCGCTTCAGAAAACGTTGAAGGTGAAGGTGAAGGTGAAGTTGAAGGTGAAGTTGAAGAAGAGGTAAACATTGATAAAACCATCGCCCATAAGCGTCCTCTTGTTAAGGATTTTACAGAAATTCAAGATTACGAGAGTATGTTGGATTGCTTGCAAGCGAATAAAAAACCCTACGATGGGCCAACACAAAAATATTTTTATGAAATTTCTCAAAAAATTCAAGATAAGTTGGCCGAATTTAAAATTACCGCAACCATTGTCAACATACTCAAAGGCCCAGTGGTCGATACCTTTGAGTTAGAGTTGGGCCCAGGAATAAAAGTTTCGAAAATTAATAGTATTCAAGAAGATTTAGGACTCGCACTTTCAGGGGCCCCTCTTCGAGTCGTTTATCCACTCAAAGGCCGCTCAACTGTTGGTCTCGAAGTTCCGCGAAATCCGAGAGAACTAATTTATTTAGAAGATATTTTAAAATCTGATCACTTTAGAAATAATAAATGGCGCCTCCCGATTGCTATGGGGCTTGATACGATGGGAAGTGTGACGGTTATTGATTTGGCTTCCATGCCCCACATGCTGGTCGCCGGATCAACGGGATCTGGTAAGTCTGTTTTTATCAATACACTGCTCGTTTCACTTTTGATGAAATGTTCCTCTGATTACATGCGCCTCCTCTTAATTGATCCCAAGCAGTTAGAACTTGCTCCTTATTCCAAAGTTCCCCATTTACTTATGCCAGTTGTGATTGAAGCTTCAATGGCCGCAGTGTCGCTACTTTGGTGTTGCCAAGAAATGGAGCGACGCTATTCTCTTATGCGCGAAATGGGAGTGAGAAATCTTGAAGGCTACAATAATAAAGTGAAAGAAGAATTGAACGACGATCAAATCAAGCGCATCTATCCTCACCTCAATGATAGCGAAAAAGAAAGTCGCTTTTACGCGCTTCCCTTCATCGTTGTGATCATTGATGAGTTTGCCGATCTTATTTTAAGTAAACATGGAAAAGATATTGAAAATAATGTTTGTAGGCTTGCGGCCAAGGCCCGTGCTTCAGGAATTCACATGGTGCTCGCGACACAGCGGCCATCTGTTGATGTTATCACTGGTCTTATTAAATCTAATTTTCCCACGCGCGTATCTTTTCGTGTGGTTTCAGGAATTGATTCAAGAACTATTTTAAGTACCAATGGTGCAGAAAAATTACTTGGTATGGGTGACATGTTATATCGTTACGGAGTTGAAACGGAGCGGATGCATGCCGCCTACGTTAATGAGGATGAAATTGAAAAATTAGTCGAACTCATTGCAGTTGATGAATTAGAATTTAATCCCGACCTCATTGAGCTTACAGAAAAAATGCAAGAATCCATGGAAGACGGCGAGGGAGGATCAACAAACTTCATGCTCGCAGGAACCGGAGTTGATCGCAAGAGCGCCGACGATGAGCTTTATGATCAGGCAGTAAAAGTAGTTGTTGAGATGCGCGCGGCGAGTGCTTCCATGTTGCAACGTCGCCTGCGGGTAGGCTACAACCGCGCTGCCAATCTCATTGAAGAGATGGAAAAAAATGGAGTGGTTGGTCCCCAGGAAGGATCGAGGCCGAGGAAGGTTTTGGTTTAATTTTAAAATGATTGCAATTAAAGATACGTATTGTAACGTTTCATAAATATAAAAATGAGTTAATTTTGATTAGAGGTTATATGATAAAACGATTAATTTTTTTATTGGTATTTATTTCCTTCTCCGTCTTTGCAGAGAATAAGGAAATTGTTAGGAATTTTTACGAAACTGCTTTTGTAAAACACCAACCAATTCATGCCATGAAAAATTTTGTTGGATCTAAATATATTCAACACAATCCTCATGTAAGTGATGGGCCGAAACCTTTTATCTCATATTTCTCAGAATTTTATAAAAAAAACCCTCATGCAACGACAAAAATTATGCGCTTAATTGCTGAAGGTGAGTTGGTTGTCGTTCATTCACACTCAAAGGCAAATTCGACCGATCTCGGGTATGCTGCAATTGATATTTTTCGCCTAGAAAATGGTAAAATTGTGGAGCACTGGGACACTGTTCAGCCAGTGCCAGAAAAATCTGCTAATACAAACACCATGTTTTAGTAGCGTTATTTGTATTTCTTTACCTCCTTGCAGACCTTTACCAATTCATTTGTAAAAAATTCTCTTCTGTCTTCCAAATCAGGAATTTCCTTGAAGGATCCCCCCTCCCATGTTAAATATTCTCATTCAAGGTTTATTCTTTTTTTAAACCACAACGTTAGTCCCAAAAGTAACCTGCTTGTCCCTCGGTCGCAGTAAAAGAACTTGTGCCCGAGAGCAGTTTGGGATTAGTAACAACAAGCAAGGAGTCATTTATGTCCAACGAACTAGACATTAAGGATCTATTACAGGCAGGCGCGCACTTCGGTCACCAGACTGAAAAGTGGAACCCAAAAATGAAGAAATACGTTTATGGGGCAAAAAACGGCGTCTACATCATCGACCTCTCTAAAACCATCAATCTTGCTAAGAAAGCCTTCGATTTTTTAAAGAAAAATTCTAGCGCTGGGAAAAGCGTCCTCTTCGTAGGATGTAAACGCCAAGCAAGAGAAGTAATGAAGCAAACCGCTGAAGAGTGCGGAGCTTATTATGTTACACAGAGATGGTTAGGCGGGATGCTTACCAATTATAAAACCATTGCTCAATCCATTGATAAGCTACGTAAAGTAGAAAAAATGAAAGAGAGTGGAGACTTCACTCTTCTTACAAAAAAAGAGCAAGGCCGCATCAATAAAGAAGTTGAAAAACTAGAGAGAAACTTAGGTGGAATTAAGAACATGCGCAAACTTCCAGGCGCACTTTTTATTATTGACCCGGGTCACGAGAGAATCGCTATCCTTGAAGCTAATAACCTAGGCATTCCTGTCGTTGCGATCACAGATACTAATTGCGATCCGACTGGAATTGATTATGTTGTCCCTGGAAATGATGACGCGATTAAGTCGATTACGATGTTCGCAAAATATTTTGGTTCTGCTGTCATGGAAGGTGGATCCCGCGCCGTTCGTGAAAATTCAGCGGAAGATGTAAGAGATATTTCGTTGGAACGCGAAATTCTTGAAAAATATGAGAAAGATATTGAGCTTCAAGTGGAAGATGATGTGGAAGTCGAGACTACCGAAGAATAATGACTTAAATTTTTTTTACTAATAATTATAAATTCGTAACGTAAGGATTGATTATGTCTTTTTCTGCAAATGATGTTAAAGAACTTCGCGAGCGCACAGGTGCTGGAATGATGGACTGCAAAAAGGCCCTCACTGAATGTACTGGTGACATGGAAAAGGCAATTGATTACTTGCGTACGAAAGGTTTGGCCGCTGCAGCAAAAAAGCAAGGCCGAGTTGCTTGTGAAGGAGTCGTCTGTTCTTTACAAGATGCTAAAACGGGACGCGCTGCCCTCCTTGAAATTAACTGCGAAACAGATTTCGTAGCAAGAAATCAAGACTTTATTAATTTTGTAGAAGGCTTAAGTACTCTTGCCATTACTGGTGCAAACTTGAGTGCGGATCCACTAACTTGGAGCTTGAAAGGAAAATCTGTTGCCGAGTGGGTTAGTGAACTCACGCTCAAAATCGGTGAAAAGATTGATGTTAGAAGAGTTCATCTTTACCAATCAAAGACTCCCACAACTACATTGTACGGAAATTATACTCACGGAAGTAAGATTGCTGCCCTTGTAGAAGCAAGCTGTAAAACTGCTCCCACAGGTGCCGCGCTAGAAGAAGTAAATCTATTACTTAAAGATATCACCATGCACGTAGCGGCCAGTGACACGAAATTTGTTAATGGCTCTGAAATGGATGAGGGATTTAAGAACCGTGAAGTAGAAATTTATGCCACTCAGTTAAGAGAGCAAGGTAAACCAGAAAATATGATCGGCAACATCCTTAAAGGAAAAGTTGCTAAAATGGTTTCTGAATTTTGCTTGATGGAACAAAAATTTGTTAAAAATCCGGACATCGATGTGAAAACATTAGTGGCAGATTTTGATAAAAAGCATAATCTAGGATTAGAAATTAAATCGTTTAAGAAATTTGTCTTAGGAGATGGAATAGAAAAACCTAAAGATAACCTAGCTGAAGAAGTGGCAAAAATGGGCCAAGCAGCTAAGTCTTAATTATTCTTAGTATTTTCTTTTTCACATTATCAGCGGGACCTCGCGCAAAAGGATTTTCATGAAGTATAAGCGAGTTCTGATAAAATTATCTGGAGAGGCCCTCGCAGGTACTTCTGGATATGGAATCGATCCAACCGTTATTAACACCATTTGTGATGAATTAGTTGAAGTGCACAGGCTTGGAATTGAGTTGGCCATAGTCGTCGGCGGCGGAAATATTCACCGAGGTGTTGCAGGAGCAACCGCAGGCATGGATCGATCGACATCAGATTACATGGGGATGATTGCGACAGTCATGAATGCCCTCGCCTTACAAGATATTTTGGAGCGCAAAGGGGTTTTCACTAGAGTACTTTCTGCTATTGATATGAGAGAAGTTTCTGAGCCCTATATTCGAAGACGGGCCATCCGCCATCTTGAAAAAAAGCGGATGATTATTTTTGCAGCTGGCACTGGCAACCCATTTTTTACCACCGATACCACCGCGGCCCTCAGGGCCAATGAAATTCAGGCCGATGTTATTCTTAAAGCCACAAAGGTCGACGGCATTTATAATAAAGATCCCAAAAAATTTAAAGATGCCATAAAATATGACCACCTCACTTATATTGACGTATTGAAGCAGGGGCTTACGGTAATGGATACGACTGCCGTCTCTCTATGCATGGATAATCGTAAAGAGATCATTGTCTTTGACTTATTTAGTCGTGGTAATATTTTAAAATTGGTTAACGGAGAAAAAGTTGGAACACTTGTAAGTATGGAAGGAGCATAATTATGTTAGATAAAATTAAAAAAGAAATTGCAGATTCTTTTGAAAAGATTTCGAAAACTTTGCAAAATAATTTGTCGAGAGTAAGAACGGGTCGCGCCAACCCATCAGTACTCGATGGACTTGTTGTCGATTACTACGGATCGCAGAGTCCCCTTAAAAATGTAGCGCAAGTGAGTGTACCGGAAGCTCGTTTGTTGCAAATTCAACCTTTTGATAAATCCATGATTGCGGCCATCGAAAAGTCGATTATGTCTGCTAACCTAGGAATGACTCCAACAAATGACGGAAATGTTGTTCGCATTCCGTTCGCACAGCTCACCGAAGATAAGCGTAAAACACTCGTAAAAGATGTTAAGAAAATAGGCGAGGATGCGAAAGTGTCACTAAGAAACTTGCGCCGAGATCAGAATGAAGCTGTAAAAAAATCAGAAAAAGATAAAAAAATTAGCGAAGATGAATCAAAAAAATGGCAACAAGAAATCCAAAACTTGATCGATAAATATACCAAGCAAATTGACGATCAGGTCAGTGCAAAAGAAAAAGAGGTGATGACGATCTGATTTTTTCAGACGGACATCGTCTTATTTTGAAGATGCAAACAATATCAAATCCCAGTTTTTCCTCTGAATCTCTTAAGCACGTGGCCATCATCATGGATGGCAATGGCCGATGGGCACAAAAGCGTTCTCGTCCAAGAGTTTGGGGACATGTACGTGGTTCTCACGTTGTTTCAGAAATTGTACGAAGATCTTCCGACTGTGGGATTAAGACCTTAACGCTCTACGCATTTTCCTCAGAGAACTGGTCTCGGCCCATTCATGAAGTACGCATTCTCTTTCGGTTGCTTAAAAAATTTATAATTTTGAAAGGTAACGAAATTCACGAAGAAAATTTATGTTTTAAAGTTGTTGGGGATCGCAAGACGATACCAAATGAAGTGATGGCCTTAGTTTTAGATTTAGAAGAAAAAACAAAACATAATCAAGGCATGAAATTGTATTTTGCTTTTGCTTACGGTGGGCGGCAAGAAATTATTTCCTCCATCAATGAGCATGTGGAAAAGTTTCCTGGAAAAAAAATGAGCGAATTCGAATTGGAAAAAAATCTACAGCTAAAAGAATCCAATATCGATTTACTCATCCGCACGGGAGGAGATTATCGGATTTCCAATTTTTTACTTTGGCAGTGTGCTTATGCCGAACTATTTTTCACTAAAACGTTATGGCCTGAGTTCACCGCCAATGAATTTGAATCCATTTTAATTGAAGTAAGTGGACGACATCGTCGATTTGGATCAATCGAATTTAACAATTATTATGAATCACAAAAGACGGCACAATTAAATCAAGAAAAAATTCTGTATTCGGAAAAAATATGAAAAATAAACCCCTGACGAATTCTCAGTCTAGGATTATTTCTTCAGTGGTTCTCATCTTGGCGATCGTGATTGTCTTTATTTTAGGGAAATTGGCCGCTAAATTGGCCTTCATTTTAATTTTCTCTATCGTTCTCGATGAAATTTTAGTCAATTTTAAGCATATAAAACGTCCAAGCCTCGATTACATTATTTCTTTTGTGGGATTTTTTCTTGGTTCAATTTTTATTTTATCAGATCAATTAAATGCCTGGGTACTATATTGGAATACGCTTTATTTAATCATCATGGTTGCTTCCCTGATTATCTTCAGTAACTCAGTTTTTTTGTCCCTCCGGAGATCTTACTTTTTTAATCGTTTCATTCGCTACACACTTTTTTTATTACCCTTATTTCCAGTCTTAACTTTTAGCTACCTCATTGACCAAGAAAATTGGCGCTTCTTTTTGGCCATCGTTTTAGTGATCGGTGCCAGTTCAGATTCCTTAGGATGGATCGTGGGAAAAACTTGGGGCAAGCATAAGCTTTATCCAAAAGTGAGTCCTAATAAAACCATCGAAGGAGCTCTAGGCGCTATCGTTGGGCCGGGATTAATTTTAGCTTCCTTTTTTACTTTTATGAACGGACAGTCATGGCCAATTCTATTTTTTATTTTTAGTTTTCTTGCTGCCGTTGGCGTCCTCGGTGATCTCTGGCAATCACGCCTCAAGCGTTTGTTTAAAATTAAAGACAGCTCTCAGCTTATTCCCGGACATGGCGGAGTCTACGACCGTGTAGATAGTCACATCTTTATTGCGCCTTTTTTCTTGCAGTTTTTCTTGTTTTATCCCTACCTATTTATTTAATAGACCTCTTTCATAACCCTATTATCCGAACAAGAACTAGGAGAAAGTGCGCGCAGAAATCCGAGCGTATTCAATATACGTGAGGTTTTGAGCACACTTCCGACAACGTTATTGGAAGGAGAATAGGGTTATGAAAGAGGTCTAATTTATTAAGCTTGCTGATCAAGAATTCTTCAAATGGAATAGGATATACTCATTGGAATTTGGTTTTCAGGGTTGTGGATGAGTCGGAAGGGGTATGGATATACGTCTACGACGGAAATGATCCAATGATTTGGATTATTTCCGCACTCTGAAACCAAAGTGCGATGGGTATAAATCTGTTCTTTATTGCATGCCACAATCCTTTACCGTAAGATGTGAATATGTTTATTGAAAAAGTTGGAATTTTCTTATTATTCTTAGGTCCACTTATTTTTTTTCACGAGTTAGGTCACTACTTGTTGGCCAAATTTGCGAAAGTCAAAGTAGAAACTTTCTCCATCGGGTTTGGGCCAAAATTATTTAAATTTAGAAAATGGGGGACAGAGTTTACTATTTCCCTCATACCTCTTGGCGGGTATGTGAAGATGTTTGGAGATTCACCTGAAACATTTCGAGAAATTCCTCACGACCAAAGACACCAAGCCTATCAATACAAGACCATTATGCAGCGGTTTTGGATTGTTTTTGCTGGCCCACTTTTTAATGTATTGCTCGCATTTTTTTTATTTTTTTGGATTTTTTCCTCTCCAGGGGATTTGCAAATTCTTAGTATTTCTCAGAACACAAAAACAATGGCGTCCTGGTGCCCAGACTTAAAATCGGGAGATGTAATTAAGTCGATTAATGATAAAGACTTCACCGGATTCGATGATATGAATTCCTGGGGATGGAATATAAATTCGCTAAAATACCAACGAGGCGAAAACACTCTGGAATGTAAACTCGGTCAAGTTGAAATTCAAAAATTTTTACCTGCCCTCTTAGAAAGCGTACACCACACTCGTCCAGTTTTTATTAAGAATCAAGCTGAGTACGTCCTATCCTTAGACAAAGTGAAAAACGATAATCAGTCTTTTGAAAATATCTTAGAAAAAATGAGTGCTGTCACTTTTCCTATCAATCTTTATTTATACGCTCAAGCGAATTCTGGAAGTGCGTCGAATTCTACGCCATCGGAGATCGTATCACTCAACAGTGGTGAAGATTTATTTGAAAAGCTTTCAAAATTAAATTATTTTCAAAAGAATTTATCCATTCAACAAGTGATGCCCAATTCCTTGGCCGCGAAAGCTGGGATTTTGAAAAATGATATCTTAGTCGGACTTGAGGGAAAAGCTATTTTGGTATTCGATGATTTCAAAACAAAGTTACAAGAATATAAATCAAATGAGTTCATAAAATTGTCCGTGATTCGAAATCTTAATCGAATAGAGCTTGTGATTGATAATCGAAATAATAATTTAAAAGAAAAACCATTATTGCTGGGAATCATGAGTTCGGCCGATTACATGCCTCCCCTTTTTGTGAAGCGCGATCCTTATCCATTCGTCGAAGCGTTCAATCGTTCTTTGACTCAAACGGCAAATGGAATTACGACGATTGCCATGGGACTCATTAATCTCTTTAAAACTTCTAATGCTCTCGAAATGGTGGGAGGCCCAATAACCATCGCTAAAGCCGCTAGTGATTCTTGGAATCATAGCATGGAATATTTTTTACGATTAATGGCACTGATTTCTTTAAATTTAGCTGTGATTAATTTATTTCCGCTTCCCGTACTAGATGGTGGCCATATTTTATTTTTAGGAATAGAGGCCATTATTCGTCGACGTGTTCCCATGAAAATATTGGAGTGGTCTTACCGAGTAGGTTTTGCCATGATTTTATTTCTCCTTTTCACGGCCCTTTACAATGATTTTAGAAGCATTTTTTAATAACTATAATCCATGATGCAAGCTCAGACTAAATTTTCAAGTTATGGACTGTTTCTAGATTGTAGTGCCAATCCTTACTTGTTTGGATTACTAGATTTTGGAACTCAAGCGCCTTTGCCTCCAAGCTGGATAACCTTTTCTACCTGTGATTATAAAACGGATTTACATCAATTTATCTTTCAAGAATTGGCCAAAGAAAATTTAAGTTTAAATTCCCTTAATCATATTTTTGTAAATCACGGCCCAGGATCTTACACAGGATTGAGGCAATCATTTATTTTTTCTGAAACTTTGAAATTGTCAGGTAAACATGTCTATACATTTTATCACTATGAGGCGCTCAAGATTGCTAAACTTAAAAATTACTTAGACTCAAATTTTTATATCGCAAACGCTTTTAAAAATTCATTTTTTTTTCAAGACTTGCGATCAGATGCTGAAGGCCTATTGCTTTTAAATTCTGAATTAAAAACATGTATCAACGAGGATCAAAAGATAGTGGGAAAAACCCATCCTGAATATGAAATTCATCCCCATTTTAAAAACATAGATAAATTCTATCAAGGTTTTCCTCAAATTTTTAATGAATTGAAATATGAACAATTTTCAAAATTGAAGCAAATTCATTATTTTCGCCATGCTGATATAGAATTTCCTAATTTTCAAAAGAAGTAATATGACGTTTGGGATTATATTATTAATTTTAGTTTATGTTCTTTGGAGTGTGAAAAAGAGTATTCAAAAAAGGAAGCGATCTATCCTTAGAGATGAAATGGAGTCACTGGGGAAAGATAATGATTACTTCCATTCGCCTATTTGTGGAAAAATAACAAAATTATTAAGTCAAAATGGAGCAAGTGAAATTCATGTGGTTCCAGATTGGTTTATGTTCCAAGAGCTAAGAGCTCCCATGGATTCTGAAATCATTAATGTTAAGTATTTTAATCCTTCTAGAGGACTTGGAAAATTTTGGAAAATGAAAAAACGTCGTCATCTTCAAATAGACTTGAAGATTTGGTTTGCAGATCCATTATTGAAGATGCAAGAGCAAACCTATACTCTTATTTGTCACGGCCGCTGGGGATCGATCTTACCTATTTTAAATCTCGGAGACTTAATCAAATCTAAAGGAAGGATAACTTTGTCCTGCAATTTTAAGTTAATTAAAATTAAAATACCGGGAAAAAATTTATCAAATGAAAATATAACAATAGGTAAGCAAGTAAATTGTGATACTAGTTTATTTAAAATAATCTAATTCGGAAACTTGTAGAGCGAAGCGATTAAATAGGAAAAAAAATGGATAAAAAACTGGCCTACGTCATCCCTAATTTTTTTACAACTCTCAATATGGCCTGTGGATTTATGGCCATAATATTAGCTTTTAAGGGTACCTTTTATCTTGCCTGTATTTTTGTTATGGTAGGGGCCATCTTTGATTTAGTCGATGGCCGAATTGCCAGATGGATGGGAGTACAATCAAGTTTTGGGGAGCAATTAGATTCTTTAAGTGATTTAATCACGTTTGCTCTTGCGCCATCTCTTATTTTTTATCAAAAATTTCTCATTGATTCCGGTCGTTTTGGAATGATTGCCAGCTTTATTTATTTGGCGGCCGGCGCCTTTCGATTGGCAAGGTTTAATGCCAATGTCGGAAAAGTGAATCCAAATTTTTTTCAAGGCCTTCCTTCTCCTTCAGCTGCTTTAGCGGTGGTTGGTTTTGTTCTATTTCAAATTGAAATGCCGTTTTTAAATGAGTATCCAAAATTTTTTGCCGTTTACATAATTCTCTATGCTGTTTTAATGATTTCCACTTTTCCATTCCCAGCTTTTAAACAGACAAGCTGGGTCGTAAAAAATCGTCAAAAATTTTTGGCGATATGCCTCATGACTTTGCTATCAATTCTCATCTACGAAGAGATTATGGTTTTTGTAGTTATTAATGTTTATGTGATTGGATCATTGGTCTATTTTTTCTTACATAAACGCAAGTCTAATAACTTGGACATCTTGCCTGATGAAGACCACGAAGATCATGATGCTCATGGTGTCAATGGCACTCATCATGAACGAGCAGAAAAGTGATTGAATAAAAGTTATGTATTTTTATAAGTCCCGCATGGAATATATTGGTACTGATTTTTGCGGGTGGCAGACACAGAGTCATGACCCTTCTGTTCAAAATACTTTAAATCAATGCTTGATCAAGCTTTGTGGTGGTAAGGCCGATGGCATTAAAACACTGGCCAGTAGTCGAACCGATGCTGGCGTTCACGCGCTCGATCAAGTAGTGCGTATCATTTTGCCTAAAAAATTTTCGGCGCAAAAATTGATCTTATCTCTCAATTCGATTCTTCCCAGTTCCATTAAAATTAAACAGCTCTTTGAATGTGATGAATCGTTTCACCCTCTGCGCTACATAGAGAAAAAAGAATATTTTTATTTATTTCAAGATGAAAATTCCGCCACCGTTTTTACTCGCCCTTATGTTCATACTTATCGTGGCGCTTTAGATCTCGAAGTGATGAAAACGGCCGCTAAGATTTTTGTTGGTACTCATGATTTTCTTTACTACCAATCCACCGGAACAGAAGTTAAATCTACCGTGCGAACCATTTACGAATCTGAGGTTACCCAAACAAATTCCAACCCCTTTTTGGGTTGGCAAAATGCGGAGGGTTTATTTTTATTTAGTGTACAAGGAAATGGTTTTTTAAGGCAGATGGTGCGTGCGATGGCCGGAATTATTTTGGCCAGCGGTAAGGGGGAAATCTCACTTGAGCAAATTCACAAAACCTTGGATGGCACACAAGTAAAAAAACTTACCTCAGTGCTGCCGGCCAACGCGCTTTTCCTTAAGGATTCTTGGCCTAAATTTTAAATTTTGAATGACAAAGGGCGTGGTCTTTTTTCATTCCTTCTGGAGTTAGCAATTATCTTGTGATATTTTTAACGGAATTTGCGATTCTTTATATCTTTATCCCTAATTTGGAGTGATTTTTATGAGCTATACCTTAACGCCGATTGATGCCTGTCACTATTCGATTAAAGTGCCTATGAACCAAGAAGAAGTGGCCAAACAAAAAAATACATTTTTATTAGAAAAACAAAAAACGGTAGAAATTAAAGGCTACAGGAAGGGCAAAGTACCTCTTTCTGTTGTGGACAAAATGTATGGCGACCAATCCAAGATGCAGGCCGTTTATAGCTCCGCTTGGAGGCCCATTGAGGAGGCCGTTACTAAAGAAAAACTTAGACTCATTGGTTATCCTAAATTTACGGAAATTGAGAACGTGGAAAGTGCGACTGAAATTATCGCAACCCTAGAAGTATTGCCAAAATATACGATTAAAGATTTTAAATCCTATCAATTTCAAAAAGAAAATCCAGAAGTATCAAAAGATGAAATTGAAAAGGTGAAGGATTCTTTAATCAAGTCTCGTACCGAAGTGAAAACGAAAGCAGATGGTGCGACCGTGGCGAGCGGTGATACTGCTGTCATTAATTTTGAAGGAACTTTGGCGGATGGAACAAAACCTGTGGAAATGTTTGCAGAGGCCTATTCCTTGGAAGTAGGCGCAGATCGTTTTATCCCTGGATTTGAGGCCGGTGTGACGGGAATGAAAGCAGGGGAGAGTAAAGTACTGAAATTAGAATTTCCCAAAGAATACCATGTAGAAAAATATGCAGGCGCAAGCGTTGAATTTAAAGTGGATGTCATCGAGATTAAAGAAAAAATATTGCCGATTTGGAATGAAGAATTATGGAAGCAATTTGGATATGAAAGTGAACAAGATTTTCAAGATAAGACAAAAGAGCGTTTAGCGGCACAAAAACAAAATGATAATGAAACGAAATTGAGAACTGCCATTATCGATAAATTTTTGGCCGACAATGAATGGCAAGTTCCACCGACATTAATCGAAGAGCAAAAAAGACTCTTAAATGAAGATATGAAAAAACATCTTCGAGACAGTCGAATCAAAGAAACCCAAGTACTTGGTTATTTGAAATCCATGGATAGTGAAATTCGCGCAAAAGCTGAAAAACAAGTTAAGACCGCGTTATTAATCGAAAATTTGGCAGAGCTTTTAAGTTTGCGTGTCACAAGTGAAACGTTAGATAAGCATTTTACTACCATGGCAGAGCAAAATAAAATGTCTGTTGATGAAATAAAAAATTATTATGAAAGTGTACCCAAATACTTGGATAATTTAAAGTTTCATCTATTAGAAGAAACAGTTTTTGCAGAAATTAAGAAATCGCTTAAAATAGATTAAGGCGCTCTTAATTTTAGAGAAGCTCCGCAAGGCGAGATGATAGGAATTTATCTCGCTAATATTATCAACCATCATAACTTTTCAAGGAAGGAACTTTATGAAAAAAATCTCTTTGCTATTTTCTATTGCCTCTATCGTCGTTTCATTTTCTACACATGCAGACACTTTTTTTCAATTTGATGCGGCCAGTATGGATTGGCAGTCAACAGACTCTGGAAGTGTGCGCGCCAAAAAACTTGTGGCCAATAAACAAGATTATCAAGTTGATTTTTCCAGCAGCTACGCAGTTAAAAAAGGCCCACTTGGTTCACTTCAGGCGTCTCTTCCTGGAGGACTTTTAGATTTTGGTTTAAGTGTCGGCCCCAAAATGAAATCCATTTTGTTTAAAGAGCTCAATCTTTTAATTAATGAAACGAACAACAAGCTCTCGCTTGAACATTTCTCGTCTGTAAGTGTTGATAAAGGGGAGAGTTCTATTGATTTACTCTCTGCGAATTGTACCCCGAAAGTGACAGATGGAAATTTCTTATCTGCGATCTTTGCCAATTGCTTTACTAAGGGAAGCGTAAAGATTAAATCGGTCATTTTTCCTAATATGATTTCTGGGGAAGACATAACTTTGAACGTCGATAATGGAAATTTTAATCTTCGCGGATATATGTTAGTTCCAGCTGAAGGAGTGGTAAAGTTGGGGGGAACAAGTAAGTTTGATGCCCAAAATAATCAATTGGTAATTGAGTTAAAATCCGCAAAGCTCGACATTTTTAATATTAAAGGAAGATTATTTAAGGAATTTAGGAAAATTAAATCTGATTCCATTAAAGTTCAAGAGCCCTTTATTTATATCAACTTAAAGCGATAACATCACAATAAAAAGCTAGCTAAGAGATTTTTTTTCTTTTTTCTTAAGCTAGCTTTATTAAACTAATTGAGCAGACTCACCGGAAAAACAAAAGCGATCAATAGATTCACAAAGTTTATCTTCATACGAGGAAGAAAAAAGAGCAGTAGTACTAAATCCAAACTTGGCCTAAAGAAAAAATTAACCGGTATCCAGTTAGAAAAAATATTTAAGGAGATGTAAAATCCATCTATTAAGGGATGAACGATATATTGGTAATAAAAAGTATTTGCATAAAGGAAAATGGGTAGAGAGATAAAAAAAAGCGGTACAGATAGTAACGAAAAAATAGACCCCATGATTTGGTGAAGAAAAGAAAAACGCTGGTCAAACAAAATGGAAATAAAGGATTGCAGTACAATGAAATGATAAAATAAAAATTTCGGCCTAACTAAATAAATCGTTCCAAGAAAAATAAAACTTAGCCAGTAACTCATGGGTGATAAGTCGTAGGTGCCTTTAAAAAAATCAATCAGAAATGTTACGAGAAAAGCTATTTCCGTAGGGGTTTTCAAATTTTTCCAAGAAAATAAATTCAGCCCATGAAATAGTAACATTCTTTGCAGGGCGGCAAATTCTGAATTTTTCCAAAATAAAATACTTAGCCAGTAAAAAATAAGCAGCATATAACTCAAGAATTTTTTTGGTAAAATTTTTGTAAAAAGATAAACCAAGGGCGTGACTTGAAGGCCTGAGGGCGTAAACAAATGCTTCATCCCAAAATCTTGGTGGATCTGCTTAATTTTGCGGCCTAAGCCTAAATCTATTCCTAGGACATAAATCCCCAGTAATTTCGTTGGTGTCGATAGGGCCTGGTTCTCATCACTTGCTAGCTTGTAAAAAGTATGGGCCGTATGTTGTTCGATCGATCCAGAAATTCTATCATTTGATGACTCGTTAGCAGCGACCGCACGTTGAAATTTTCGCGTTTCAAAAATAACTTTCGACGCCTCCCAAGAATGTAGTAGAATGGCCGCTGCAGCTATCCAAAAAGAAAGGATAATTCCATGACGGAAATTCGATTGAGTGGCCCCTTTAAGGATTTTAAAGACAAGGTTTTTGCAAAACATGGGGATGTGTTTTTGCAAGAAGATGGGATGTTTGAGAATGCCATTTATTTGAATTCTCTACCAACGGATTTGTGTCGCTGTGAGCTTAGGTGCAAGAGTGACGGATTTATTGTTGGCCTCCCTTTTTTCTTTAATTTTATTTCCTCTGAACTTGCGCCAGTTATTATAAAAGGGTGGGAAGGCAAAAAAATTTCTCAAGGAGAAGTCATTTCCTTTGAGGCTTCCTTTGCAGATGCTCTAAGTAAAGAGCGAGTGGCCTTAAATCTGCTCTCTCACCTCTCGGCGATCGCAGTAAAAACCAAGCATTTTTTAGAAAAATTAAATTCCTCCACGATTGCCCTTTTAGATACTCGCAAGACCACGCCGGGACTTAGATTTTTTGAACGATATGCTTTTCAAACAATGGGTGGCCAACCGCACCGATCTCACCAAACGGATCAATGGATGATCAAAGATAATCACAAAAATTTCTTTGGCGGATTGAAGGAGGCCGTAGAATTTTTTTCACAAATGAAAAAATGGCATCGTCCCCTTATGGTAGAAATTCATACAAAGGCAGAATTTTTTGAGGCCATTGAATTGGGAATCACGTATGTGATGCTCGATAATTTCACCCCAGAAGAGGTAAAAAAATTGGCCGCCAAAAAGCCCTCCTCGATGATTTTAGAAGTTTCAGGAGGTATCAAAATTGATACGATTGCAAACTATGCCATTCCTAACGTCGATGCCATCAGTGTGGGAAGTGTGTATAGCGAATTGCCTAAAATGGATTTTTCTTTAAAATTATTTCCCATAGGAAAAAAATGAACGCAACAACAGACGTCTTGATTATTGGCTCAGGGATAGGCGGGCTCATCACGGCCATCAAGTGTGTGGAAGAAGGCCTGGACGTCACCCTCGTATCACGTGAGGGAACACCCTGGGAGAGTAATACATATTGGGCACAAGGTGGCATTGTCTACGCCAAAGATGATCTGGGCGATGGCCTCGAGGCCGACATTCAAGCGGCCAGTTCCCACACCTCATCAACGGAAGCGATTAAAATATTATTAAAACATTCCTCCCACGTTCTCGATGAATATTTACTTAAAAAATCTTTTACTCAATTTGAACGCAATAAAGAACAGGAATTGTCGCTCACGAAAGAAGCGGCCCACGGCATGGCCCGCATTTTATACGCGGGCGATCACACTGGAAAAAATATTCATCAGTCGCTCTTTGAGTATTTGCTCAAAATTTCCAAGGAAAAAAATAAAAATAATTTCAAAATTCTCACCTCCCACACCGCCATTGATCTGATTGCTCCCAATCATCATGGAGTGGGGCTCAATCAACGATACGATTTTCCGCAAATTGTGGGGGCCTATTTATTCGATCAGAAAAATCCTCAAGTGATAAAAATGATCGCCAAGAAAACGGTGCTGGCCACAGGAGGCATTGGATCTCTTTATTTACACCACACCAATTCAGACGCCGCTCGCGGCGATGGGCACGCCATGGCACAAAGGGCCGGGGCCTACATGGCCAACATGGAATTCATTCAATTTCATCCCACCGCTCTTTATTCACCGAGCACCGGAAGAAAATTTTTAATTTCTGAGGCCTTGCGCGGAGAGGGAGGTGTCTTACTAAATACGAGTGGAGAGCGATTCATGGATCGCTATCACCCACAGGCCGAGCTTGCCCCACGTGATGTGGTGACCAGATCCATCGTTTCAGAAATGTTACTCGATAAATCGGAGTGCGTTTATTTAGATGTCACAAAACTCGGAAAAGAGTATTTGCTTGAGCGCTTTCCCACTATTCATCAATATTGCTCCAGTCATAACATCGATATCACGAAAGATTTAATTCCCGTCGTTCCGGCCGCTCATTATGCTTGTGGGGGAGTGGTTGTCGATGGCCGCGGCCGAACATCGCTTTCCCATCTTTATGCCGTAGGTGAAGTTGCGTGCACTGGCTTACATGGAGCCAATCGCTTGGCCTCAACATCACTCTTGGAAGCGCTCACTTGGGGGCACTTAGCGGCGATAGACATCACATCGAGTGTAAAATCCATGAATCATTATGCAGCAGCACAAATCAAAGATTGGGAATTGTCTTCAGGCCCCTTTGAAATGGATTTAGTGGCCCAGGATCTTATTAGTATTAAGCAAAGTATGTGGAATTATGTTGGCATTATTAGAAGTCGGCAGCGCCTCAGTCGCGCTCAGGCGATGTTTATTGAGCTAAACCACGAAGTGCGGCAGTTTTATAAAAACGCCAAACTTCACGATCAATTGATTGGGCTTCGAAATGCCGTGGAAGTGGCCCTCATGGTGGTGGGCGCCTCGATGAAAAATAGACAGTCAGTAGGGTGTTTTTTTCTCACTCAAGATTAAATCTTTTTGCAGCAGCATTATTAGATTGAAGTCGCCAGCATTTTGCATTATTTTCCCTACTATATGACAAATTTAACTAATATCGAAAACAGCGCAAATAGCGTGAAATTTCGCGACAAAAGTCTCTTCTTTACTTCCCTTGGATGCTCCAAAAATTTGGTGGATTCCCAAGTGATGCTGGGCCACTTAGGCCTTGATGGATTCACCCTCACCGAAAATCCGGAAAATGCAGAAGTGATCATCGTCAATACTTGTTCCTTTATTGAAGCGTCCAAAGTGGAATCCATAGAAACGGTTCTCGATTTGGCGGTTCATAAAAATTCTTCAAAGTGCCAGGCCTTAGTCATGTCAGGTTGTATGGCCCAGCGATATTCTAAAGAACTTGAGGCCGAAATGCCTGAAGTGGATCTCTTTATTGGAACCGGAGAGTACCAAAAAATTGTCCCGCTTTTGCGAGCACTGGAAGAAGGTAAATTAGAAAAAAAATCTTTTGTGGAAATTCCCAAATATATTCACACCGAATTTGATCCACGTATGAATACCAGCCCTAAACATATGGCGTGGCTAAAAGTTTCCGAAGGCTGTAATCGCAATTGTACATTTTGTATTATTCCGACACTGAGAGGAAAATTGCGCTCAAGATCAGTTGAATCACTCACCGTAGAAACGAAGCGATTAGTGGAATCTGGTGTTAAGGAAATTAATATCATTTCACAAGATCTTTCTGATTACGGAGTAGATTTAGAAGCAAGTGTGGGAAGTGATCATCATTTAGTAAATTTATTAAATTCTTTGGAATCGATTGAACATTTAGAATGGGTTCGTTTATTTTATATGTACCCGGATGATTTGCCCGAAGAGCTTATGAGTACGATTGCTCATTCTAAAAAAGTTTGTCGCTACCTTGATATGCCGATTCAGCATTTTTCTTCGAGTGTGTTGAAGCGCATGAATCGCAAAGTGACTGAAGAGCAGATTTACGAAAAAATTTCTCGCTTAAAAACGCTTGTCCCTAATATTATTTTGCGCACCTCAGTGATTGTTGGCTTCCCCGGTGAAACAGAAGAAGATTTTCAAAAATTATTAAAAGGAATTGAAGCGTGCCGCTTTCATCATCTTGGCGTTTTTAAATATTCCGATGAAGAAGGAACGCCGGCCTTTAAATTGTTGCCCAAAGTTCCTCAAGAAATTATCGATGAACGCTTTAGTATCGTCTATGAAACGCAAAAAAATATTGTTCGTGAACTTAATCAAAATTATCTGGGGAAAACCATTCGCGTTTTAGTCGAAGGGCCGCATCCTGAAACTCCTATGCTTTTGGTGGGAAGACACGAAGGACAGGCGCCTGATATCGACGGGAATGTAATTATCAATGAAGGAGAGGCCTCTCCAGGTGATTACGTGCAGGTGAAAATAACCGAAGTTTTAGATTACGATTTGGTGGGTTCGATCGTAAGATAAAGAATATGAAAAATATTTTTTACTTCTTTTTGTTTTTATTTCTTCTCTCATTATCCCCAAAAATCAGAAATCAATTCAAAGCTTGGTTAAGTATCGGCCATGATGCGGTTTCTATGACTAAACCCATTTTGCCCATCAATGAAATCAAAAAACAAATTCAACAACTTCCCGCTAAGTCAAATGAGGTAGACCCAACTGCCGAGATCATTGCGCCAAAAGGTGAGGGCAGTGAATTTTTGGCCAAGCAATATATTAAAAAATTAAAAATCCATTTCCCCGCTCGAAATCTCACAGAAAGTGAGGAAACACAAATTGTTTCAAACTTGATGCAAAAAGGAAGCAAAGAAGGAGTTTTTAGATCTTTTATTGAAGACTCATCTCATTATGAACTTTTGAAGACAAAGCGAGACGTTCCTTCCGAAAAAATCAAGGAATTTGTACGCAGTCTTTATTTGAAATATTTATTTTTTGATGATTTTCAAACCAATAATGAATTATCACTATTAGAGCTTCAGAAATTGGTTCTCAATGATATGACAGAAGAGTGGGAGAAATTGTATTCGCGTGATATAACACTTTCTAAAATGTGGGCATCACATTTGACAGTAGAATTGGCCAAATGCGCTGGGCAAGATGACCATCAAACAGAATCGGAATATTTT
>JARXAH010000079.1 GCA_029865945.1 Bacteriovoracaceae bacterium | reverse complement strand
ATTTTTATTTTTTTTTATTTTTTAGGGTTAAGTAAAATCTAACTTTTGACGATAGGATTACTATATTTAACAATTTTTAAGAATTTTGGAGAGGGTATGCCGTTAAATCCGAAAGCAAAAATCCTAGTCGTTGACGATATGAGTACGATGCGAAAAATCATAAAAAATATGTTGAACAAAATGGGCTTTGATAATGTATCAGAATTTGAAGATGGTGACCCTGCTTGGAAGGCCATCCAAGAGGCCCACAGCACGGGAGCACCCTATGATTTTGTCGTTTCAGATTGGAACATGCCAGGTATGACCGGATTAGATTTACTAAAAAATATTAGATCCAGCGAGTCGATGAAGAAAACTCCTTTTTTAATGGTCACCGCGGAGGCGGAACAAGCAAACGTAGTAATTGCGGTCAAGGCCGGCGTAAATAATTTCGTTGTTAAACCCTTCTCGATCCAAGTTTTAAAAGAAAAAATGGATAAAATATTTCCTTAAATAAAAATTCAAAATAGATAAGGAATTTTTTATGTCAAGTAGTGCTTTATTTGATGATTCGATGAAAGAAATTGTGCTCGACTTTTGTAAAGAAAGTGACAAATTCTTAAACGAGTTAGAAGAAATATTATTTGCGCTAGAAGAAGATTTATCTCAAGGGCACTTACTGGAAAAATTTGGTCAAGTTATTGATCGAATCATGGGGGCCGCCAAGGCACTAGAGTTCCATAAAATTTCCACCATGTGTGAACTCGGAAAAATTATTGGATATAAATCCAGCCAAATTAATGATCAGAAACTCATCAACATTGTCGTTGCTGTATTGTTTGATTCCGTCGAAATATTAAAAAAGATGTTAAAATTAGTGGCAGAATCTGGGGAAATAAATATTACAGGTATCAGTACGAGCGCCTTTATTACTAGATTAAAATGGCTCAGCGAGAAATTTCAGCACATAGAGCGGGCCTCAGTGACGATTGGTGATGCCAATATTGTGAGTAAAGAAGAACCGAAAAGTTCAACAGGCAATGTGCAAGATTCTATTGATGACCTTCTAAAAGAATTAGGGATGGGTTAGTATTTAAAGTATCAATATTGAATCGATTTCCATTGAGTGAGAATAATGATTATGAGTATAAAAGAAAGCACAAGGTTTTTAGATTTTTCTAAACCTTTCATCGATGCGACCAAAAAAGTGTTTGAGACCATGGTGTTTACAACACTTGAGTGTGGTAAGCCGGCCTTAAAAGAAGGGGTTTCTCCCTATGGTGATGTGACGGTTTTAATGGGACTGAATGGTAAAGTAAAAATAGATTCCATGGAATTGCCTTTTCGGGGAATGATGGTGATCAGCTTTCCGATGCCTACATACCTAAAAATAGCTTCTGCCATGTTGATGGGGGAGTACACGAGCTACTCTAAAGAAATTGGGGATGTGGGAGCAGAAATTTCCAATATCGTGACTGGGAATGCGAAACGAACTCTCAGGACCCTTGGATATATGATCGATATGTGTATTCCCTCTACGGTAGAAGGAAAGGACTATAAAATTTCTTATCCTGAACAAACGAAAATTGTGATGATACCGATTAAATGTAATCATGGTGAATTTTTCATGGAACTCACCTATCAGGATTCTAATCTTAAAGAAATTTAGGCGTCAGGACAAATAGCTGCGATACGGTTCTGCTGAAGATCCTTTCCACTCCAACAACTCGACATGAACCGTGCGGTTAAAATCTTGTAATTCATAGTGATCAGCGTTGGTGTCGATTTTAGCAAACGTTAAGTAATGCCCATTAAAATTAAAGGAAAAATCTAAACTGATGATTTTAGTCCAGGTTCCGGTGTTGATATAGGTAGTTCCGTCTTTAAAGGTCCGCATTTGAGGATGATGAGTATGGCCGGTAATGAGAATTTTGGTATCAGGATTTTTTTGAAAAAATTTTCTGGTTAAGGTTTCATAATTTTGGAAAAGCATTAACTCTTCTTTGGTATCATTGATAATTTCTTTTAAGCGGAAAGATTTAATATGGTAGTACCAATACCATAGCCGTACCATCACGAAAAAAAAGGTATTGGAGAACATAAATCTGAGCGTAAAAAAAGCATCAAATAATAGGCCATGAATTAAATATTTTTTGATGGGCTGAATTTGGTTGATATAACTTCTTTCGGTTTTAAATTTGTTGATGATATGAGTGCAGTAGTAGGCCCCCCAAGTGGGAATGATGTATCTCTTGCCAAGAGAATCTTCGGTGAAGGCATTTTTAGGATCAAAATTGTGGGCCCGCTCATATTGGTGGCCGTGCTGAAGATAAACACCTGGTGTGGGCGAATAGGTATCTACTTCTGGTACGAGGACATGTTCGCGTAAATTTTCCGGAAAAAAACTCAAAAATGTTTCGCGAACTCCAGGAAGTAAAATTTCAGCATCATGGTTTCCCACGACGTAGACAATTTTTTTATCCTTAACTTTGACAAAATTGGCCATGGCAATAAAAACTTCTCGGTGAGCATCGCGCACTAAGTTGAGTTTGGTGATGGCCGAAGTTTCGCTCCAAAATTCATCTTCAAAATAATCGACAAAGGGAGTCGCCAAAAAATCGATATAATCACCATTAAAGACAATTTCCACTTTGCGGTCTTTATAAATTCCCGAGCTAAAAAAATGGAATAAATCAATTAATTCACGATCAAAAAAAAAGTCTTCTAAGGGATTTCTAAGATCCATTCTAAATTGGCCTGCTCCTAGGTGAAGGTCAGAGAGGACAACAATCGTTTTTCCCTTACGAAAATGGTTTCTTAAATATTTCATATATTAAAATAAATTATTAAATTCTAATTTAATGATAGCATGACATTTAAGCTATTAGGAATTTGGAAATAATTCTAACGAATTTCCGGCCGGACTTAAAACTTCTATCACAGGTTTGAGCGCTTTATTGAGCACCTGCTTAAGCTCATAACTACTTCGTCCAGGGACGACAAAAAAAAAGGGTTTAGATTTATCCATTCTTAATTTTATCCATATGCTTTCTTTAGATAGATTATCAAAGATAAAATACTGAAACTGAGAGGAGGAACGCACTAAACCATTTTTAAATTCTAACGATTTGTTGGAAATCACCACTGTTTGAATCACACTATCTTCTTTTAATTTACACCATCCCACATTCACTGAAAAGTAAGTAAGCAGCATAATCAGTCGGGTATTAGGAATAAAAGGAATAAACTTTTTTAGAATTATCAAAAATGATACCATGGTAATTGAATGATAAAATTTTTAAGTAAAAATCACTAGATCAAAGATAAAAGGCAAAATTAACCGTTTTGATGATGGGTATACTTTATGATTTTTGTACCAATTAGAATTTCCACACTAAAAAGTGAAGTGCCGTTTGTTTTTGATTTGTATTTAAAAATGAAAGATAAATATGTTCTTTATATTAAAAGAGGTGATGATATTCGAACCGTTCGTCTCTCAAAACTTAAGGAAAATAAAGTAAGACAAATGTTTATTCCGGAAGAACAAGAACTTGAATATCAAAATTATCTCGATCAATCCCTAACAGAAGCGGCCCACAATGTGATGATGTCATCAGAAGAAAAAGCGCATGCGGCCAATGGATACAGCACCCAAGCAGCTGACGAGATTCAACAAGATCCAGGAAGTAAAAAATCCTACGTAAAAGCAGAAAAGGCCGCCAAAGGAATTGTAGAAATTCTTACCAATAACAATGACGTCTTGAAAACAATTTTTAAAAATAATTTACCCGATGGACAAGAGGGAAATAGTGAGTTGATGATCAAGCATTCTGTGAACGTCGCCACACTCGCTGTAAAATTTGGAGAGATAAGTAAATTTAAAAAATCGGTGCTCGAAAATTTTGGGATGGCCGGATTATTTCATGATGTGGGTCTGACACGACTGGGAATAAAAGCAGTGGAGTTAATGTTTAAACCTTATGAAAATTTTGGGCCAGATGATTGGGCCATCTATAAGGCCCATCCAAGAGAGGCCACTTCGATTTTACAAGATAAAGAATATGTTTCAAAAGAAGTATTAGATTTGATTAAACAGCATGAAGAAAAAAAATCAGGTGACGGATTTCCTGAAAAAATAACGAAGTTGTCCATTGAGCAGCAATCTTTTAATTTATGTTGTCATTATTCACGTCAAGTAGTTTGTTTGAAAATTACTCCTGCAGAAGTTTTAAAAAATTTAATGTTGAATGATATAGGCAACTATGAACTTAAGACCTTAAATTTATTTAAAGAGATGCTACAAAAAGAAGGATTATTCTAAATAATGATTCATACTTGATGATTCTCATCTTCCAAAAAATATAAACTTAAGAAAAATTTTCCTCCTTCCGATCTAGTGGTTGCTCTAACTTAGTTAGGGCAAACAAAAAAGTAAGCATGGATGCTTGTCATACCTCATGGTTTGGGGGATTGAGCACAGGGAGTTGTGTGATGATTTAAGGAGGATGACATGGGTTTTCGCATCAACACAAACGTTCCCTCTCTTGCTGCGCAGCGAGCATTAAAGGTGAACACCAAAGAATCTGAGTCAACTATGGCAAAGATGTCTTCTGGAACCAGAATTACCAAAGCTGCCGATGATGCCGCAGGTCTCGCCATCAGTGAAAAAATGAAATCAGAAATTCGTTCTTCCGCGCAGGCCAATCGCAACGCGAATGACGGTATTTCTATGATTCAAGTTGCTGAAGGTGGACTCAACGAAACGGCCACGATCTTGACAAGGTTGCGTGAACTTTCCATCCAATCTGCTTCAGACACGGTTGGACAATCGGAACGTGCCTTTACAGACATGGAGTATCAAAATCTCATTCAGGAAATTCAGCGTATCTCAGAAGTTACGGAATTCAACGGAAGAAAATTGTTGGATGGAACTGGAGATAAGTATGATTTCCAAATCGGGATTAGAAACAACGATTTTCAAGATCGAATTAGTTACAATGCCACAGAAACTGTTTCTACTTCATCTTCACTAGGAGTTGAAGGATTGACGGTTGGAAACAAAGAAAGCGCTCAAGCCAGTTTGGGTTCTTTGGATAAGGCCATCGAAATGGTATCAGGACATCGTGCAAGATTAGGAGCTCTTCAAAATAGATTAACTTCTACATCGAGCAACTTGCAAGTTTTCGAAGAAAATATGTCGGCCGCGAACTCTCGAATTCGCGATCTAGATTATGCTGCTGGTGCTGCTGAAAATGCAAAAAATCAAATATTGAATTCTGCAGGAACTTCAGTATTGGCACAAGCTAACACTATGGCGCAAGGTGCCTTGAAATTGATCGGTTAAAAAAAAGGTAAGATTCGGATACAGATAGATCTTACTCTCTTCTGAGGTGAATTCATCGAGGGGAGTAGGATCTGTCTATTTTCTTAAATATTTTTTTAATATCTTAATGATTTTTTGCATTTCCTCTTCTGCGTTTTTAATCGACAAGTGATATTCTTCATCCTCGTGTGAAATCAATTCAACTTTTCCTAAAAGCTCAGATAAAGATTCAGCACCAACCAAAGCGGCGGAAGATTTTAATTTGTGCCCCCAATGCTTCCAATCCGTAACGGATTTATTTAGCTTGTCGCATTCTTCTAAATCTTTTAAAAAGGCCAAAAAAACATTTTTAAGCGCGTTCACACCTAAGGTTTGCCTCAATTTTTTTATTTTGTTGGACGTAAAAAATGTATATACGAAATCATCTTGGTGAAAGACAAAATTTAAAGTCTGACTAAGGGATTCGAAACTAATGGGCTTCATGCAAAAACAATTCATTCCTGCGGCGAGGGCCAATTGTTCTTCCTCTGGAGAGAGACTTGCGGTCATCGCCACAATCGGCAACTCAGGATAAGTTTGTCTTAAAATTTTGGTACAAGAAATCCCATCAATGACGGGCATGTTGAGATCCATGAAAATAAGATCAACTGATGCCCCTTGTTTCATTTTGCTAAGAACCACCTCTCCATTCTCTGCAATCTCCACCGTCATTCCCATTTTCTTTAAAAACGTTTCCGCCACAATTTGATTCGTATGATTATCTTCTGCAACTAAAATATTTTTGCTTAAGAGCGCGGGCAGGTTTTTTAAATCACGAACATCTTGTACTTGATAGTTGGAAAATATTTTCTTGGGCCCAGTGGGAATCAGCATGACGTGGAAGTAAAAACTACTCCCTTTTCCCTTGCTCGATTCAATTTTGATACTGCTGGACATGAGGCCTGCGTAGCTTTGGGCAATAGAGAGTCCTAACCCAGATCCCGCCTCACCATGGGTTCCTCTTTGTTCAAGCTGAACAAAGGGTAAAAAAAGTTGTCCCTTTTGTTCATCGGTTAAACCCATTCCCGTATCTAAAACTTCAAAGCGAATTTCCTGCGCCACATTTCCAAAATCTGATCCAAGTTGAGATAATTGGGTTTGATGAATTTTTTTTACCGAAACTTTTACGCCTCCCTGGGCCGTAAATTTAATGGCATTGTTCACCAAATTAAGGAGGATGATCGATA
This sequence comes from Bacteriovoracaceae bacterium, assembly GCA_029865945.1. Lineage (GTDB taxonomy): Bacteria > Bdellovibrionota > Bacteriovoracia > Bacteriovoracales > Bacteriovoracaceae > JARXAH01. The sequence goes on along the minus strand of JARXAH010000079.1, from coordinate 6,981 downwards.
ATTTTTCTGCATCTCCGATGACATTTTCAGAAATGGTCGGATCCAGTTCCATTTCCAGGGATAAATTCTTTTCAATAGATTTTGGTAGGGTGGCGTCTTTTATTTGCTTGAGAAGTTCTTGAATAGAAAAAGGGCGTAAATTTAAAGAAATTTTTCCCGTTTCAACTTTGGAATAATCTAAAATATCGTTGGTAATTTTTAGTAAGCTCTTTCCACTATTGTGGATTAGGGATAAAAAATATTTTTGATCAATGGTGGATAAATCATTTTGTAAGATTTCTGTTAACCCAATAATTCCATTTAAGGGAGTACGTATCTCGTGGCCCATGGTCGCCAAAAAATTAGATTTAAGCAGGGAAGATTCCACTGCTTCTTGCTGGGATTTTTGTAATTCAATCATTAAATCTTGGCGTATTTTATTTTGTCTTTGGATTCGCTTAAAGGCGGTAAAGATAATAAAAAAGCCAATGATCGTTAAGAGCATGGTGATGGCCACCAATAAATTGATATTTTTAATAATCAAAGGATCTTTTTCGTAGAGCTTATTCACTTCTTGTTGATAAATTTCTTCAAGGATGCCATCGATTTGGGGCGGAATTTTTTGAAAGCCGTCCTCGTTTCTTGTTTTCTGTAATTTTTTCCAAAGAGATTCCAATTTTGAAACGTTAGACGAGACGTCTTGAGAATTGCTCGTCATGTGACTTAAATCTTCTATCTCTAGAAGGATATTGTTTTCTATGTCGCGAATTCTTTTGTTGGCAAAAGGAGGTGGGTCAATCATTTTTGCTTGTACCGCAATAATCCAATCTTTGATTTGGCCATCAATCATGTCAATTTGGGTTTGGACTTTAAGTGAGTTACTTTGAGACATGGTCAGATTTTCAAGTCGCAAAACGGCCCAGAAAATAAAAATGGTGGTTAACACTAATACGCCAAGGCCTGCCAAGATGAACCACTGGTCGTAGCTTTTTTTAAGTTGCTCAAGGTTTAAAGGGAGTTTTAATCGTGATAACATCATTTTATTTTCATTGTTTTCTTTAAGGATATTTTGTGGCCAATAAAATTCTTTGTATTGAAGATGATAACACCATCTTTGAAGTTATTAAGTCTACCTTAAGTGATTATTCTGTTCTGCAGGCCGATACTTTGCAAGAGGCATCTACATTATGGGAAATTCATTCATTCCAATTACTGGTCATGGATATCTTATTGCCTGACGGGGATGCGCTCGAGTGGTATCAAGATTTTAGGTCCAGGCGAGATATCAAATCGGTTCCTTTGATTGTGTTGTCTGGGCAAGCAGATATTAGTCGCAAGGCCCACGCGTTTTCTTTGGGCGCCGAAGATTTTATTGGCAAACCATTTGATCCGCTGGAATTTAAAATTCGCGCTCAATCTAAAATTAAAAAATTCGAAAAAGAACAAGAAAGTTTGATTATGCGGAAGGTGGGCAATGTCCTCATCGATGGAAAAAAGTATGTTGCCTTATGGTTGCATGATTCAAAAGAAGTGGACTTAGGGCTAACTCATACCGAACTTAAGATTCTCAATTTACTGAGCACGCAAATGGACACAGTCTATTCGAGAGAGCAGATTTTGCAACATGTTTGGGGCAGCGTTTCGGTGGCGGATCGAACGGTTGATAGTCACGTGGCGCATTTGAGAAACAAACTTTCCAAGAGTAATTTGCTGGTGGATTCGGTGAAGAGTGTGGGTTACAAGATTTCGATTGTGACAAAAGATCTTTGAGATTATAGAGAGAGAAATAAAATCGAGGACATCGAGAGAGGAACAGCAGCTTGTGGCCGCTGTTCCGAATCATTAACTAAAATTAACTACTTAGTTTCTGGAGCATGTGTTTCAGTTTTTACTTCTTCAGTTTTTACAGCAGAAGAATCATGAGCAGCAGCATCTTTTACTTTTTTGCCTTTGAGTTTTGGAGTTTTTACAGTTTCAGTTTTTACAGTTTCAGTTTTTTCAGTTACAGCAGCTTCGTTAGCTAAAGCAGCTACTGAAAATAAACCAGAAAGAACGATTGCAGATAATAAACTTTTCATAAGATCTCCTTAAAATAGTTTGAAACAAAATGTTTCTTGATAACAAGAATTTAATCCTTCTACAGAAAATCGCAAGCGCTTTTGCAGTGGATTTTTCTCCACAAAAAGTCACCAACTGAAAAAGTACAGTAATTTCCAATGGTTAATGACATTATCCTGGATTATGATAAAAAATATGCGACAACTTCTTTACCTCTTTGCTCATCCCAATTTTTCACACTCAGTGATGAGTAAGGCGCTTTTAGAAGAGGTTTATCAGCACCCTCAATTTTTATTTCGCGACCTCTATGAACTCTATCCTGATTTTCACATCGATGTGGCCCGCGAGCAGCAGCTGCTTGAGGAGTACGACGGCATCATTGTGCATTTTCCGCTGCGTTGGTACGCGCTTCCTTCGCTCCTTAAAGAGTGGATTGATGTCGTGTTTGCGCCTGGCTTTGCCTTCGGCCAGCGCGGACAAAAACTACAAGATAAATTCTTGATCCCCATCGTGACGGCCGGAGGAACCCAGGCCTCTTACGCTGCTGGTGGAAAAAATATTTTTCCCATTTCCCACTACCTGATTTCGCTCGAGCAGACCGCCAAGTATTGTCACATGAACTACATCGAGCCCCTCGTTTTTTACGGCGTTCATCGCCTCAATCAAGAAGAAGATTTAGTGAAGGCGCGCGAATTTTTTAGGGAAGAATTAACGAAGCTGACAACCGAAAAAAATTTAAAAAATTTTTCGACCCTAAAATTTATCGATGATTTTTAAAGTTTTTTAGTTAAAGGACAATTCCATGGAAGACCACCAATACTTACTTGGCTTCATCATCTTTCTTACTGCCACTTTGATCTTCGTTCCGCTCACCAAAAAATTGGGCCTGGGCGCCATCCTGGGATACTTAATGGCCGGTTTGCTCATTGGACCTTCTATCCTCGGATTTTTCAACGACGTCCACCGCATTTTGGCGATCTCGGAATTTGGCGTAGTTCTATTCATGTTTCTCATTGGCCTTGAGCTTCGTCCCGAAAAACTTCGGGAACTTCGAACCAAAATGCTATGGTTGGGCGCACCGCAAATGCTCTTAAGTGTGATGCTGGGTTTTTTTCTTTTGCAATTAATGTCCCACGGAAATTCGTTCGCCTTCGCCCTAAGTATGGCCTTAACGCTCTCTTCCACCGCCATCGGACTTCAGGTGATGCAAGAGCGCAAAATGGCGGAAACCAACGCAGGAAAGGGAAGTTTTGCCATTTTACTTTTTCAAGATTTGGCGATTATTCCCATGCTCTTAGTGGTTTCTTTTTTGGGGGCCTCTCATAAAGGAAGCATTGATCACCTCATCGATTATAAAAGTTTACTTAGAATTTTTATGACCGTAGCTTTCATTATTTTTTTAGGAAAATATTTTCTCAACTACATTTTTAGACAACTCGCGGCCACTCAACTTAGAGAATTGTTCACGAGCATTTCTCTTCTCTTGGTGGTGGGCGTTTCCCTTTTGATGGAGAGTGTTGGACTTTCCATGGCCTTTGGAAGTTTTCTTGCGGGCCTTCTTCTCGCGGAATCCGAATATCGTTTCGAACTTGAAACCAGTATCGAGCCCTTCAAAGGGCTTCTCATGGGATTATTCTTTACTTCAGTAGGAATGACCATCGACTTGTCACTCATCATCAACAAATACGAACAAGTCTTTATTTACGGTGTGGCCGCATTTTTGTTTAAGTTTGGATTACATTTTCTCATTGGAAAAATTTCGGGAATGGATAAGGAAGAATCCACGGTCATGGCCTTGATCACGGCCCCCATCGGAGAATTTGCGTTCGTGATTTTAAAATTATCCCACGACCAAAGCCTTATCACTCAGTCCCAGTTATCCCTTTGCAATTTAGTGATCGTCTCAACTATGGTGTTTAACCCCCTCTCACTCTTGCTCTACGACCGAGTATTTAAAAAGAAATTTAACGCAAAAAAAAATAAGTCGGGAGAAAAAAATCGACTTGATGAACAAAAAGAAAATCCCGTCATCGTCGCCGGTTTTGGTCGCTTAGGTACTGTCATTGTTCGACTTCTACACGCAAAAAAAATTAATGCCACCGTTCTTGATACGGATCCTAAACAAATTGAACAGGTAAAAAAAATTGGCTTCAAGGCCTACTTTGGCGATGCAACCAGATTAGACATGTTAAAATTGGCAGGCGCGGAAAATGCCAAAGTATTACTGATTGTGGTTGACGACACTTTTACTGCTGAGCAAATCGTAAGACTGGTGAGAGTCAACTTTCCTCATTTAAAAATTATGGCCAGGTGTCATGGCCGAAACGATTATTACGCCTTGCGGGAAGCAGGCGCTGATATGATTTTTAGAGACGCCTTCCTCACTGGTCTCACCATGGGGCAAAAGCTCTTAGAAATTTTGGGAGAAAGGGCAAGTGATGCCAGAAAATATGTCCACCGCTTTAAAGAGCATGATGAAGAAATGTTAGAGCAAGCGTTTTTTCATCATCACAACCAAGAAGCATTGATCTCCCTGGCCAAAAGAAGTTTTTCCGATTTGGATAGAATTCTCAACAAAGATGAAGATTGGGTGAGAAAAGAAGGCCACTGGAATGATTAGGACTTTATCATCCTTGAAATAGATGTTTTAATTTTTTGTAACTATGTCATTTCAAGCGAGGAATCATGAAAACAATGAACAGTTCTGGTCACAAGCACCAACGATATATAAAAAATTTTTTAATCAATCCCCAGTTTCAATTGAAATACGTTTTTTGGATGGTCTCGACGGGGGCCGCCCTCGCTTTTACCTACAGTATTTTATTTTATAATTTTGCCAATGATACTTATAAATTAATTATTGAAATTTCCAAAGTTCCAATTGAAACTCAAGCGATCATGCACTATCAATTGACCAAAATTATTCTTTTACAGGGCGTGATCACGTTCTTTTTTTTATGTTGCATCGGGATGATTGGATTACTTTTTTCTCACCGAGTCGCTGGCCCGCTTTATAAATTGAAGTCGGCCTTTGAGCGTGTAAAAAAAGGGGAAGGGCAGCTTCGAATTTATTTTAGAAAATACGATGAATTTCAAGAAGTGGCGCTGGAATTTAATAAAATGCTCGATCAAATCCAAGGACGAGAGGTGACAAGGCCCACCAATGAAAAACCTGAGGCGCTAACGCCAAAACCTTAAAAACTTAAATTTTATTTCTGATCAATGGCCGAGCTGTCCATCCTCAAATCTTTTGATTATGATCACTCTAGGCAATCTGGGCGAGGTGTTATCTTGAAAAAGCTACATTACATTTTTTTATTATTATTTGTTTTTTCTTTCTCTGCTATCGCAGAATATAAGGCCCATTTTGTGTGTTATGGGTTTGGCGGTGGCGCGAACGTCGCCGAGTATCAGCTAGGCCTAATGGAGTTCGCTCAGTGTCACCAACTTGGCTGGTTTTCCATCAATCAAAAACCAGATGTTAAACTATTTATTAATGTGAAGCGGTCTAATTATTTTGCGCTCCCCGCTATTTTTGCGAAGTTAGATACTTTTGTAATGGTATTTGTGACCGACGCCAATTATGTGGATCTGCATGGCAGGTATTACGGCAAAAATTTTCAATTAAATGTGGCCCCGATTCCTTTCCTTCCCATGCTTGGCCCTTTGTTTACCTTCGCCAATTATGCAAGGCAAACTGAGGAAGAAAATGGCACCCTTACTCATCAACAAATTAGTTTTTATGGTTTGGGTGCCGGACTTGATATTCCCATAGCTTTTCAAGAGTCATCGATAGAAATCGCTTACTTCAGATAACTTTCGATCACTATTGCATTTCATATTCCACATTGAGAAAGGTCGTAATCGACATCTCGCCACTACTGACGGGAGTACTGCTCATACTATCCTTATCCATGGACACCGACATCATGGCATTGGATTTGGCATTCGCCATGGGTATTGGGCCCGGATTTTGCCAATTACTGTTAGTATCTGAAATTCGCAAAACTTTCTTGATCGATCTTTTTGCTTTCTTTGCCATCACTTCTGCTTTCGCGAGGGCATCATCCATCGCAAGGGCAATACCATCTTTTTCATATTGCTGCTTCTTTAATGTTAAATAATAAATTCCGTGAATATTAATACTTTTTTGTTCGCTACTACTTGCAGAGTAAAGTTCATCTAAAATTTTTCCTGCGTCTTTGGTATTTTTCACGAGCACGGTGCGGCCGTGGACCGCAGAGAAATGTTTAAAGATTCTTTTGTTATCCACCCAATCATATTCTGGATTCACTTGATAACTTTGAGTGGAAATATCTTTATCTTCTATCTTGTAATCATTTTTTAGAATTTTTTCAATTCGGTTGGCCTCCGTCGCATTCATTTCTTGCGCCTTTTTGGAGTCTTTATTTTTGGTCGTAATATCAAACGAAATGGAGGCGACTTCCGGGATAATTTTTAATTCCCCCATGCCTTGAACTCGAATGGTTTCTTCGGCCGCCGCCGCGTTAGCTAGAAAATTTAATAGCAAACTGAAAAGCGCCGCGATCAAAAACTTTTTTGTTACCTTCATAATATTCTCCCTTTGAAAAAATCCCAAAATATTTTTAGAGCAGATAAGAACATGACGATTTTAAAGAGCTTAAAGAAAAATTCTGAACTTATTTGTTTTAAAATTTTAACACCCACCATGCTGCCCAAAATCGCACCGAGGCATAATCCTGCAATGGTTAGCGAGTAGTTTAAGAAATGAAATCCTAAGAAAATAAAGGATCCTATTTTTAACGCATGATTGAACGTTTGCATCGCCGCTTGGGTGGCCACCGTCGATTCTTTATTCAGATCAGGTCTCAAGATAAATGGGCCTAGCAATAAACCAGTGGCACCCACAAAGAGGCCAAGAAATCCTATGACCACCCCTAAGAAAAAAAATCCCTTAGTACT